>NZ_CP069396.1:6114663-6423329 GCF_016887565.1 Archangium violaceum
CGCCCTGGGCGTCGGCCAGCACCAGCCATCCTCCGGGAGGGAGCCCGGAGGGTGTTCGCGCAGCGGGTTCCCACCCCATTTCGAACAACCATTCGGCCGGAGGCCCCTCCAGAGATGCGGGTCGAAGTGAGGTGGCCGGGCGGGCCACGTCCACCCAACAGCGCTCGCGCTGCCAGGGATAGGTAGGCAGGGACTCGATGGGAGCGCCTTCCGGATGGAGTGCGCTCCACTGCACCTCCAGGCCCTGGCAGTAGAGCGCTCCCAGCGAGGCGAGCAGCACGCCGTGGTCGTCTTCCTTGCGCCGGAGCGAGGGCAGCACGAGGCCCTCGCGGCCGCGGGCGCGCAGCACCTGCTGGATGTCCACCGCGAGCACCGGATGCGGGCCCACCTCGAGGAAGAGCGTGTGGCCGTTGTCGGCCAGGTGCTCGATCGCGGGGGCGAAGAGCACCGGCATGCGCATCTGTCCGGCCCAGTAGTGGCCGCCCAGCTCCAGGCCCGTCAGAGGCCGGCCGAGCGCCGTGGACACCATCGTCACCGAGGTGCGCTCGGGCTGGAGCTCCTCCAGCTCATAGGCCAGCTCGGGCTGGAGCTCCTCCAGCTGAGGGCTGTGGAAGGCGTAGTCCACGGGCAGCAGCCGCGTGGGCACCTGGCGCCGGGCGAGCTCCTCCAGCACCTCCTGAAGGGCGGCGGTCTCACCGGAGATCACCGAGGACGAGGGGCCGTTGTGAGCGGCGAGCGACAGCCGGTCCTCGTAGCCCCTGAGCAGCGGGGAGACCTGCTGTGGAGGCAGCTCCACCAGCGCCATCTTCCCCAGGCCGGTGGCGCTCTGCATGAGGAGGCCGCGGTGGTACACGAGGTGGATGGCCTGGGGGAGCGTGAGGGCTCCAGCCACGTGGGCCGCGGCGACCTCGCCGATGCTGTGACCGACGACGGCATCCGGCTCCACACCCAGCGAGCGCCACAGCGCGACCAGTCCCACCTGCAGGGCGAAGAGGGCCGGTTGGGCGTACTCGGTCTGCGTCAGGAGCGAGGCGTCCTCGTCCGCGTTCAGCACGTCCAGCAGGGACCAGCCGGCGAGGGGCAGCAGCAGCTCGTCACACTGCTCCACCACCTGGCGGAAGACGGGCTCATGGGCGAGCAGTCCGCGGCCCATGGCCCACCACTGAGGGCCCTGGCCACTGAAGACGAAGGCCACCTTGGGCCGCGAGCCGGCGTGGCCGGAGTGCACGCCGGGCCGGGCCTGGCCCTCGAGGAAGGTGCGCAGGCCATCCGCCAGCTCCTCGGCGGTGCTCGCCCGCACGGTCAGACGGTGCGCGTGGTGGCTGCGGTGCAGGGCGGCCCCGGCGAAGATCTCCTCCAGCCGCTCGGGCTCCGCGCCCTCGCGCTCCACGGCCTCCAGGTAGCGCGCGGCCAGCGCCTTCAACGCGTCGGGGTTGCGTGCCGACACGGGCAGCAGCTTCGCCCGGCCCGTGCCACGACCGCCTCCGCCACCACCCGGACCGCCACGCCGCGAGCCGCTGAACTTGGGAGCGCTTGCAAGCACCACGTGCGCGTTGGTGCCGCCGAAGCCGAAGGAGCTCACCCCGGCCACGGCGATGCCCATCTGCGCCTCGGGCCACGGCTCGAGCGAGCCGTGCACCACGCGCAGCGGCAGCTCGGAGAAGGGGATGTGCGGGTTGGGCGAGCGGTAGTGCAGCGTGGGCGGGAGGGCGCCGCGTTGCAGGCTCAGCGCCGTCTTGATGATGCCGCCGATGCCCGCCGCCGCCTCCATGTGGCCGACGTTGCTCTTCAGCGAGCCGATCGCGCACTTGCTGCCCGGCGCGCGCCCCTCGGTGAGCACCGTGCCCAGCGCCATGGCTTCAATCGGGTCACCCAGCGACGTACCGGTGCCGTGGGCCTCGGTGTAGCTCACCTGGGCGGGGAGCACGCCCGCGTCGCGGTAGGCCTCGCGCAGCACGGCCTCCTGCGCCTGACGGTTGGGAGCGGTGAGCCCGTTGGAGCGTCCGTCCTGGTTGACGGCGCTGCCGCGGATGACGGCGTAGATGCGGTTGCCATCCGCCTTCGCCTGGGAGAGCGGCTTGAGGACGATCAGGCCCACGCCCTCGCTGCGCACGTAGCCGTTGGCGCTCGCGTCGAAGGGCTTGCAGCGCCCATCCGGGGCCATGAAGCCGGCCTTGCTGAAGTTGACGGTGAGCTCCGGCGACAGCAGCACGTTGGCGCCCGCCACCAGCGCGAGGGTGGACTCACCCGAGCGCAGGCTGCGGCAGGCCAGGTGCAGGGCCACCAGCGAGGAGGAGCACGCGGTGTCCACCGCGAGGCTCGGGCCCTTCAGATCCAACAGGTACGAGAGCCGGTTGGCGGCGATGCTCAGGGCGTTGCCGGTGCCCGCGTACGCATCCGCCAGCTCCGTCTGGGCCAGCTGCTTGACGCCGTAATCGCTGTGCGAGATGCCCACGAAGACGCCGGTGGGCGTGCGCGCCAGCTTCTCGGGCACGAGCCCCGCGTCCTCCAGGGCCTCCCAGGCGACCTCCAGCAGCAGCCGCTGCTGCGGGTCCATGCGCGCCGCCTCGCGGGGGGAGATGCCGAAGAAGGTCCGGTCGAAGCGATCCAGCCCGTCGAGGAAGCCGCCCCAGCGCGTGTTCATCTTCCCGGGCGCGGTGGGATCCGGATCGTAGTACGCGTTCACGTCCCAGCGGTCGCCAGGCACCTCGCGGATGGCATCCACGCCCTCGGACAGCAGCTTCCAGAAGGCATCGAGTCCCTCGGCGCCGGGGAAGCGGCAGCCCATGCCCACGATGGCGATGGGCTCGGCCTGGGAGGGCTGCTCCCGGGGTGCCGTCGCCGTTGCCTGGGACTGTGGCTGTCCCTCGGCCAGGTGGCGCGCGAGGGCCTCGATGTTGGGGTGTTCCCAGACGAGGGTGGCGGACAGCTTGCGGCCCAGCTTCGACTCCAGATCGCCGACCAGCCGCACGCTGGCCACCGAGTCCAACCCGTAGTGGACGAAGGGCTGGCGCGCGTCGATGTTCGCGGCCGGCTGGCCCACGGCCTCGGCCATCAACTCCACCAGCAGGGCCTGGATCTGGCGCTCGGTGGCGGAGGCGGGGGCGGTGCGCGCCGCGGGGGCCTCGGGGGCACGCGGCGCGGGAGTCGCGACGGGAGCCGGGGCGGGCTTGGGGGCGGGGGCCTCGGCGGGAGCGCGCCAGGCGTGCACCACCTCCAGGCTGTTGTCGAGCCAGGCCATCTTGCTCGCCCGGCGCTGGATCTTCCCGCTGGTCGTCTTTTGGATGCTACCGGTGGCGATCAGGGCGATCGCGTACACCTGCACGTCGTGCCGCAGGGCGACCTCGCGGCGGATGGCGGCCACCGTCTCCTCGGGCTCGAAGGACTGGCGCGCATCCACCTCCTGCACGACGACCAGACGCTCCTCGCCCTCGGCCTCCACGGAGAAGCACGCGGTGCATCCGGGCCGCAGCGCCGGGTGGCTGCGCTCCACCGTCAGCTCCAGGTCCTGCGGGTAGTGGTTGCGTCCGCGCAGGATGATCAGGTCCTTGATGCGGCTGGCGAGGAACAGCTCCCCATCGACCATGAAGCCCAGGTCTCCGGTGCGCAGGAAGGGGCCCTCGCCGGTGTCGGCCAGTCGGGCGTGGAGGGTGCGCTCGGACTCCTCGGGCCGGTTCCAGTAGCCGCGGGCCACGTTGGGGCCCTTCACCCAGACCTCGCCAATGCGGTTGGGAGGGCAGGGCACGCACGTGTCCGGATCGACGATGAGCACCTTCTGTCCGGTGGGCACCAGGCCCGAGCTCACCAGCTCCACGGCGCCCGGCTTGCCCAGGTCGGCCGGCAGCACCTCCAGCCGCTCCAGGCGGGTGGCATCCACCGTGCGGCGGACGGGCAGCTTGCCCTTGCGGTCACCGGTGACCAGCAGCGTGGCCTCCGCGAGGCCGTAGCAGCCGTAGAGTCCCTCCGGCTTGAAGCCCGAGACGGCGAAGGCCTGGGTGAAGCGGTCCAGCGTCTCCGCGCGGATGTGCTCGGCACCGCTGAAGGCCACCGACCAGCAGCTCAGGTCGAGCGCCTCGCGCTGTTCGGGCGTCGTCTTCCTCACGCACAGGTCGAAGGCGAAGTTGGGCGCTCCGCTCAGCGTGGCGCGGTAGCGGCTGATCGCCTCCAGCCACTGCACGGGCTGCTTGAGGAAGGTCATGGGCGCCATCAGCACCGTGGCCTCCTCGCAGGCGGCGTTCAGCGGCGAGAGGATGCCGCCGATGAGCCCCATGTCATGGTAGGGCGGCAGCCAGAAGGCGCAGCGCGTCTTCGGGGTCTGCTCCATGCGCTCCTTGATGTGCTGCAGGTTGCTCATCAAGTTGCCGTGGCTGAGCATCACCCCCTTGGGCGTCCCGGTGGAGCCCGAGGTGTACTGGAGGAATGCCAGCGCGTCGCCCGTCAGGCCCGGATCCTTCCAGGTCCGCTCCACACCGGCCTCGAGCTCGTCGGTGGCCACCCACTTCAGGGCCTTCAGCTCCGGGGCCTGTTCGCACAGTCCCTCGGCCATGCCGGCGATGAACGAGGTGGTGAGCACCACCGAGGCCCGCGAGTCGCGGATGATGGCCATCAGCCGCGGCAGGGTGCGCTCCATGCGCGAGGGATCCGGCGGGTAGGCGGGCACCGCCACCGCGCCTCCGTAGAGGCACCCGAAGAAGCCGGCGATGTACTCCAACCCCGGCGGGTAGAGCAGCACCACGCGCTCCCCGGCCGCGCCCACTCCCTGCAGCATCGCGCCGATCGCCCGTGAGCGACGATCCAGCTCACCGTACGTCCACTGCGTCTCCTCTCCCGCTTCCAGGAAGATGTAGGCGCCCCGATTCTCCGCCTCTCTCGTCCGGTGTTGGAGCAGTTCGATCAACGTACCCGGCTGCTTCGCGTCCATACCGGTCGACATGCGCTCTCCTCGGGTGTGGCGGCGGGGCGCGGCTTCCCCTCGCGCCTTTTTCGTAGGTGTTGTATTTGTACTGGATTACAGTTCTCTAATTGAAGGAATCAGTCAATAAGTGAACTGCAACCATGTTGCGAAGGTCCGATGCTACAGGTCGGGACCGACCTGAAACCATCGGTGCCGTCCCCGCGGCCGGTGCCCGGTTGCCCGTCTGCCCGTAGCCATCTCCCCGAGGAGGCCAGAGACGTGACGAAACGTGCGACACTGCTGATGGAGGCGGAGCCCTACAGCAGCGCCTCGGGGTTCCTCAACGCGCAGCTCGCCGAGGAGCTGTCACAATCCGGTTACACCTGTGACGGCTTCTACCGGCAGCATCCCGTGCCGGGAAATGGGCTCATCCCCCTGGCCACCGCGGATCGCATCCGCCGCCTGCGCGCGCGGCCCCCGGCGGATCTCGCCGTCTACTGTGACCGGGGTCTGGCCATGCATCCGCCCGGAAGGGAGCTGGCGAGCAGGACGCTCGTCCTGTTCCACGGTCTCATGGGCTCACCCGCCAGCTGGCTCGGCACTCCGGCCATCGACCGGTACTGTGTCCTCTCAGGCTACATGGAGGAGGTGCTCACCTCGCTGCTGGCGATGCCGGACTGGAGCCGGCGCCGCTGTCTGGAGCCCAGGGCCTTCCACGCCGTGTCGCGGCTCACACCGGCGCTGCCGTGTGTCGAGCATCCCGATGGAGACCCTCGGATGAAGGGCGGGGAGCTGCCCGAGCACCTGCGGCGCCTGCTCGAGGGGGAGGACGTGATCGGTCATGCGCTCCAGCCGTTCAAGGCGGACTGGCAGGCCGTCACCGCCATCCTGCTCAACCTCAACGGGATGGCGCTGGAGCATGGCCTGGGGCGGCGCTTCCGGCTGGCCATCGTGGAGGAGGACTTCGCGCAGGTGGCGCAGGCCTTCGCCAGCAAGTCGCCCGAGTCCGAGGCGGCCCAGGCGGGCCTGGACGCGATGGGCCTCACGCTGGAGGACGTGCTGGTGCCCGTGGGGCACCTGAGCCAGGCGGCGCTCTTCCAGCTCTTCCGGGCGGCGCGCTTCGGCCTGGCCTACAACGTCTTTCCCGAGCCCTTCGGGTTCTACGTGCTCGAGTCGGTGTTCAACGGGTGTCCTGTCTACACCAACGGCATCGGCAACAACCGGCATGCCCTGCCGCCCGGGCACGGTCTGCATGTGCGGGAGGGAGTCGGCATGGCCTTCGGGGATGTCGGCGCCTACGCGGAGGTGGCCGCGCACATCTTCGAGGACGTGCGGGCCCCCCAGGCCAATGCCGCCGCGTGTCTGCGCGGACGGGAGCACATCCTCCGCACCTTCACCCGTGAGGCTTTCTCCCGCGACGTGGAGGCCTGCCTGCGGCGGCTCGAGGGTCCCGAGCCCGAGCCTCTCGCCTTCGAGACGCTGGAGGTGCAACCGAGCCCCCTGGTGCGCGGCATGGACGAGGAGGGTCACGTCGTCTCGGATTTCGCGCATGTGACGCTGGAGCCCGAGGAGATGCGGCTGCTGGGGGAGGTGCGCGGTCATCGGGCGGGTGAGGTCCTCGCCCGGTCCATTCCACAGAGCGAGCTGGAGCTGCTCCAGGGACTCTTCTCCAAGGGCGTGGTGGCGCTGCGCCCCGCCGCGAAGCCACTGCGCTAGAACCATGGCCACCATCGTCGTCTCGCCGATCGACCAACAGGGGCACGTCAACCCGTCGCTGAGGATCGCCAAGGGCCTGCGTGAGCGGGGTCATCGGGTGGTCTACTGCGGGCTGGCGGACCTGGAAGACTTCATCAAGGCCGAGGGCTTCGAGTTCGTGCCAGTGCTCGCGGACCTGTGCCCCAAGGGCTTCCAGGCGCGAGTGCTCGAGCAGGTGAAGGAGCTGAGCGGGCTGCGGCTCTACCAGTTCTCCCGGGAGATGGATCGCCAGGAGGAGCGGATGCTGGCGGCGATGCAGGCGGGGGCGCTCGATGAGCCCTTCACGCGGCTGAAGCCGGACCTGCTCCTGTGCGACGTGATGCACCCGGAGCCGCCGCTGGTGGCGTATGGGCACAAGGTTCCGTGCGTGTTGCTGAACACGACGCTGCCCATGCGGCGCGAGGAGGGACTGCCTCCGCTGAGCTCGCCGCTGGTGCCGGATGGGCAGCTGAAGACGAAGCTGCTCATCGAGGCGGCCTGGGTGCGCAACACCTATCGCATGCGGCTGCGCCGGCTGTTCCGTACCCGGCAGGTGCGCCACCTGCTGCGGCTCGCGCGGCGCTACGGCTTTCCCCCCGAGCAGCTCGACTTCTCGGGCAGCACCGTGAGTGCCTGGGCTCCGGAGCTGGTGCTCTGCCCGCGCGAGTTCGCCGAGCTGGGGACGTCGGCGGGTGTCCCGCGCGGGCAATACCTCTATACCGGCCCCTCGGTGGATCTGGAGCGGCAGGAGGTGGACTTCCCCTGGGAGCGCCTGCGCGAGGATCGCCCCCTGGTGCTGGTCTACCTGGGGACGCTGGCCTTCCAGACGGACCTGGATGCGCGGCTCTTCCGCCATGTGCTTGAGGTGGCGGCGCGCAAGCCGGACTGGCAGTTCGTGCTCTCGTTGGGCCGCAAGCTCGAGGTGGGGGCCTTCGACGGGGTCGTCCCCAACGTCATCGCCGTGCGGCACGCGCCGCAGATGGCGATGCTGCGCCGGGCCACGGCGATGATCACCCATGGCGGCTTCAACAGCGTCAAGGAGTGCATCTCCATGGGCGTGCCCATGGTCGTCATCCCCATGGTGTACGACCAGCCGGGCATCTCCGCGCGCGTGGTGCACCATGGCGTGGGTGTCCGCGCCATGCCGTTCCAGACGACCACCGAGTCGCTGCTGGCCCAGCTGGACGAGGTCACCACGAATCCCCGTTACCGGAGCAACGTCCAGGCGTTCCGTGATCGCTTCCGGCAGGCGGAGGAGCTGACGCCTGCCGCGGACGTCATCGAGCGCTTCCTGGAGCGGGGGGCTCCGGCCGCTGCCCGTCCCGTTCCTACGGGGCGCTCGGCCTGACCGGCTCTCCGGTCTTCTCCCGGAGGAGCTTCAGGAGGCCGCGCGCCTGCGGCACGTTCTCCTGGTACACAGGGTGCTGGCTCAGCAGCCGCTGTAGCTGGGGTAGCTGGAACGCCGGTACGCTCGGGTAGAGATGATGCGCGGCGTGGTAGGCATTGCTCTGGGGCAGGACGAAGAGCCGCTCGAACAGGTTGAGCCGGATGTCCCAGCTCCGGGTGAGCAGCGCGGGGTGGCCTGGAATCTCGATGGAGTGCTCGGCCAGCATGCGCAGGAAGCTGATGAAGAAGAGCCAGGTGAAGGCCGGCACCAGCCAGTACAGCAGCAGCAGCCGGACCGGATAGAAGCCCGCCACCGTCAGCCCCACCAATCCGGCGAACAGACCCACCAGCCCCACGCGCAGCAACGGCTTGCCGTCGCTCATCTGCTTGAAGAACTTGAAGGCGTCGTAGCCGCAGAGCGAGGCGAGCATGTCCAGCACCAGGCTGCGGCGGCTCACCGGGAAGTGCCGGTAGAACCAGTGGTCGTTGTCCGCCTCGCTCAGCAGCTGCTGGTGATGCACGTTGTGGATGGCCCGGTAGCTGTACATCGACTGGAAGATGGGCTTGGCCAGCACGTTGTCGCCCACCCAGTCGTTGAGCTTCCGGTTGCGGTAGAGCCGGAAGTGGGACGCGTCGTGCATCAGCAGCCCGAGCGCCTGCTGCCGGGCGCCGATGAACATCACGGCCACCACGTACAGCAGCGGGTTCCACCACCGCTCGCTCACCCAGATCGCGGCGGCGGCGCCTCCGTACTGCAGGGCGATCAGCCAGGTGCTGACCACCGGCTTCACCTCGGACAGCCTGCGCAGCGTCTCGATGCCGATCAGCTGGGGGACGCGGCCCACTTCTCGCCCCGTGCCCGTGGGCCACACTTCCGGTGCGACCTCCAGCTCGGACATCTCGGGCGCGCTCTCTTTTGCTTGCTCTTGAGCAGCCATCTTCTCGGCTCGGGTGGGCTGGGTCAGTCCAGGAGTGTAGGGTATCAACCAGTGTAGAATTCAAGCAAGCATCGAAAAAACGGACCGCTGTGTGACTCCCGGTGTGTCTCCTTTTGGACCCACAGTCTCCCACAATCACCTCGATTGTCACTAAGTCAGGAATGGCAGTTTTTCACGCGATGTGTGGACTTTCGATGAAAACAAAACTACTGTTGATCAGTACAGGAAAAGTGCAGTGAAGCCATCTTGGCGAGGTCGCTAGTCATGCCTTCTCAGAATCCCTCCCTGCCCGAACGCCTCCACCAGCTCCAGCGAAGCCTGCGGGAAACGCCCGTGGTGGAGTTGAACGAGGAGGGGATCCGGCTGTTCGCCAAGCTTGAGTACAACAACCCTTTTGGTAGCCTGAAGGATCGCCCCGCGTTCTGGCTGCTGAAGACGGCGGTGGAGCGCGGCGAGGTGACGCAGGACACGACGCTCGTCGAGTCGTCCTCGGGGAACTTCGCCAACGCCATGGCGAGCTACTGCCGGTTGCTGGGGCTGAAGTTCATCCCGGTGATCGATCCGAACATCGCCGGGGCGAACGAGGCGTACCTGCGGCGGATGTGCGAGACGGTCGTGAAGGTGGAGCAGCGGGACGAGACGGGCGGCTTCCTGAAGACGCGGTTGAGGAAGGTGCAGGAGCTGCTCTGCTCGTCGCCGGTCTCGTACTGGCCGAACCAGTATGGCAACCCGCTGGTGGCCGAGGCGCACTACCGCTTCACGGGCGAGGAGATCTGCCGGGCCTTCAAGCAGGTGGACTACGTCTTCGTGGGAGTGAGCACGGGCGGGACGATCGCCGGTGTGTCGACGCGGGTGAAGGAGCAGTTCCCCAACGCGAAGGTGATCGCCGTGGACGCGGAGGGCTCGGTCATCTTCGGAGGGGCGCCGAAGAAGCGCTACATCCCCGGGATTGGCGCGAGCGTGAGGGCGGAGCTGGTGGATCGCGCCCTCATCGACGACGTGGTGATGGTGCCGGAGATCGACACGGTGCGGGCGTGCCGCGAGCTGCTGTTCCGGCACGGTCTGCTGGTGGGCGGTTCCTCGGGCTCGTGCTACGCGGCGGTGAAGCGCTACCTGCCGACGATGCGGGCGGTGTCTCCGCCCAACGTCGTCTTCCTGTGCGCGGACAAGGGCGGGGCCTACCTGGACACGGTCTTCAATGACCAGTGGTGCTCGCGGCTCGAGCAGTAGACTGTCTCCCAGCGGGGGAGGGGACGAGTGCTCCTTTGACTCCACGTCCCAGGTTGTGGGAAGGGACGCCCACACATCCCCCGTTGGAACCATGACGATGCTGCCCGAGTCCACCCCCCTCCCCGCCGATACCGCCCCCGTGCCCGCGCCGGCCCCCGCGCCCGCGAAGCTCGTGGAGGTCTCCAGCCTCACGCTGGAGGGCCTCACCCGCTTCCTCACCGAGGAGCTGGGCGAGCGCTCCTTCCGCGCCGGGCAGGTGTACCGGTGGCTCCACCAGCGCGGCGCCACCTCCTTCGACGAGATGACGGACCTCTCCAAGGGCCTGCGCGAGAAGCTCAAGGCCCGGGCGGAGATCGTCCCCCTGGTGAAGGACGCCGAGCAGCGCTCGGTGGATGGCACCATCAAGTACCGTTGGAAGACCCGGGACGACCGCTACATCGAGTCCGTCTACATGCCCTCGGAGGATCGCAAGACGCTCTGCGTGTCCACGCAGGTGGGCTGCGCCATGGCGTGCAGCTTCTGCATGACGGGCACGCTGGGCCTCAAGCGCAACCTCACCCCGGGTGAAATCGTCGCCCAGGTGCACGCGGTCAACCGCGAGGTGCGCAAGCTGGAGAAGCTGGAGACGCTGCGCCCGCTCTCCAACCTGGTCTTCATGGGCATGGGCGAGCCCCTGCACAACTTCGAGAACCTGAAGACGGCGCTCTCCATCCTCCAGTCCGAGGACGGGCCCAACTTCAGCCACCGCCACATCACCGTCTCCACGGTGGGCCTGGTGCCGATGATCGAGCGCTTCGGCCAGGAGACGGACGTGAAGCTGGCCATCTCGCTCAACGCGAGCACCGACGAGCAGCGCTCCAAGACGATGCCCGTCAACCGCAAGTGGAACATCGCGGCGCTGCTGGACGCCTGCCGCAAGTTCCCCCTGCGTCAGGGCCGGCGCATCACCTTCGAGTACGTCCTGTTGCAGGGCTTCAACGACAGCGACGAGGATGCCTACCGGCTCATCGAGCTGCTCAAGGACATCCCCGCCAAGGTGAACCTCATTCCGTATAACGAGAACCCGGGGCTCGGGTTCAAGACCACCATGGACGAGCGGGCCGAGCGCTTCCGGGAGATCCTCTGTGAAGGCCATGTGGCGGCCTTCATCCGGCAGAACCGGGGCCGGGACATCGCCGGTGCGTGTGGCCAGCTGGCCAACCGGGGTGGTGAAAACGCGTCGGAAACGACGCAAAACCCCGAGCTTCCTTGACAATCCGCTCGGGGGGGCGTTAAGAGCGCCCCCCTCCAAGCTGATCACCTTCGTCTTCACCTTCAGTTTTCACCTGGAGCATCAGAAATGGCCGTTGTTCTCCGTCTTGCCCGCGCGGGCGCCAAGAAGAAGCCGTACTACCACGTGGTGGCCACCGACTCCCGGAACCCCCGGGATGGCAAGTTCATCGAGGCCGTGGGCGCCTACGACCCCAACCACAACCCGGCCAAGGTGGAGTTCGACGCTGACCGCCTGGATTACTGGCTGAAGTCCGGCGCGACGCCCTCCGAGACGGTGTTCGAGCTCATCAAGCGCCACAAGCGCGCCGCCGCCGCCGCCACGCCCAAGGCCTAGTTCCCTCGCAGGGCTGAGCGGACAGCGTGGAGCAGCTCATCATCTATCTCGCGCGGGCCCTGGTCGATCGACCCGACCAGGTCAGCCTGCGTGCATCCGAGGCGGAAGGGGCCCGGCTCTTCGAGCTGAAGGTCGCCCCCGAGGATGTGGGCAAGGTCATCGGCCGTGATGGGCGCACCGTTGGCGCCCTCCGGACGTTGCTCGGTGCCGCGGCCCAGAAGCAGGGCCAGAAGGTCCGCCTGGAGATCCAGGATGACCGGCGCCAGCAGACTCCCGCGTCCGCCGCCTCTCCTGAAGGCCAGTGACGCTCAAACCCCATCTCGAGCTGGGCTATGTGGCCCGCGCCCATGGTCTTCGGGGAGAGGTGGCCGTGCGCACCTTCGACCCGGAGTCCGAGACGCTCGATTTCGTCGAGCGGGTGCTCGTGCGTCCGCGCACCGGCCCCGAGCGCGTGCTGCGCATCGAGTCCGTCCGTCCCACCCCCAAGGAGATGCTCGTCGTCTTCGAGGAGGTGGAGGGGCGCAAGGACGCCGAGGCGCTGGTGGGCGCCACCGTGCTCGCGTTCCGGGAGGATCTCGAGCCCCCCGCCGAGGACGAGTACTTCCAGGGTGACCTGGTGGGACTGACCGCCGTGGACGAGGCGGGCAACGTGCTCGGCCGGGTGGAGGAGCTGTGGAGCACCGGCGAGGTGCCCAACCTCGTCATCCGCGCGGAGGGCAAGGAAGAGCTGGTGGTGCCCTTCGCCGACGACTTCGTCTCCACGGTGGACGTCCCGGGTGGGCGGCTCGTGGTGAAGCCCCCGGAGTACCTGGAGGTCGGCGGGGGCGAGGATGAAGGGGGAGCGGACTGATGTACCCCGTGGAGGTGCTGACCCTCTTCCCGGACAGCGTGTCCGGCTACCTGGGCGCGAGCATCCTCGGCAAGGCCCAGGAGAAGGGGTTGCTCGGCGTCACGGTCACCTACGTGCGTGACTTCGCCGAGGGCAAGCACCGCGTCACCGACGACACGCCCTACGGGGGCGGGGCCGGCATGGTGATGAAGCCCGAGCCGCTGGTGGCCGCCATCGAGGCCGCCCGGGCCCGTGCTCCGGCTGGGTCCAAGGTGCTGCTGATGAGCCCGCGGGGCCCCGTGTTCACCCAGGCCAGGGCGCGCGAGCTGGCGAAGGAGCCCGGACTGATCCTCGTGTGCGGCCGGTACGAGGGCGTGGACGAGCGCGTCATGCCCTACCTGGACGGGGAGGTGTCCCTGGGGGACTTCATCCTCACCGGGGGCGAGGTGGCGGCCCTGGCGGTGGTGGACGCGGTGGCGCGGCTGCTGCCGGGGGTGCTGGGCAACGAGACGTCCAGTGTCACCGAGAGCTTCGAGGAGGGGCTGCTGGAGCACCCCCACTACACCCGGCCGCCCGTCTTCCGTGGCGTCGAGGTGCCCGCCGTGCTTCAGTCGGGAGACCATGCGCGCATCGCCCGATGGCGGCGCTGGAAGGCCCTGCAGCTGACCCGGGAGCGGCGTCCGGACCTGTACGCCCGGCTGGAGCTCGGCAAGGCGGACATGAAGCTGCTGGCGAAGAAAGAGGAGGAGCTGTAGCCCCTCCGATGGTTTCTGGGCCTATGGTCGGTGTTCTGCGGGCTTGTCCGACCCCCGGCTCTCTGGTAGTACGGCCCGCTCTCAAGTTACGTACCCCGAGTCCGAGCATCAGGGGATTACTGGAGTCAAGTCATGCGTCGCAGCGCTATCGAGTACGTGGAGGCCAAGAATCTCCGCCAGGACGTTACCCCGTTCCGCACGGGTGACTCCGTTCGCGTCCACTGGAAGATCAAGGAAGGCGACAAGGAGCGCGTGCAGGCCTTCGAGGGTGTCGTCATCCGCAAGACGAAGGGCAACAACCGCGCCACCTTCACCGTGCGCAAGGTGTCCTTCGGCGTCGGCGTGGAGCGCATCTTCCCGGTGCACAGCCCGCGCTACGAGAAGATCGAGGTCCTGAGCCGCGGCAACGTGAACCGCAACCGCCTCTTCTACCTCCGTGCCCTCAAGGGCAAGGCCTCCCGCGTGGAGACCCAGGAGGACGCGGAGATGCGTCGCGCCACCTCGTCGGGCAAGGCCGCCGAGCAGGCGAGGGCCTGAGCCGGTTCCCGCGCCTCGCGGCCCGGTTTCTCGAAAAGGGAGTGTCCTCTTACGAGGGCACTCCCTTTTTTCATGCCCGTGCGCGCTAGAATGGGGGGCGCATGAACTTCGTCGAGGTCGCCGTCCAGAACGTCCGGGGTTTCTCTCCCACGGGCCGTTTCGCCTTCAAGTCCGGGTATCTGGTGCTCAAGCCGCCCACGGAATCGAGCCCGCTGGCCGGACTCGCGCTCGCGCTGCTGTACGCGGACGGGAGGGGTGGAGACGCCGCTCTCGCCGCCTCGCCGCAGAAGCCGGGCAAGGCCGCGCTCACCTTCGTGGGGCAGGACAACGTCACCTACCGCGTGCTGCGCGAGCTGGGGGGTGGTGGCTCTCTGCACCGGCTCAATCCCACGACGAAGCAGCCGGAGCTGGTGACGCAGGACACCACCGACGCGAACCAGTTCCTCCGCGGCCAGGCGGGGCTCCCGCCGCGCACTTCGTTCGAGCAGCTCTACTGCCTCCAGGCGGCGCAGCTGCCCTCGCGTCGGCCTCGGGGCGCGGGCCGCGCGGCCTCCACGTCGGGTCTGCGCGCGATGTCGACCCCGGGCATGCCCGCCCTGCGCACGCAGTCGTCCCCGAGCCTGCCGGGCCTCCACGCGCCTTCTTCTCCGGGCATGCCCGCGGTGATGCCCGCCTCGGACCTCCCCGCCGCCGAGGCGAAGCTGAAGGAGCTCGAGAGGGAGTACGTCTTCTGCAAGGAGGTGGACAACCTCCAGTTCGAGGTGGACGGGCTCAACTCGCAGGTGTTCGATCTCGAGTCGAAGCTGCGGAGCACGGACGGGCTGAAGGAGAAGCTGCGCCAGGTGGAGGCGGCCTGGGCCGCCGAGCCCACGCCCGAATCACTGGGGCTGCCCCAGGACATCGTGGCCCGCGCGGAGCGCTACCCGAAGCTCATCGCGCGGAAGGACGATGCGATCGCGCGCCTCGAGTCCGAGCGTGAGGCGGCCGAGGAGGAGTCGCGGCGTCTGCCGGACGTGGAGCCGCTCACCCGCAACCGCAACTTCTGGATCGCCGTGGCGGCGGGCGTGGCGTGCTTCATCGCGGGCCTCGTGCTGCCGGCCCAGGCCCGGTACGTGGGGCTGCTGGACATCCCCGCCTTCGGCTTCGCCGCGGTGCTGGCCCTGCGCTACGTGGACGAGCTGCAGTACACCGACAAGGTGCGCCGCAAGGGCGAGATGTTCGTCGTGCGCGAGAAGAAGATCCTCGAGGAGTTCGAGGCCGAGGCGGCGGCGGTGCGCAAGGCGATGGAGGTGTTCGACGTGGACACGCCGGCGGACATTCCGCCCCGGCTCCAGCGGCGCGAGGAGCTCGGCGCCGAGGTGGCCCAGCTGCGCGCGCAGCTCGTGTCCATGGAGAAGCACCCGGAGTTCGTCGAGGCCGCCCACCAGCTGCCGGTGCTGCGCCAGCAGATCGAGCTGCTCAACGCGCAGGTCTCGGAGAAGGGCTCGTTCGTCCGGGACGTGCGCGAGGTGGAGCGCGAGATGGCGCGGCTCAAGGAGTCCATCGCGCTCGCGCGCAATCCGCAGATGCTGATGGGCGGGCTGATGCCGGGCATGGAGATGACGGGCCTGGAGCCGCTGGAGGATCCGGCGCCCATGCTGATCAGCCTGACGGCGGACGTGCTGGCCACGGACATGCACGCGGTGATGGGGATGCTCCGGGAGCGGTGCGTGCAGTACTTTGGCGCGCTCACGGATCGCCGCTACGTGGGCGTGGAGTGGGACAAGGACGGGAGGACGGTGGTGGTAGGCGCCTCGGGCCGGCGGATGCCGCTGGGCGAGCTGCCTCCGCGCGAGGTGGATCTGTTCTTCCTGAGCCTGCGGCTGACGGTGGTGGAGAAGGTGAGCGCCCGGGTGAAGCTGCCGTTGCTGGTGGAGGACGCGCTGATTGGAGTGGACGAGGCGAAGCTGCCGCTGCTGGGGCGGATGCTCAAGCACCTGGGGACGATGACGCAGGTGCTGCACGTGACGGCGCACCCGGGCTTCACGCAGTTGGCGGACGGGACGATCAATCTGTAGCGCGAGGGCCCCGAGAGAAGGGGCCCGGGAGGGGTGGATGGGAAGGGGAGGGGCGGAGGTGGATCGGAAGGGGTACGGGGACGAGGGCGAGGAGGTGGCGGTGCGCTTCCTGGAGGGGCAGGGCTACCGCGTGAGGGCGCGCAACTACGCGTGCCGGCACGGGGAGCTGGATGTGGTGGCCGAGCGAGGAGAGACCGTGTGCTTCGTGGAAGTGCGGATGCGCTCCACGGCGGTGTGGGGAGATCCGTCGCACACGGTGTCGTTCGCGAAGCAGCGCAGGGTGGTGAAGGCGGCGCTGCACTACCTGCAGACGCAGAGGCTGCGGGAGAAGATGATCCGCTTCGACGTCATCTCGGTGGTGGGACGCGGCGAGCGCGCGACGGTGGAGCACCTGCCGGGCGCCTTCGACGCGGGCATGTGAGGCACGGATGGCAGGGACGCTCTATCTGGTGGCCACGCCCATCGGGAACCTGGGGGACATCTCCGCGCGCGCGCTGGAGACGTTGCGGCAGGTGTCCTTCGTGGCGTGCGAGGACACGCGGCACTCGCGCGTGCTGTTGGATCACTTCGGAATCTCCGTGGACACGGTGAGCCTGCCGGCCTTCGCCGAGGGCCAGCGGGCCGGACGCATCCTGGATCGGCTCGAGGCGGGGGAGGACTGCGCGCTGGTGACGGACGCGGGCAGCCCGGCGATCAGCGATCCCGGGGAGAAGCTGGTGGCGGAGGCGCTGGAGCGAGGGGTGAAGGTGGTGCCGGTGCCTGGGCCGGCGGCGCTGATCGCGGCGCTGAGCGCCTCGGGGCTGCCGACGGGGCGCTTCCACTTCCTGGGCTTCCTGCCGCGCAAGGGGCCCGAGCGCCAGAGCATGCTGGAAGAGGTGGCGCCGCTCTCGGCGACGCTGGCCCTGTACGAGTCCCCGAGGAGGCTGGCGGAGACGCTGGTGGACCTGAAGGACGCGCTGGGGGAGCGGCGGGTGGTGGTGGCGCGGGAGCTGACGAAGGTGCACGAGGAGTTCGTGCGAGGGACGCTCTCGGAGCTGGCGGAGCGCTACGCGACGGAGGAGCCGCGGGGCGAGGTGGTGGTGCTGGTGGAGGGGCGCACGGGAGAGCACCGCTGGTCCGAGGAGGAGTTGCGGCGTGCGCTGGAGGAGGGGTTGGGACGAGGGGAGAAGCTCAAGGGACTGAGCACCGAGCTGGCGAAGCGAGCCGGATGGTCGGGACAGGACGTGTACCGGCTGGGGCTCGGGTTGAAGAAGCGCTGAAAACCCTCACCCTAGCCCTCTCCCAGAGGGAGAGGGGACATGCACGGTGAGGAACCAGGTTGGACCCTCTCCCTCTGGGAGAGGGACGGGGTGAGGGTATATCGGTTCCCGGGTTGCCAATCTCCCCGCGCCATCTACCCCGAGTCTCCGTGCTCACGGAGAGGAACCCGGGGGACGGCTACCCTCACCCTGACCCTCTCCCGAAGGGAGAGGGAAAGGAGGGCCCCTAGAAACTGAAGGTAGCGCTCAGCTCCAGCCGGAAGTCCTTGCTCTCGGTGGCGTAGAAGCGCCGCGAGACGAAGTCCGTGCGGAAGTCGAAGTTGGGATTGATCTCCGCCGGGTTGCCCGTGAGGTCCACGGACCCGTTACCATCCACATCCTTGCCGATCTTCTCGTCGGTCAGCACGTGGTCGGTGTTGTACAGGAGCATGCCGGAGCCGCGGAGGGTCAGCACGTCGTTGACCTGGGCCTTCAGTGCGAGCTGTCCGCCCATCTGCATGTAATCACCGGTGTAGAGCAGCTTGCGCAGCGCACCACTCAGCTCGTTGTAGTAGCGGCCCTCGGACACGTAGTTGGTGATGGCGCGCAGGTCCAGCCACACCTTGCGGTTGGGCTGGTTGTAGACGTGGAACTCGGAGCCGAAGGTCACGCCGCCGGTGTGGGGGGCCTGGATGCCGGTCGCCTTGCGATCCCACCCGTTGATGCCGCAGTTCTGCGGGCGGCCGAGGTTCTGCGGGCTCAACTCCTTCTGGTCGCAGTTGGAGTAGAAGCCGGGGCCGCGCACGGGCACGGTGTAGTGCATCTTGAAGTACGGGTCGGCGATGCCGATCCGCCGGGAGAGCGCGGTGTACATCGTGTACTTGTGCACGCGGTCGCCGATGTTGCGCGCGTTGTCCACCTCGGTATCCGTCGGAATGCTGGGATCCAGCTTCGCGGCGGTGGGGGCTTCGTAGTCGAGCCCCACGACCCACGTGGGCTTGGTGTCGTCGTTGCGCTGGTTGAAGATGGCCCAGGCCAGACCGAAGCGCATGTTGCCCACGCCGCCGCGCAACGTCTCCAGGGGGACGTTGAAGAGCGGCTGAGCGCTCGGGAGCGTGCAGGGCCCACCATCCGGCGCGCAGTTGTTGCCGATGGTGTTGTTGAGGATGGTGGAGTTGGACTCGTCGGTGCCGACGATGAAGTCCCACTTCTCCGTGCGCTGGAAGACGATGGGCACGCCGAACGACAGCTCGACATCCCGGGAGATGCCGATGGCCAGGTCGAAGTTCAGGCGCGGGTCGACGCCCCTGTACCAGAGCTCGTTGGCGTACTCACGCGTCCCACCGGCCTCGGTGGGGAGCGACTCGCGGACGATCTTCGTACGCCGTTGGGTGAGCTCGACGCCCACGTCGATGAACATCCCGAACGGATCATCGTCCTCGAAGGAGGAAGCGACGCGGGTGATATCCGCTGCGGTGGCGACGAACGGCGCACCCAGCGTCAGCGCGGCGACAACGGCGCGAAGCCTGGACATCCGACCTCCGGAACCACTCCCCGGGCGCCCAGCCCATGCCGCCTAACCCCCGGGAAATGTTGAGAAATTGTCCGGGGACGCTAGCCGTCGCACGCAGGGGTGTCAAGAAACGGATGGCTTCAGCCGCCGGCTACCGTGGTGCCGAGCAGCCCATCCAGCCGGCGAATCTCGACCTCGAGGGTGGGACGCTGGGCGGCCGGCAGCGAGCGCCGGTAGGTGCGATGGGTCTCGTAGGGATCCAACACGCGATCCTCGCCGACCTCGAGCTGGTAGTGCAGGTGGGGCGCGAAGGAGCGGCCGCTGTTGCCGCTGCGGCCCAGCATGGCGCCCGTGGCGAAGCGGTCGCCCACCTTCACCGAGCGGGGCAGCTCGTCCATGTGCAGGAAGATGGCGCGGCGGCGCTTGCCGCCCGTCTCCTCGAGCTCGAGGCAGTTGCCGTTGAAGCGGAAGCTCCAGTTCTTGCGGCGGATGACGCCGGCGAAGGGGGCCTTCACGGGAGTGCCCACGGGCGTCTTGAAGTCCACGCCCTTGTGGCGGCGGCCATCGCGCAGCAGCGACGTCACCTGCTCGTAGTCGTCCAGGGGCGAGTTCTCCAGGCGCAGCTCCAGCTCCTCGCCGCTGGGCAGGTAGTAGCGGGGGTTCTTGTCGCTCTCGGCCTGGAAGCGGTAGGTGCGGTGCGTCTGGCCCGTCTTGTTGCTGGTGAAGCGCACCGCGTGCACGAGGGGCTCCTCGTTGGGGCGCGTCTCATAGAGGATGTCGAGGGTGTCACCGCGGCGCAGGTCGCCCGGCACATCCACCCACCACACCAGCGTGCGCGTCACCACCTGGGCGAGCGCGGGACCGATCTCGGGGCCGGCGGCGACGACCATGGCCGTCTCCAGCGGGCCGTCGATGCGGACGGAGGCATGGGCGAGCCCGGTGGCCTTGGCCGAATCCGGGACCATGGGGGCCGGAGCCGTCGCGGCGGCGGCCGCCGGAGCGGGGTTGGGCGAGGCGGGATGGGGCGCGGCGCCGGTGTCCCCGGAGCCCATGGCCACGGGCGGGGTGACGGGCTGCTCGTTCGCGGCGGGCGGCTTCTCCGAGGTGAGTCGCTGCTTCCACCACCAGACGCCTCCGGCGCTCAGGCCGAGCAGCAAGGAGACGACCATCACCGGCCCCACGGGGCTCTTTTTCGGCTGGGGTCCGAGGGTGGGAAGAGGCGGCCGCATTCAGGCTCCCAAGAGAGGAAAGGGGTTTGCGCCGGGACCGAACCGACGGTTTCGCGGCGATATTTCGCCTACGTGCTTCAGTCGTCGATGCCTTCGTCCCGCCCGTCCTGGGCGGTGGTGTCTCGCAGGCCGAATTCCTTCATCTTCGTCTGGAGGGACTTGCGGCTGATCTGCAGCAGCTTGGCGGCTCGCGTGACGTTGCCGCCCGTTTCCTCCAGGGCCTTGGTGATGAGGTCCTTCTCCAGCTCGGCCGCCTTCATGCGGACGATGTCCTTGAGCCCACCCTCGCCGGGCGGGGACTCGAGTGGAGCGGCCGAGGGAGCGGGCGCTGGGGTGCTGGAGCCCTGGCGGATGGGATCCGGAAGATCCTTCGCGGTGATGTGCGGCCCGTCGGCGAAGAGGAGTACGCGCTCGATGAGGTTCTCCAGCTCGCGGATGTTGCCGGGCCAGTTGTAGGCCCGCAGCAGCGCCATCGCGTCGTCGTCGATGGCCTCGATCTTCTTGTTGAGCTTGCGGTTGTACTTCTCCACGAAGTGCCCCGCGAGCATGGGGATGTCGCCGCGGCGCTCGCGCAGGGGCGGGAGCATGATGGGCACCACCGCCAGGCGGTAGTACAGATCCTTGCGGAAGCGCCCGGCCTCGATCTCCGCCTGCAGATCGCGATTGGTGGCCGCGATGAGCCGCACGTCCACGCGCGTCGTCTTGATGCCGCCCACGCGCTCGAACTCACCCTCCTGGAGGGCACGCAGCAGCTTCACCTGCATCTCGACGGGAATCTCTCCAATCTCGTCGAGGAAGAGGGTGCCACCGTCGGCCAGCTCGAAGCGGCCGGGCTTGGAGGTGACGGCGCCGGTGAAGGCGCCGCGCTCGTAGCCGAAGAGCTCGGACTCGAGGAGGTTGTGGGGGATGGCGGCGCAGTTGATCTTGATGAACGGCTTGTCGCGGCGGCTGGAGGCGCCGTGGAGGGCGGAGGCGATGAGCTCCTTGCCGGTGCCGCTCTCGCCGGTGATGAGGACGGTGGAGGGGGTGTCCGCCACCTTGTCGATGATCTTGAAGACGTCCTGGAGCTGGGTGGACTCGCCGATGATGGCGGCGCGGGCCTTGGCGTCGGCGCGAACGGAGCGCTGGGCGATGTCGTGCGCCTTGGAGGCTTTGGCGATGGCGGCGGAGAGCTCGGCCTGGTCGAAGGGCTTGGTGACGTAGTCGAAGGCGCCGGCCTTGATGGCCTCGACGGCGGAGTCGACGGTGCCGTGAGCGGTGATGATGATGACGGGGACGTCGGGGTTGGCGGCGTTGACGGCGCGCAGCACCTCCATGCCGCCGGCCTTGGGCATGACGAGGTCGGTGACGACGATGTCCGCGCCGTTCTTGTGGAACTCGGCGAGACCCTGCTCGCCATCGGCGGCGACCGTGACGTCGAAGCCGTCACGGCGCAGCATGGCGGCGAGCACCTTGCGCAGGTTCGCCTCGTCGTCGATGACCAGAACTTTCGCCATGGGGGCTGGCGGGAGAGCGCCGGACTAACCGCGGACCGGTGAGGACTCGAGGGTGCAGATGGAGTCGGGGTGCTTGATGCGCAGGATGAGCGACTCGAGGACGCGGAAGGGGTGGTTCATGCGGGAGGCGCCCAGGTAGGCGGCGACCATGTCCATGGCGACGGCGAGGTCCATGTTCTCGCGGCCGGTGGAGACGACGACGCCCGAGTCACCGCGCAGGCGGTTGGACTGGAAGACGCCGTCGGCGGCGAGCTGACGGATGGTCTCGATCTCCAGCACGCCCGTCTTCTCGAAGATGCGGTGCAGCAGGGAGAAGAGGCGGGGCGAGAGGACGACGGCATAGGGGCCGTAGTGACCGGACTCGTTGAGCTTGCGGGTGGCCTCGACGATGGCGAGGTAGCCGGCGCCGGGGGTGGTCCAGTCCCCGAGCGGCACGGTGAGGCGGCCGGCGGCGTTCATCAGCCCCTCGTGGCCGAGCTTGGGGTCACCGTAGAAGATGAGCTCGTCTTCCTGCTGGGCGCACAGGGCGGCGGCGCCGGCGGCGGCGGACACGTCCAGGGGCATGTTGTGGAGGCGGGCGGCCTCGATGTCGCGCCAGTGCAGCAGGAAGTCCTTGTAGATGATGGGGATCGTCTTGAACTTGCGCGCGTCGGTGAAGACGGAGGCCGTCTCCTGCTCGCCGACGATGTCCACGGCACCGGGGCTGACGCCGGTGTACTCGTCATGGGGGACGGTCTGCACACCGGCGCCCAGCGGACCGTAGATGTCCAGGATGCGACGACCGACGAGGGAGCGCCGGGCGACCTGGATGACGGTCTCGTTGAGGCGAGCCCACTCGTCCTCGCGCAGCGGGTTCTCGGCATGTCCAAGGAAGTCAGGCATGGGGAAGCTCCAGGGGGAGGTACGTGCTCAGCGGCTGCGCCGCAGCGAGCCGACGGTCAGGGGTTGGGTGCCCGGGCTGGGCGGCGGGGCCGGCACGCCGTAGACGACGCGCTGGGGAGGAAGCAGGGAAGGAGGCGGCTCGGGTGCGGCGCCGCGCCCGTTGCGGGGCGGGGGAGCCGCGGGAGCCGGTGCGGTGGGAGCCGCCGGAGCGGGAGCCTGGGAGGGCTGGGAAGGCTGGCCCTGGATGGCGCCCTGGAAGTGGCCCTCGACGACGGGCTTGGTGAAGTGGGCCTCCTGACCGGCGTCGAGGAGGCGAAGCATGTGGACGGCCTCGGCGACGTGCTCCTTCTCCTCGGCGGCGAGGTGCATGAAGAAGTCGCGGATCTCCGGACTGGAGGAAGCACGAGCGAAAGCCTCGTACTCGTTGATGGTCTCCAGTTCGCGCGCCAACACACGGCGGACGAGCGCGACATCGGTCGAGAGGTCGTTGTCTGGGGGACCGGCCATGGGAGCGCTGACCATTGCGGCCAGCAGGGGGGACCGTCAAGGGAAACCAGTGGGGGAGGAGTTCACGCTTCAAGCAGGTGAACGCTCCGCATAGAGTGCGAGCCCCTTGACCGTTTCGTCCGCACGTTCCGAGTCTCCCCCCGCCTCCGAGAAGCCTCCCGCGCCTCCGCGCGCTCCCGCGAAGAGTGGAGGTGCGCTGTTCGTGGCGGCGGGCATCCTGGCCTCGCGGTTGATGGGGCTGGTGCGCGAGCGTGTCCTGGCGCACTACCTGGGCAATTCGGGGATGGCCGCCGTGTTCAAGGCGGCGCTGCGCATCCCCAACTTCCTGCAGAACCTCTTTGGAGAGGGGGTGCTGTCGGGCTCGTTCATCCCGGTGTACGCGGGGCTGCTGGGGAAGGGGGACTCGAAGGAAGCGGATCGGGTGGCGGGGGCGGTGTTCGGGCTGCTCGCGCTGGCCACGGGTGTGCTGGTGGCGGTGGGAATGTTGGCCACGCCGCTGTTCGTGGACACGGTGGCCCCGGGCTTCGAGGGCGAGGCGCGCGCGATGGCCATCCGGCTGGTGCGCATCCTCTTCCCGGGCACGGGGATGCTGGTGCTGTCCGCGTGGTGCCTGGGGGTGCTCAACAGTCACCGGAAGTTCTTCCTGTCGTACCTGGCGCCGGTGGTGTGGAACCTGGCGATCATCGCGGCGCTGCTGGTGGCGGGAGGACGGGGGCTGGGCGAGGAGCGGCTGGTGGTGGTGCTCTCCTACGCGGTGGTGGTGGGCAGCGTCCTGCAGTTCCTGGTGCAGGTGCCCTCGGTGCTGAAGCTGCTGGGACACTTCCGGCCCAGCCTGTCGATGGCCAACGAGTCCGTACGCCAGGTGCTGCGCAGCTTCGGGACGGTGGTGCTCGGGCGCGGGGTGGTGCAGATCAGCGCCTACATCGATACGTCCTACGCGTCGCTCATCGCGGCGCGGGCGCTGTCGACCCTGACGTACGCGCAGACGATCTACCTCATCCCGGTGAGCCTCTTCGGCATGTCGATCTCCGCGGCGGAGCTGCCGGAGATGTCGCGCGCGGCGGGGACGGGGGAGGAGGTGGCGGCCAAGCTGCGAGCGCGCATCGAGGCGGGCTCGCGCCGCATCGCCTTCTTCGTGGTGCCGTCGTCGGCGGCGTTGCTGTTCATCGGGGACGTGGTGGCGGGGGCGCTGCTGCAGACGGGCAAGTTCACCGGCGGGGACACGCGCTACGTCTGGTACGTGCTGATGGGGGCGTCGGTGGGCCTGGTGGCGGCGGCGCTGGGACGCCTGTACGCCTCGACCTTCTACGCGCTGAAGGACACACGCACGCCACTCCGCTTCGCGGCACTGCGGGTATGCCTGGACGCGGCGCTGGCCTGGTTCCTGGCGTTCAAGGTACCAGGGCTGCTCGGCCTGCCGGCGCACATGGGAACGGCCTTCTTCCCGCTCTCGGGTGGGCTGATGGCCTGGTTCGAGTCGACGATGCTGAGGCGGATGCTCGCCCGGCAGCTGGGGCCGGTGAAGCTGCCGCGAGGGATGGGGAAGCTATGGGGGGCGGCGGTCGCGGCG
The DNA here is from genome assembly GCF_016887565.1 of Archangium violaceum. Lineage (NCBI taxonomy): Bacteria > Pseudomonadati > Myxococcota > Myxococcia > Myxococcales > Archangiaceae > Archangium > Archangium violaceum. The sequence continues at coordinate 6,139,065 of NZ_CP069396.1, forward strand.
GGGCTGACGGGGCTGGGCATCAAGGTGGGGCTGGCGAGGGTGCTGGGGCCGATGCCGGGGGTGGCGCAGGAGTGGGGAGGACACTTCCTCTCCGCGCCGGCGCTGCACCCGATCCTCCTCTTCGGGGCGGTGGTCCTGCCCTTCGGGGCGATCTACTTCGGGCTGACATGGGCGCTGGGGGTGCCCGAGTCGAAATCGGTCCTCCAGAGGGTCCTGGGCCGGAGGCTCATCCGTTAAGAACCTCAAGGGTAACGTCGGCCGCTCCCTCCCTCTCCCGCCGGGAGAGGGTCGGGGTGAGGGTATCCCGCCCCCCGGGGTCTGCTCCGTGGCAAGCCCCCTCTCCCTCTGGGAGAGGGCGGGGGTGAGGGTCTTCCTTCCGCGAAGAACGTTGCCACTGTGAACGAGGGGCCGAACCCAGGGGAGCAGGCGGGCAGACCCGCCTTCGCCCAGGGGGGATGGCCTGTCCGACGGGTCGCGTTATGGAGGGTTCCGGGCGCATTGGGCGGAAAGATGACGACATGCGTCTTCCGTACAAGCACGGCGCATGTGTAGAGTGCGCCGCCTTTTTCCCCAGCCGGGGGCATGGTGTCCCAGCGCTGGATTTCGTTCAGGAAGGTCCTGGCAGTGAGCGACGAGAAGAACGGTTCCGTGGGTTCTGGCGGCGGCGGCGGGGCGGGAGGCTTCGGTCCCAAGAAGCCGAAGGCCACTTTTGGCGACGTGATGCTGGGCATCCCGGCGGGCCGTGGCGGCGAGCGCGAGGAGCGCGGTGGCCGTGATCGGGACCGCCGCTCGGATCGCCCGCGAGGAGAAGGAGAGCGAGAGGCCCGTCCGGCGAAGCCGGAGGGTGAGGCGGGAGGACAGCCCCGTGCGGCTTCCGGCGAGGGAGCACCGCGCGGCGAGCGCCGTGAGCGCGGTGGAGACCGCGGCGGCCGGGGTGGCGAGCGCGGGGGTGGAGGCAGAGGCGGCGAGCGCCGGCCGCAGGGCCCGATGGTGGTGGTGAAGCGTGCCTCGGGCGCGGTGGAGACGCGGGGTCCGGTGACGCCGGCTCCGGCGGCGACCGCTCCGGCCGAGCCGGCGGCGACGACCGAGGCCCCGGTGGCCGCGGCGGAGTCCGCTCCGGTCGCGTCGGCGGCTCCGGCGCCGAAGGCTCCGGTGGCTCCGACGCCGAGCAGCGCGCTCTACGAGGAGGTCCCCGAGTCGGAGTCCTTCGCGGAGATGTTCGCGGCGCAGCAGAAGGACGGCGGCATGCCGGCCCGGCGCTCGGTGCGAATCGGCGAGAAGGTGACGGGCACGATCTTCCAGCTCGGCGCGGACACGGCCTTCGTGACGCTGTCCAACGCCAAGAGCGAGGCGATGATCGAGCTGCGCGAGCTCAAGGACGACGAGGGTGTGCTGCGCTACGGCGTGGGAGACACCATCGAGGCGCACGTCATCGAGGCGGGCGCTCGGGGCATCCTGCTGAGCCGCGCGCTGGCCAAGGGCAGCGCCAACATGGCGATGCTGGCCGAGGCCCGCGCCTCCGGCATGCCGGTGGAGGGCATGGTCCTCTCGGTGAACAAGGGTGGCGTCGAGGTGGCGATCGGCGACGTGCGCGCCTTCTGCCCGATCAGCCAGCTGGACATCCGCTTCGTGGAGAAGCCGGACCAGTTCATCGGCGAGAAGCTCACGTTCCGCGTGACCGAGGTGAGGGATCGCAACGTGGTGCTCTCGCGCCGCTCGCTGCTCGAGGACGAGCAGAAGAAGCTGGCGGCCAAGACGCGCGAGTCGCTGGCCGAGGGCAAGGTGGTCAAGGGCAAGGTCACGGGTGTGCGTGACTTCGGCGCCTTCGTGGACCTGGGCGGAGTGGAGGGGATGATCCCCGTCTCCGAGATGTCCTACATGCGCGTGGCCCACCCGAGCGACGTGGTGAAGCAGGGCGACGAGGTGGAGGTGGAGATCCTCCGCATGGAGCCCGCGCAGCCGAACTCGCCGGACAAGGCGAAGCAGAAGGAGCGCATCACGCTCTCGATGCGCGCGCGCCAGGAGGACCCCTTCAAGACGGCGCTCGCGGAGATCAAGGAGGGCGACCGGCTGCAGGGCAAGGTGGTGCGGCTGCAGCCCTTCGGCGCCTTCGTGGAGCTGCGTCCGGGCGTGGACGGCCTGGTGCACATCTCCGCGCTGTCCGAGCGCCGCATCGCGCACCCGCGCGACGTGGTGCAGGTGGGCGAGACCGTCTGGGTGCAGGTGGAGAAGATCGACGCGAACGACAAGCGCATCGGTCTGCGGCGGATCACCGAGGAGGAGGCGCAGCGCCCCGCCGAGGAGCGTCCGGTCGCCGCCGCCGAGGAGAAGAAGCCGGCCGAGCCCGCGGCGCCTCGCCCGAAGGTGGGCCAGGTGGTGGTGGGCAAGGTGGACCGCATCGAGCCCTACGGCGTGTTCCTCGTGTTCCCGGGCGGCAAGGGTCTCATCCCCGCGGCCGAGACGGGCACGGAGCGCGGCACGGATCTGCGCAAGAAGTTCTCGCTGGGCCAGGAGCTGAAGGTGGCTCTGGTGGACATCGACGCGTCCGGGAAGATCCGCCTCTCCATCACCGCCGCCGAGCGGGCCGAGGAGCGCGCGGAGGTCGAGGCGTGGACGAAGAGCCAGCAGCCAGTCGGTGGTGGCAAGAAGGGACTGGGCACCCTGGCGGATCTGTTCAAGCAGAAGCTGGGCAAGTAGTGCGCGCACGGGAGGCGCGGGAATGAAGAACGCGCCTCCCGGCGTTCGATGAAAACAGTTGACGCTCTGGGGGGAGGGCGGTACTAACCCCCCACATCGCCGCGGGGTGGAGCAGCCTGGTAGCTCGTCGGGCTCATAACCCGAAGGTCGCAGGTTCAAATCCTGCCCCCGCAACTCGACAGGCCAGAGACCCTGCCGGAAATGATAGACAGGGTCTCTGGTGTTTGACATAGAGCAGCAAACGGTATCGCGGGGTGGAGCAGCCTGGTAGCTCGTCGGGCTCATAACCCGAAGGTCGCAGGTTCAAATCCTGCCCCCGCAACTCGTGGATGAGGCCCCGCTGGTGGAGAGCCAGCGGGGCTTTATCGTTGCAAGGCTGATTGTGTGTGGGTTGTAGGAACGGTATCGCGGGGTGGAGCAGCCTGGTAGCTCGTCGGGCTCATAACCCGAAGGTCGCAGGTTCAAATCCTGCCCCCGCAACTCTGTGGATGAAGCCCCGCTGACGCTGAGTCAGCGGGGCTTCGTCGTTTCCGGGCTCGCGGAGTTCAACACCGTGCCCGCTATGTGCCGCGCTCGCGGTGCTCCTCCAGGTATGCCGCGAAGCCCGCCTTGGACTGGATGCGGAACTCGGGCAATCGCGCGAGCGCCTCGGGCTCGAACGCGTACTGTTCGCATACGAGGCTCGCTCGTAAGGCGCCTTCTCCGCCTCCCGTGAAGGGCTGTACCTCGTGCGTCAGGTCCCCCCGGAAGTGCACCAGCAATCCTGGCTTCGGACGTACCTCACCCAGCGGCTCGTTACCGCGCGAGAGCACCAGTGCTCCTCCCTTCGCGCCCTCGGGCACGTTCAGGTAGAGCACGCTCACGTGTTCGGGCGTCGCTCCCGGCACTCCGCTCGGCCCCTGCAGCGTCGCGTCGATGTGCCGGCCCACCCCCTGCCCGGGCTCCACCAGCAGCAGGTTCAGGTAGAAGGCGTTCGGCCTCCGCCGCTCCTTCCTCGGACCGAAGAGCCGCTCCCGCCAGGGCAGCAGTCCCCGCCAGCTCGCTGGGTCCACCACCAGCTCCAGGTAGTCCCGGATGAACGGGAAGCGCTCCTCCAGCTTCACCCGCCCGGTCTCCGTGAAGATGAACGCGAAGCCCCGGCTGCCCTGGAACGTCCCCATCAGCGGGCTCCTCGCCACGAAACGTGACGAGAGCAGGGCCTCCCGCAGGGACTCCAGGCTCGTTCCCGGCAGGGCATTGCGATGGGTGACGTACTCGCGCACGTGCCGGAGCTTAGCGGGTTCTGGCCGCGGCTCCCGTGCTCGCGTCACCCCCGCAACCGCCGCCTCCTCTTTCGGTATTCGAGGAGGGAGGTGGCCATATGTCTGGTGGAGCGTTGGATTCGCAGGGGAGGCGCCCGGGAGACGGGCAGGTGCGGTGGGATGTGGGCAAGTCGCTCTGGTTCACCCTCATGAGCCTGGGGGCGCTGGTGGGGGCGGTGCCGACCTTCACGCCGTCGGCGTTCGTGCTCTTCGCGGTGACCACGGCGCTGACGCTGTGCGCGGGGCACTCGGTGGGAATCCACCGGTTGCTCATCCACAAGGCCTTCCGGGTACCGAAGTGGCTGGAGTACGTGCTCGTCTACCTGGGCGTGCTGGTGGGCCTGGGCGGGCCGCGCGGACTGGTGCGCCTGCACCAGACCCGGGACTTTCATCAGAACGAGCCCTGGTGCCACGACTACTTCGCGCACCGGCAACCCGCCTGGCGCGACTACTTCTGGAACCTGCACTGCCGTTTCGAATTCTCCCAACCCTTCGAGCCCAGAGGGGACGAGCGGGTGGATGCGGACGCCTTCCATGGCTTCCTCGAGCGCACGTGGAGACTGCAACAGCTTCCCTGGGCCCTGCTCCTGTTTGCGCTTGGGGGAGTGCCCTGGCTGGTGTGGGGCGTCTTCGTGCGCGTGACGGTGAGCACCGTCGGTCACTGGTTCGTGGGCTACGTCGCACATCGGAGCGGCTATCGCGGCTGGCACAACGCGGGCGCGGCGGTGCAGGGCTTCAATAGCTTGCTGCTCGGCGCACTGAGCATGGGGGAGGGCTGGCACAACAACCACCATGCCTTCCCGAGCTCGGCGCGGCTGGGCATCCAATGGTGGGAGCTCGATCTGGGGTGGGGGTTCATCGCGCTGCTGCGCGCGGTGGGGCTGGCCACGGACGTCCATCTGCCGGACGAGCGCTCGCAAGCCCACCACGCCCAACCGCTGACGCACCGGTGAGTCCCCTACACCACGGGCCTCTTTCCCTCCGCCAGCATCTCCAGCAGCGCCTTCTCCGAGCAGTGCAGGGCGGGCTTCTCGTGCCGGGCCAGCTCCGTCACCGACTCGAAGTAGCGCTCCACCACGCGCCCCTTCTCGAACATGGCCAGCACCGACGGGTAGATGTACGAGTCCCTCGCCACCGTCGGCGTGTTCCCCAGGTGCTCGGCCACCTCCTTCACCGCCGCCACCATCGTCTTCTTCGCCACCTTCGGCCCGTCCTTGGCGACCTCACGGCGCACTCGCTCCTTGGCTCGCGCCAGCGCGCAGGCGCAGATGAGCGTCCCTCCCCACGTGCGGAAGTCCTTCGCGCTGTAGCGCGCCCCCATCACCTCCTGGATGTACTCGTTGATGTGGCGCCGCCGCACGTCCACCACGAACCCGTCATCCAGCACGAACTTGAAGACGTCCCTCCCCGGGAGCTTCAGGCACTCGCGCACCACGCGCGCCACCTGCCGATCCTTCAGCTCGTGGTGCTGCTGCTTCCCGCTCTTGCCCGGGAAGTCGAAGATGACCGTGTCCCCCTTCACCTTCACGTGCCTGGCTCGCAGCGTGGCCAGCCCGAAGCTCTTGTTCTCGTCCGCGTACTGCTGGCTCCCGGGCCGGATGAAGCACGTGCCCAGGATCCGCAGCAGGCACGCCATCACCCTGTCGCGTCCCAACCCCGGCTTGCGCAGATCCGCCGCCACCCGCCGCCGCAGTTTCGGCAGGGCCCTCGCGAAGTCCACGACGCGCTTGAACTTCTCCGTCTCCCGCTGCTTCGTGAAGGACTCGTGGTAGCGGTACTGCCACCGTCCCGCGCCATCCTTCCCCAGGGCCTGCAGTTTCGAGGTCGCCGACGGGCTGATCAGTACGTCCGTCCACGCGGGGGGGATCTTCAGCGCCTCGATGCGCTCGCGCTCCTGCGCGGGCAATGGCTTCCCGTTCGGCTGCTGGTAGCGGAAGCCACGCTTGGGACTGCCGACCCGACGGATTCCCCGCTGCCGCAGTGTCTCGATGTGCGTCATGCCCGTGCTCGGCTCCCGGTCGTGCGCGTCGCGCGCCCGTCCCTGGAATGCCTGTGCAGCCCCACACACCCCGTCAACTGGGCCCCACCTCGGACCCCTGGAGGACAGGCGGGCGGGAAATCGGTCGGAGGGACTGTCACGGGCCCGCAACCCTGGAATAAGCTCTGAGCGCTCGATCCACTTGCAGGGCCGATGACCGAATTCCTCGACGCCATCCTCGCCTTTCCGACAGTCCTCTTCACCATCCCCCTGGGCGTGGTGGTGGGCTATTGGCTGACCGTCATGGTGGGGGCCGTGGGCATCGATCTCCTGGATGGGGACCTCGGTGACATGGCGCTGGGCGCCCATGACGGCGCGATCGAAGGAGGCGTCAAGGCGGCGGTGGAGGGCGGCGCGAAGGCGGCCCTCGAGGGCGGCGCGAAGGCCGCGGTGGAGGGGGGCGTCAAGGGTGGGGCCAGCTTCCTGGAGGTGCTCGGCTTCGGCGGCGTCCCGGTGACGGTCTCCGTCAGCTTCGTGGTGTTCCTCTCCTGGTTGATGTCGCTGGCCTTCGCCCGGCCGCTGAAGGAGGCCCTGGGGGCGCTCCCCGGTGCGCTCGTCAGCGGAGGACTCGCCGCCCTGTGCCTCGCCGTGGGCCTGATGCTCGCGGGCCTGGTGGTGAGGCCCCTGCGGCCGCTGTTCGCCGTCCAGCAGGCGCCGCGCCGTTCCGAGCTCATGGGCCGGGTGTGCGTCATCGCCAGCGGCCGGGTGGATGGCAGGTTCGGTCATGCGACCTTCGAGGATGGTGGCGCCGGCCTCCTGCTCAACGTGGTGTGCGACAAGGCCAACGAGCTCAAGCGGGGCGAGAAGGCGCTGATCCTCGGCTACGACGCCGCGCGTGATGCCTACGAGGTGGAGCCCGTCGACTGGCTGCTCCCCGAGGAGGTGCAGCACCTGAAGGATCCGCTCTCCGCCGCGGCGCTCGCGCGAGACAAGGCGCGCACGCGGTAGACGGCTTCATTTGACTCTCAGTGCCGCGCCGGGGGCTGTTCGTGGGGGGTTCCGGGCGCGTGATAGAAACAGGCCCTCCGATTCACTCGCTCGGGAAACGACACCGACATGGAATTGCCAATCGTCGCCTCCGGAATCGTCGGCGGACTCTTCTTCCTCTTCTGTTCCGCGTTCATCGTCTCCAGGTTCTACCGGCAGGTGGATCAGGGACGCGCGCTGATCATCAACCCGTTCAAGGGTGAGCCGATCGTCACCTTCACCGGCGCCATCGTGTGGCCCATCATCAACCGGGCCGAGGTGATGGACATCGCGCTGAAGACGATCGAGATCGATCGCCGCGGCAAGGAAGGGCTGATCTGCCAGGACAACATCCGCGCGGACATCAAGGTCACCTTCTTCGTCCGGGTGAACAAGACGCGCGAGGATGTGCTCAAGGTGGCCCAGTCCATCGGCTGCGCCCGCGCGAGCGACCAGGAGACGCTGGAGCACCTCTTCGAGGCCAAGTTCTCCGAGGCCCTCAAGACGGTGGGCAAGAGCTTCGACTTCGAGGAACTCTACACCAAGCGTGACGCCATCAAGGACCAGGTCATCCAGGTGATCGGCAAGGACCTCAACGGCTACATGCTCGAGGACTGCGCCATCGACTTCCTGGAGCAGACCCCCGTCGAGATGCTGGACAAGGACAACATCCTCGACGCGCAGGGCATCCGGAAGATCACCGAGCTGACGTCCGTCCAGAACATCCACACCAACGAGTTCCGCCAGAGCGAGCGCATGGCGATCACCAAGCGCAACGTCGAGGCGGACGAGGCCATCTTCGCCCTCGAGCGCCAGCGCGCCGAGGCGGCCGCCAAGCAGAAGCGCGAGATCGAGTCCATCCAGGCCCGTGAGACCGCCGAGGCCGAGCGCGTGAAGGCCGAGGAGAACGCCAAGCAGCAGCTGGCGCGCATCAAGGCCGAGGAAGAGATCCTCATCAACGATCAGAACAAGCACCGCCAGGTGGAGGTCGCGCAGAAGAACCGCGAGCGCGTGGTGGGCGTCGAGGCCGAGCGCGTGGAGAAGGACCGCTCGCTGGAGGCCATCAACCGCGAGCGCGAGGTGGAACTGTCGCGCATCGGCAAGGAGAAGCAGCTGGAGGCGGAGAAGAAGGCCATCGCCGACGTGGTGCGCGCCCGCATCGCGGTGGAGAAGACGGTGGCCGAGGAGGAGGAGCGCATCAAGGATCTGCGCGTGAAGGCCGAGGCCACGCGCCGCAAGGACGCGCTGCTCATCACCGCCGAGGCCCAGGCGCAGGAGAGGCTGGTCAAGGACATCAAGGCCGCCGAGGCGAGCAACGAGGTGTCCAAGTACGCGGCGAAGGAGAAGCTCACGCTGGCGGAGGCCGAGCTGCAGGCGTCGGACATGACGGCCAAGGCGAAGATGCGGCTGTCCGAGGGCATCCAGGCCGAGGAGGCCGCGCACGGCCTGGCCGAGGTGCGCGTGAAGGAAGCGGACGCGCTGGCCATCGAGAAGCAGGGCATGGCCACGGTGCGCGTGAAGGAGGCCGAGGCCGCCGTCATCGAGAAGCAGGGCATGGCGCAGGCCACGGTGCTCAAGGAGCGGGGCCTGGCCGAGGCCGCCGCCGCCCGCGAGAAGCTGCTGGCCGAGGCCGCTGGTGAGAAGGAGAAGGGACTGGCCCGCGCGAGCATCGGCGAGGCCGAGGCCCAGGCCATCCAGAAGCGCGGCGAGGCCGAGGCCGTCGCCATCCGCGAGAAGCTGCTGGCCGAGGCCAAGGCCATCGAGGAGAAGCTGCTGGCTGAGGCGCGCGGTCTGGCCGAGAAGGCCGAGTCCATGAAGCTGCTCCAGGGCGCCACCCGCGAGCACGAGGAGTTCCGCCTGCGCCTGCAGAAGGAGCGCGACGTGGAGCTGGCCTCCATCCAGGTGCGCAAGGACATCGCCGAGGCCCAGTCCAAGGTGCTCGCCGAGACGATGGGGCACGCGAAGATCAACATCGTTGGCGGCGACGGCCAGTTCTTCGAGCGCTTCATCAAGGCCATCTCCGTGGGCCAGTCGGTGGACGGCGCGCTGGATCAGAGCGAGACGCTGCGCAAGGCCTTCAGCGGCTACCTGAACGGTGAGAAGGACTTGCCGGCGGACCTCAAGGAGATCCTCTCCAAGCCGGGCCTCACCAGCGACGCGCAGAACCTGGCGATGGCGGCGCTGCTGCACCGCATGGCACCGAGCCCGGCGGCTGCCGCGGCCTCCAACCTCAAGTCACTCGTGGAGGCTGAGCCCGCGGTCCGGGCGTCGGCACCCGAGAAGACCCAGGGCTGATCAGAGCGGCGACAGGAACTCCATACCCTCACCCTAGCCCTCTCCCAGAGGGAGAGGGGACCCGGGTCAGTCCCTCTCCCTCTGGGAGAGGGTCGGGGTGAGGGTATGCGCATCCCGGGTTCCCCCCTTGGCACCTCTCCATTACCGGTGAACTGACGATGGCAACTGAAAGCACCCCTCCCGCGTCGGGCGAGGCCACGCTGGAGGGCGGTAGCTACGAGGTCATCCGTACGCGCCTGCTGTCCCAGGCGGAGGCGCTCGGCACCAGGGCCGAGAACCTCAACGAGCGGCGCAAGAAGCTCTTCGGCGGCACGGAGCTCACCGTCATCGGGAACGAGCGAGTCCGCACGGAGAACAACTGCGTTCCGCGCGACATCGTCGGAGTCGGGAAGTACCTGCTCTTCGGCTACAACGTCTTCATCGGCCTGAAGAAGGAGACGACGGTCGCGGACGTCTTCTCGCTGCACAAGTTCGAGCAGACGGCGGAGGGCTTCGACTTCAGCCAGGTGCCGTCGTCGGAGGCGGGCGGGTTCCTGCAGGATCCGCGCTTCGTCAAGGACTTCGGCGAGCTCTACAAGTACTACAAGGACGCGAAGCTCCTCCAACTGCGCCGCAGCGAGACGAAGCTGCTGGCCATCTTCCAGACGGGCCAGTCGGCGCGGGACATCAAGGTGTTCCGCTTCGCGCTGGATGTGGAGGGCAAGGCCACCTACATCGACAACCAGGGCGAGCGCGATCACGTCTTCCCGCCGTCGCACGACTTCGAGTGGATGGTGGCCAGGCGCGAGAACTACGTGCTGGGCCAGCACCCGCACGTCAACGTGCTGGATCAGGTGTTCGTGGAGACGGTGAAGGGCGACCTGACCGTCAAGGTGGAGAACAACACCGCGGACGGCCTGGGCATCTACCGCGAGCCGGTGGACGATCCGGACCAGTCGCTCGACGACGCCGAGTTCGCGTATGCGCAGGTGGGCGCCCTCATCCTGCTGCGCGTCCTGCCGTTCCGCGAGCAGACGTACCGTTACCTCGTCTTCAACACGCGCACCCAGCACGTGGTGCGAATCGACGCCATCGGGCAGGCCTGCATCCGCCTCCCCGAGGACCAGGGCATCGTCTTCCCCGGCGGGTACTACCTGCAGACGGGGGAGTTCAAAGTCTTCGAGGGCATTGGCGAGGGCCTCCAGTTCAAGCGCGCCATCCGCTCGCCCAACGGCGAGGACGTGCTCTACGTCTTCTTCCGCCGCGACGAGGGCGCGTACGTGCTCTTCCCGTACAACCTCGTGCGCAAGGAGGTGCAGAACCCGCTGCTGGGGCACGGCTTCAGCCTCTTCGCGGATGGGCGCATGGCGCTCTTCCGCGCCGCCTCCAACGAGCCCACCCGCGTGCACCCCATGCAGGTGTGGCAGACGCCCTTCGTCTCCGCCGAGCACGCCGCGAAGATGCCGCCCGCGCCCGGCTACCTCGGCAAGGTGGGCAACGCCGAGCTGGTGCGCGGCATCTCCGATGCGCTGACGCTCGTGCGCATGGCCCGTACGGACAAGCCCTCGCGCCGCACCTACGAGGATCTGGCGGCCGCGGCCACGCGCATGCTCGATGCCTTCTACTGGCTCGGGCACGAGGAGACGGCGCTACAGGAGGGCATCGAGACCCTGCGGCGCACCTCCGAGCTCATCATCGACGAGTTCGAGAAGGTGCTCGCCCTGCGCAAGCGCGCGACGGACTCGCTCGTCGGGGCCCAGACGGCCCAGGAGCAGGTGCTGCTGCGCGTGCGTCCCGAGGAGCTCCAGAGCGCCGAGGGTTTCATGCATGCCCTCTCGGACCTGCGCAAGCAGCGCGGCCAGCTCATCACGCTCAAGGAGATCCGCTACATCGACGTGGCGCGGCTCGAGGCCCTCGAGAAGCAGGTCATCGAAGAGACGGACCGCGTCAGCTCCGACGCCGTGCAGTTCCTCCAGCGGGGCGAGGCGCTCCAGCCCCTGGCCGAGCGACTGGACGTGCTGTTGCAGAAGCTGGAGCCCATCCAGACGACGACGGAGCTGGCCCCGCTCGGTGAGGACATCGAGCAGGTGGGCAAGGGCCTGGAGGTGCTGAGCGAGACGGTGGGCGGACTGCAGGTGGGAGATCCGCTGGCGCGCGCCCGGATTCTCGAGGGCATCTCCGAGCTGTTCTCCCGCCTCAACCGCGTGCGCGCGGGCCTGAACGTCAAGCGCAAGGAGCTGGTGGGCCGCGAGAAGCGGGCGGAGTTCGGTGCCCAGTTCAAGCTGCTCGGGCAGGCGGTGGAGAGCGCGCTGTCCGTGGCGGACTCGCCGGAGAAGTGCGACGAGGGCCTGTCGCGCCTCACCGTGCAACTGGAGGAGATGGAGGGGCGCTTCGGCGAGTTCGACGAGTTCCTCGGTCCGCTCACCCAGAAGCGCGAGGAGCTGCTCGAGGCCTTCGGGCAGAAGAAGCAGGCGTTGGTGGACGAGCGCCAGCGCCGGGCACAGAACCTCTTCGGCGCGGCCGAGCGCATCCTCACTGGCGTCAACCGCCGGGCGAAGTCCTTCAAGGACGAGGACGAGCTCAACACGTACTTCGCGTCCGACTCGATGGTGCAGAAGCTGCGGCAGCTCGCCGAGCAGCTCCTGGAGCTCCAGGACAGCGTGCGCTCGGACGAGGTGCTCAGCCGCGTGAAGACGGCGCGTCAGGACGCCCTGCGCGCGCTGCGTGACCGGAACGACCTCTACGAAGAGGGCTCGGGCGCGCCGGTCATCAAGTTCGGCAAGCACCGCTTCAACGTCAACACCCAACCGCTGGACCTGACGCTGGTGCCGCGCGATGGCGCGCTCTACCTGCAGCTCACCGGCACGGACTACGCCCAGAGGCTGGAGGACGCGGAGCTGGAGAAGTACCGCGACCTCTGGGAGCAGCACCTCGTCTCCGAGACGCCCCAGGTGTACCGCGCCGAGTACCTCGCCGCGCAGGTGCTGCTGGACGCGGAGGAGGGGAAGGGGAGCGTGACGCTCGCGGCGCTGCACCAGGCGGTGCTGGAGCCGAACGGGCTGCTGGAGAAGGTGCGCGCGTACTCGGCGGACAGGTACGACGAGGGTTACGAGCGTGGCATCCACGACGCGGACGCGGCGGCCATCCTGGAGAGGCTGCTCGCGATGCACACGGGGGCGGGGCTCCTGCGCTTCGCGCCCACGCCGCGCGCCTGGGCGGTCCTGTTCTGGGTCTTCGGCGGCGAAGGCGACGAGAAGGCGCTCTTCCACCGCCGTGCCCGCAGCCTGCACCGGCTCCGGGCGGCCTTTGGCGAGTCGGCGGAGCTGGTGGTCCTCGGCAACGAGGCGGGTGAGCGCATCGGCGCCTTCCTGAAGTCGGTGGGCGTGGCGTGTGGCCCGGCGGAGGCCCGGCTCGCCGGACGCTACCTGGTGGAGGAGCTGGGCGTGGATCGGCCCCGCTTCACCACCAGCGGCGAGGCGGTGGCGATCAAGGACGCGCTGCTGTCCCAGCTGGACAGGGCGGGGACGCGCTCGGCGTTCGAGGATGACCTGCGCGGCCTGGAGAAGAACCTGCCCGAGCGCCTGCGCGTGGTGCGCGCGTGGGTGGATGCCTGGCTGGCGCGGCGCGAGGGAGGCCCGGGTGCGGCGGCCCACGTGGCGGTGGAGGCCGCGGTGCTGCTGCTCACCGAGCGCAAGGTGGATCGCGAGGTGGCCGGAGCCCTCACCTCCGCCGAGGTGACGGGAATGCTGGGCCAGCACCCGCTCATCCACGACAGGAAGCTGGCGCTGCGGCTGGACGAGTTCCTCGCGCGGCTGAGCGACTTCCGGCAGGTGCGGGTGCCGGCCTACCACGCCTACCGGGCCCTGCTGCGGGACATCCTGGACCGCGAGCGCCGCCGGCTGCGCCTGGAGGAGTTCACGCCCAAGGTGCTGACGTCGTTCGTGCGCAACAGGCTCATCGACGAGGTGTACCTGCCGCTCATTGGCGCCAACCTGGCCAAGCAGCTCGGCTCGGCGGGGGAGAACAAGCGCACGGACCGGATGGGCATGCTGCTGCTCATGTCGCCGCCGGGCTACGGCAAGACGACCTTGATGGAGTACGTGGCCAGCCGGCTCGGGCTCACCTTCGTGAAGGTGAACGGCCCGGCGCTGGGCCACTCGGTGAAGTCGTTGGATCCGGCCGAGGCGCCCAACGCCACGGCACGCCAGGAGGTGGAGCGCATCAACCTGTCCTTCGAGATGGGCAACAACGTGATGCTCTACCTCGATGACATCCAGCACACGGATCCGGAGCTGCTGCAGAAGTTCATCTCGCTGTGCGACGGCCAGCGGCGGGTCGAGGGCGTGTGGAACGGCAAGACGCGCACGTACGACCTGCGCGGCAAGAAGTTCTGCGTGGTGATGGCGGGCAACCCGTACACGGAGACGGGCGATCGCTTCCGCATCCCGGACATGCTCGCCAACCGCGCGGACACCTACAACCTGGGCGACATCCTGGATGGCAAGGAGGAGCTGTTCGCGCTGAGCTACATCGAGAACTCGCTCACGTCGAACGGCGTGCTGGCGCCACTGGCCACGCGCGAGCCGGGTGACATCCACAAGCTCATCCGCATGGCGAAGGGCGAGGAGGTGCCCAGCGGCGAGCTGTCGTATGGCTACGCGGCGGCGGAGTTGCAGGAGATCGTCGCGGTGTTGCAGCGGCTGTTCCGGGTGCAGCAGGTGCTGCTGAAGGTGAACCTGGAGTACATCGCCTCGGCGGCGCAGGACGAGCGCTTCCGGACGGAGCCGGCGTTCAAGCTGCAGGGCAGCTACCGCAACATGGGCAAGATCGCCGAGAAGGTGGTGTCGGCGATGACGGACGAGGAGCTGGAGCGGCTGCTGGACGACCACTACCAGGGCGAGTCGCAGACGCTCACCACGGCGGCCGAGCAGAACCTGCTCAAGCTGCAGGAGCTGCGCGGGAGGCTGAAGCCGGAGCAGGCGAAGCGCTGGGAGGAGATCAAGCAGGGCTTCGCGCGGGTGAAGCGGATGGGCGGGAAGGAGGACGATCCGGTGGCCCGGGTGACGGGACAGCTGAGCGCGATCGAGGAGCAGCTCGGCTCGGTGGCGGGAGCGGTGGTGCGAGCAGCGGATATGGCGCGCCAGCCGTCGGGTCCGAGCCCCGTGGCCGAGGTGCTGCCGAAGGTGGAGTCGCTACGCGAGGCCCTGCTGGAGCTGGCGAGGAGGGAGGTACCGGCGCCGGTGGTGCAGGTGTCTCCTGGGACGGATCTGACGCCATACCTGCAGCACCTGGCGAAGGTGCTGAGGGCGCTGGCGGAGCGCTCGGTGGCGGCACCGGCGCAGACGGCGGACCTTGGGCCGGTGATGGAGCAACTGACGCAGGCGGTGAAGACGATGGCGGATCGCCAGCCGGTGGCGGCGCCCGCGTCGGCGCCGCCAGCGGACCTGGGGCGGTACATGGAGCAGATGTCCCAGGCGGTGAAGGTGATGGCGGAGCGGGCGCCCGCGCAGTCGCTACAACGGGCGGCCTCGGCGCCGCTGCCGCCGGACGTGGGGCGGCAACTGTCGCTGGTGGAGAGCGCGTTGGCGCCGCTGGAGCGGATGGCGAAGAGGACGCTGCAGGGGGGCGAAGAGAACCTCAAGGCGATGCAGGTCTGGCAGGCGGTCACAGAGGCCCTGGAGCTGATCCAGGCGATGCAGCGCTGAGCTCCCCTCACCGGGAGCTACCCGTCCAGCTCTTCCAAAGAAGGCTGGCGAACCAGCACGCGGAGTCCGCTATCGCGCGAGTACCCAACGGAGTACCTCTGGCCCGCGATCCCCACCTGCGCACCGTGAGGTGGCCTGGGGTGGGCACTCAGCCAGGTGTCGGCTTGCTCTCGCGTGGCAAAGGAGCAGAGAGGGGAAAAGGAAGCCTTCGAATCAAAATTCCCGACAAAGCGCTCGAAGTCGAGCAACTGCCCGTTCTCCAAGATGAAATGGAGCGCGAGCAATGCGGAGTCGATGAACTCCATGTCCGTGGGTGCATGGACATACCGACGTGCACGGTGGAGCGCGTCGATGGCTTCATTCAAGAGTGGGCTCGAAGTCTGCCTGGGCGTGTCCAGCTCGGTCTTGTCAGGAACGCGGATCAGGAACCGGACACCGTGCTCGAGCGAATAACCGACGGAGTACAGTCGGCCTGCGATAGCCACCCTGTGCGCATGGTGAGGTTCCATGGGCTGCTGCAACCACTCCTCGGCCTGTTCTCGTGTGTCGAAGGCTGGGGACGCGGTGGTAGGTGCGTCCTCGCCGAGGCAAGCGAGGCAGTCCTCGAAGTTGTGCAGGTGACCGCTGCCCCAGATGAAATGGAGCGCGATCGCAGCGGTCCTGATTGGCTCCGTACCTGAGGAGGAGCCCATGTTCTTCTGGAGCTTCTGGAGGACATTGATGGCTTCTTCGATGTCGAGGCGCATGAAGTGCTTTCCCGAGAGATGTGCGCGTGAGACTGCCGGTCAAGCGAGAAGCGCCAAGGGGGCGAGGACAATCAGCCCCGCGCCAGCGGAGATGACAACGAACGAGACCCCCGCGGCAACGATGATGGTGCCCACCAGCGCTTCCTGCTGATGTCGCCGCAACCAGTCCGCTGCATGTTCAATGGCAGGAAAGCTCGAAGGTGCCAGGTTTTGCAGCTTCAGGCAGTCCATGTACTCCTTCAGACATTTGTTGTCGCAATATCTGATGTGACCGTGACTCAGGCGAGCACCGTGAGGATAAGGTGGTTTGCGCCTCATGCAGTCGCGGTGACAGTCGATCTGTTCCTGATCGCAGTCCCGGGAACGGGTGCTGGCAAGCACGATTCGGCCTGTATCGAAGCCAGCACTCACTCGTAGGTTGCGCAGATCCTGGTTCCACTTCGATGCAGGCTGCCAGGAATACTGGGCTTGTTCCTCGGGAGCGATTCTACGACCAGAACAGATTCATACAGATTCTGAGGCAGCCCTTGGGATGATTCGGTGGACGGAAGTGGCTGGGTAACGCTGCACGCGGTGAGCACTCCGAGCAGCCCCAAGATGGCCACATGGCTCATACTCCGGGTGGAGCGCCTGTACATGCAACTGCGTTCAGCGGATGGTTTCCCCATCGATGCAGGTGGCCATGGGGATTCTCTTCACACCAGTTAAAAAACCTACATGGCAGCATCACCGTCCGATCGCGGGGGCGTCCTTGTTCCATCGACGAGGGGACGGATAAGACGGGGCTCGGAGAGGGCAAGACGATGAACGTGCTCGTAACGGGGGCCACGGGCCTCATTGGGAACGCGATTGTCCGGCGGTTGCAGGGAAGGGGCGGCCGGGTGCGAGCGCTGGTGCGCGATCCAGAGCGGGCCGCGCGCGTACTCCCGGCGGGAGTGGACCTGGTGCGCGGCGACGTGACGGAGCCGGACTCGCTGCCAGCGGCCATGAAGGAGGTGGAGTGGCTCTTCCACGCGGCGGGAATGCCCGAGCAGTGGCAGCCGGATTCATCCATCTTCGACCGGGTGAACCGCCAGGGCACGGTGAACGTGCTCCGGGCGGCACAGGCCGCGAGGGTGAAGCGGGTGGTGTACACCTCGACGATGGACGTCTTCGCCGCGCCACGAGGGGGCACGCTGGTGGAGACGAACATCGACACCGAGCCGAAGCCCACCGCCTACGAGCGCTCCAAGCAGGACGCGGAGCGGGAGGCGGAGACCCTCCGGCGCGAGGGGCTGGAGCTCGTCTACGTGAATCCAGGGGCGGTCTACGGGCCGAGCCCGGTCCACGTGGGCCTCAACTCGTTCTTCCTCCAGGTGCTCAACCGGAAGGTACCGGCCCTGCCGCCCGGGGGAATGCCGGTGGCGTACGTGGACGGCGTGGCGGATGCGCACCTCGCGGCGGCCGAGCGCGGCGTTCCGGGTGAGCGCTACCTCCTGGCCGACACCCACGTGAGCAACACGGAGCTGGCGCGGGAGATCCTCCGCGTGGAGGGGGCGGGAGGCCGCGTTCCACCCACCGCGCCCGAGGCGCTGATGAAGCTGCTCTCCGCGGCGTCGGCGCCCCTGGCGAGGACCTTCGGCTTCACGCCACTCATCGCGCCGGGGCAGCTCTCATTCCTGCTCTGGGACGCCCGCGTGGATGCGAGCAAGGCGCGGCGCGAGCTCGGCTTCACCCCGACGCCTCTCGCCCAGGGCGTGGAGAGGACCGTGGCCTTCCTGCGACAAGAGGGCCTCGTCCGCGCTGTACGCCAGTAGGAGCTCCCGCGCGCGAACCTCTTCCCCAGGTCACAGGCCCGGGGTTACCGTGCGTCCCCGAGCGCTCCCTGGCGGGCCCGTTCATCTCATGCCCCCATCCCCGTTGCGCCCGCTCGAGCTATCGAGGACCTCCGCATGTCCCGAGCCACCCCCGACTTCGATCCCGCGTCCGTGGACGTGGAGGGCCTCCTGGCCGACATCCGCGCGTTGCGCGCGGAGATCGATGCCTCCATCAGTGAGGCGGACCATTCACACCTGCGGCGCATCGAGCGCTGGGGCCGGGCGGCCACGGTGATCGGCCTGGCCACCTGCTGGCTCATGCCCAACCCGCTGAGCGCCTCGGCGTTGAGCCTTGGCCGCTCCGCGCGCTGGATGCTGATGCACCATGTGGGGCACCGCGGCTACGACCGCGTCCCGGGCACCCCCATCGAGCGCACGAGCAAGGGGTTCGCCAAAGGCAAGCGCCGCTACCTCGACTGGTTCGACTGGATGCTCCCCGAAGCCTGGGTATACGAGCACAACGTGCTCCACCACTCACACACCGGCGAGGACGAGGACCCGGACGTGCACGAGCGCAACGCCGAGGGCTTCCTGCGCGGCATCGAGCGCCCTCTCGCGCTGCGCTACCTCCAGGTCGTGCTGCTCGCGAGCACCTGGCGGGCCAGCTACTACGCTCCAACGACACTGGCCTCGCTGCGGCGCAAGCGCCGCCCGGACGGCCCGCTCACCCGCGAGGAGTGGCGCGAGGTGCTGCTGCGCGGCTACGCGCCCTACGCCGCCTGGAGCTTCGTCCTGCTGCCCGCGCTCTTCCTTCCGCTGGGGGCCTGGGCCGGCTTCAGCGCCCTGTGCAACTCTCTCATGGCCGAGGTCCTCTCCAACCTGCACACCTTCATCGTGGGGGGACCCAACCACACGGGCGAGGACCTGTACCGCTTCGATTCCGCGCCCGAGGGCAAGGGCGAGCGCTACGTCCAGCAGGTGATCGGCACCGCCAACTACCGCACGGGGGGCGATCTGAACGACTACCTCCACCTGTGGCTCAACTATCAGATCGAGCACCACATCTTCCCAGACCTGTCGATGCTCCAGTACCAGCGCGTGCAGCCGAAGGTGCGCGCGCTGTGCGAGAAGTACGGCATCCCCTACGTGCAGGAGAGCATCTGGACGCGCCTGCGGAAGATGGTGGACATCGCGGTGGGCAATCGCTCCATGCGGCGGCTGGCGCGCCGTTCTGTACGCCAATAGGAACTCCCGCGCGCGAACCTCTTCCCCGGGTCACCGGCCCGGGGTTACCGTGCGTCCCCGAGCGCTCCCTGGCGGGCCCGCTCACCTCGTGTCGTGCCCCCATCCCGTTGCGCCCGCCCGAGCTTCCGAGGCCCCCGCATGTCCCGCGCCACCCCCGACTTCGATCCCGCGTCCGTGGACGTGGAGGGCTTCCTGCGAGACCTCCGCGCGCTGCGTACCGAGATCGACGCCTCCGTCAGTGAGGCGGACCATTCACACCTGCGGCGCATCGAGCGCTGGGGCCGGGCGGCCACGGTGCTCGGCCTGGCCACGTGCTGGCTGATGCCCAACCCGCTGAGCGCGGTGGGGCTGAGCCTGGGCCGCTCCACGCGCTGGCTGTTGATGCACCACGTGGGACATCGCGGCTACGACCGGGTCCCGGGCGCTCCCGTCGAGCGCACGAGCAAGGGCTTCGCCAGGGGAGGGCGCCGCTACCTCGACTGGCTCGACTGGATGCTCCCCGAAGCCTGGGTGTTCGAGCACAACGTGCTCCACCACTCGCACACGGGCGAGGACGCGGATCCGGACCTGCTCGAGCGCAACGCCGAGGGCACCCTGCGCAGCCCGGAGCGTCCCCTCGCGCTGCGCTACCTCCAGCTCGGGTTGCTGGCGATCACCTGGCGGGCCAGCTACTACGCCCCGGAGACGCTGGCCTCCTTGCGTCGCAAGCGCCGCCCGGACAGCCCGCTCACCCGCGAGGAGTGGCGCGAGGTGCTGCTGCGCGGCTACGCGCCCTACGCCGCCTGGAACTTCGTCCTGCTGCCCGCGCTCTTCCTGCCGCTGGGCGCCTGGGCCGGCTTCAGCGCCTTGTGCAACTCGCTCATGGCCGAGGTGCTCACCAACCTGCACACCTTCCTCGTGGTGGGGCCCAACCACACGGGCGAGGACCTGTACCGCTTCGATTCCGCGCCCGAGGGCAAAGGCGAGCGCTACGTCCAGCAGGTGATCGGCAGCGCCAACTACCGTACGGGGGGCGACCTGAACGACTACCTCCACCTGTGGCTCAACTACCAGATCGAGCACCACCTCTTCCCGGACCTGTCGATGCTCCAGTACCAGCGCGTGCAGCCGAAGGTGCGCGCGCTGTGCGAGAAGTACGGCATCCCCTACGTGCAGGAGAGCGTCTGGACGCGCGCGCGGAAGATGGTGGACATCGTGGTGGGCAAGAGCTCCATGCGGCGGCTGGCGCGCCGTGAGGAGGCCTCGGCTCCCGGACCGATCCCCGATGTGGCGTGATAGGGTCCGCCCCCGTGCACACCATCTTCGTCATGATCAAGTGTGAGCTGGGGCAGACCTACAAGACGGCGGCGATGATCGTCGATCAGGTCGACGAGGCCGCGGAGGTCTACTCCACCTCGGGCGGGTACGATCTGCTGGCCAAGTTCCACCTCGACAAGGAACAGGACATCGGCCGCTTCGTCACCGAGCGCATCCAGACGCTCCCCGGCATCAAGGACACCTACACCATCACCACGTTCAGCGCGTTCTGAGCGGACGCGCCAGGCGCGCCACTCCGGCTCTCTGGGAACAGCACGCAGGGTCTGAGAACCTGCGTTTTCCAGTGAAACCGGAAAAGTGTGCAATGAAATAAAAACTGTGCATAATGTGGGTCACAATCGACTTGGGGCCATCCCAGAGTTCCGGGGAGGCATCCAGGAGGACATGTGACCACATCCAGCACCCCCATCCGTTTCATGCTCTTCCCGTCGCTGGGGGAAGTCCGCGAACACGTGAGGGTCGATCTCTTCGGACGCGCGCTGTCCGAGCGGTTGGGCCGATCGGTGGTGGTGGAGCTGGCGCCCACGTATGAGGCGCTGGAGGCGGAGCTGGCGGCGGGCCGGGTGGACATGGCCTGGGGCACGTCGGAGCAGTGCACGGCCTTCGAGCCGCGGGCCAGGGCGGTGCTGCGCGCGGTGCGCTCGGGCAGCTGGCACTACCACTCGGCGCTGGTGTGCCGCGCGGACGAGCCCCTCACGCTGGAGACGCTCGAGGGCAAGCGCGCCGCGTGGGTGGCTCCGCGCTCGACGGGCGGACACCTGCTGCCCATGCGGTTCCTGGAGTCTCGGGGCCTGCACCCGGAGGAGACCTTCTCCGAGCAGCGCTTCCTGGGCACGTACCGCAAGGCGCTGCAGGCGGTGCTCTCTGGCGAGTCGGACGTGGCCGCCATCTTCTCCAACCACCCGGACGAGCACGCCATGAGGGCCACCCTGGCCTCCTACGTGGGGGCCGATGAGCCCAAGCTCGTCCCATTCGTCTTCACCGAGGCCACGCTGTCCGACGGCATCATCCTCACCCGGCGCCTGTCCGAGGAGGACGCCGCCACGCTGGTGTCCGTGCTCACGGGGATGAACACGGACGGCTCGGGCCTGGAGATGCTGATGGGGCCCTTCCGGGTGGAGGGCTTCGTGCTCCCGTCGAAAGCCGGGACGCGGTCTCCGGCGCGGCGGGCGCGGTGCAGCGCGGAGTACGTGGCGGCGGAGCTGGACGAGGAGCTGCGGTGCCTGCGGCTCTGGTCTCCCTCGGGCAGGGCCTTTGGCCGGGACGTGAGGGGGGCCGAGGGCCGGACGCTGGCGGAGGTGCTGGGGCCGGAAGCGGCGGATCCGCTGGTGGCGCTGGTGCGCGCGGTGCGCCACGGGGGCGCGGGAGGCCGGCTGGAGTATTGCCTGGAGGTCGAGGGCGAGACGCGCTGCTACGCGGCGGAGATCACCCCGTGCGCGCCGGCTCCCGGAGACACGGGGGAGCGCCTGGGCCTGCTGGTGCGGGACGTGTCGGGCATGCGCGCGTTGGAGGAGCCGCTGTACCGGCTGGCCTCCTTCCCGCTGCTGCATCCCGAGCCGCTGCTGGAGCTGGGCATGGACGGCATGCTGCGCTACGCCAACCCGGCCGCGCACACCGCCTTCCCGGAACTGGTGGTGCGGGGAGCGGAGCACCCGCTGGTGGAGGCGGCGCTGTCGTGGGCCTGGCGTGGGGCGGCCTCGGGCGAGCCCGCGCCCACGGTGCACCTGGATGGGCGGTACTGGGAGCTGACGGTGGCGCAGTTGTGGGATCCGCCGGGCCTGCGGGTGTTCGCCAAGGACGTGACGCTGCGCAAGCAGATGGAGGCGCGGCTCATCCAGGCGGATCGCCTGTCGGCGCTGGGCTCGCTGGCGGCGGCGGTGGGGCACGAGATGAACAACCCGCTGGCCTTCATGCTGGCCAACCTCTCCTTCGTGCGCGAGGAGCTGGAGCGGCTGGGCGAGTCGCTGCGCGAGCGGGGCGACGCCCGGGCGGAGGAGCTGGATGACGTGCTGGAGGCCCTGGCCGAGACGTCGGAGGGGGCGAGCCGGCTGAAGCACATCGTGAGGGACTTGCGGACGCTCTCGCGCAAGCCGCCGGAGCACCAGGCGCGGGTGCAATTGCAGCCAGTGCTGGAGAACGCGCTGAAGCTCATCCGCGGCGAGCTGCACCACCGGGCGCGGCTGGAGAAGGACTTCCACGACCTGCCGGCGGTGGACGCGGACGAGGCGCGGCTGAGCCAGCTCTTCCTCAACCTGCTGCTCAACGCGGTGCAGTCGATGGACCCGGGGGCGGCCGCGCACAACGTGCTGCGGGTGGCGGCCTACACGGGGCCGGACGGGGAAGTGGTGGTGGAGGTCCAGGACACGGGCAAGGGCCTGCGGCCCGAGGTGCTCTCGCGCATCTTCGAGCCCTTCGTCACGGCGCGGCCGAGCAGCACGGGCCTGGGGCTGTCGGTGAGCCACGCCATCGTGACGAGCCTGGGAGGCACGCTGCGCGCGGAGAGCCGCGAGGGACGGGGGACCCTGCTCACCGTGACGCTGCCCCCGGCGGCCGAGATGGCCCAGCCGCGCCCGGCCCTGCTCGCGGGGTAGGGCTTCCTAGTCCCAGGAGAACTCCACCTCGTTCGCGAGGGGCCCCACCTGACGTCCGCGCACCCAGGCGCCCTGGATCTTCAGCGTGCGGAACAGGCTCATCAGTCCGCCCTCGTGGCTCACGTAGAGCAGGAAGTCGCGCTTCGTGGTGAGGACGCCGCTCTTCGGGCTTGTCCACCGCACCGTGCCCTCTCCGAAGGTCGCCACCGCCCGGAAGGCCATCGGTACGTGTTCGATCAGTTGCTTCGGCCCCTGCTGGGTCAGCGCCAGGAATGCCCTGCCCACCACGGAGGACAGGAACTCCGGAGCCAGGCCCCGTGCGATGCGCCGGACCGCGGCGTCGAAGCCGCCGTACCTCTCGCTCAGCATCCACGCCGTGGTGTACTGCACCCGGAGGTGGTCGCTGACGGGGTAGTTGAAGAAGCTGTGGAAGCTCTTGTGCTCGACCTGGTGGAGACAGTGCGCCACCGCCTCGCTGCCCAGGTCCTGTCGCAGTGCCCCCAACGTGTTGTTGATGGCGAACCCGCGCACGGTGTCCGTGGGAGTCGCCAGCGACAGCCGCCGCTGCAACTCCTCTTTCGTACCGAGGCCAGAGTCTTCGTCGCAGGAGGCTTGATTGCCGATCATCCGCTCACGTCTCCCGTCAATGACGGAAGACTGTAGCGTGTATGAAATGCCCGAGGCCATGCCCCCCGGCCGGCGCCTGGGAGAGGGAGCGAGCAGGGGAGAGCGATCGTGGCTCAGCCGCGGAGGGCGTCACGCACCTCGTCGAAGTCGCCGAACACGTAACGCTTGCGCCGCCCGTCATGCCCCAGCCACCGCTGCAACAGCGCGATGTAGGCCTTGGCCTCGATGGGTTGGCCGGGTGGGAGGACGAGCTTGATGTGGTTGATACGGCGCAGGAACACGGGAAGGGTTTGGGGATCAGGCGAGTCGGAGAGGACTCGCAGGTTGCCAGGGAGGGCCTCCGGGCATGAGCGCAGCTGGGTATGCCCCAGCCAGGCCACCAGGGCCTCGCGCTTGGCGGGAAGACACAGACCCAGCTCGACGAGCGAATCCAGCAGCGAGGCCCAGCGCGCCGTATCGGGCTCGTACAGGCTCTCCGCCAGGTGGCACTCCACCCCCACCTTGGGGAGCACGGCGGTGCCCACGTCGAGGCTCAGCGCCATGCGCTCCACCTGACCGGACACCCGGGCGAGCATCGCCTCCAACTCGGAGGGAGCGCCGGGCCAGCCGATGCGAGCCAGATAACCGGGCATCGTGTCGGGCCTCAATCCCTGGAGGCACAACCGGACCCCGTCGAAGCGGCGGGAGAACATGGCGCCCGCGGCGGAGATCCGCCCCTCGGAGGGGAGTGCCTCCAGACAGGCCTGCACCCGGGCCCGGACGGCGGGAGGGAGGGGCTCGCCCCAGAGCAGTGCCAGGGATTGCTCCAGGACCTCCAGGTGGCGAGAGGCCCGCCGGTCATACTCGATGAAGAAGGAGGGGATGGGCACCTCTGGAGGAGCGCCCTCGACATCGAACTCCAGGAAGACGTCGCCGATCTCCTCGCGCAACATCCCCGGGGCGTCCCAGTGCGTGCCGAAGCGGCGCAGGCGCTCCCAGACGGGGTGGACGAACAGGAAGGAGGGCAGGGCGGAAGCGGAGTCCTCGCGGCCGGCGAGGACGGCGCGGCTGCCATCGGCACCGAGGAAGCGGACACCGAGGTCGGCCAGGGCCTCCTGCTTCCCGAGACGGCATTCGAAGCCGGAGGCGGAGACGGGCGGCAGAAGGCGGGCGATATGCCCGATGTCGGCCAGCGCCGCGGGGGAGATGAGCTGCGGGGAGAGGTGGGGCTCGGCGAGTCTGAGGTACTCCGTCAATGTATGGGCCATGGTGCCCCCCTCTCCATTCGACGACGGACGGGCGCGGTGCACGCGCGCCCATCCGTGGCGTTACGGGTTGGCTACCCGGGTGCGCGCTACTCCCAGGCCTGCGTGGCGCTCAGCTCCTGCGCACCGCCGGAGATGAGGTCGTCCAGCGCCTCGTCGCTGAGCTCGGTGAGGTTGGCGGTCTGCTCGTCGTTGTGCTCGGTGATCATGGCGTTTCCCTCTCCCTTTGTTTGTGAAATCCCGGCCTGGAGGCAATCCATGTCGGGGTCGCCGGTGCTCGGCAATTCCTCTCACCGGTGACGTTTGAAAATGTAGAAGGGGCCTGAATGAATGTCAAATGATTCGGAACGCTCATCACGCGAGGGATGGATGTATTTGAATGGGTATGAAATATCCACGGGCAGGCGAACGTGAAAGACGGGGGAGGCCCGTGGGCATGGCTTGTCGGGCCGGACAGGGTGGTTCCATCGCGAGGCTTTCACTCGGGGCGCAAGACGTCGAGGCAGTCGGTCAGGGCCGACACCACGGTGGCGGTGGTGAACAGCCGGTTGCGGTCCGTCAGCACGGGGAGGAGGAGACAGCCCTCGGGGTCCTCCCAGGGCGTGTGGAGCTCGGGGCGGGGCATCCGCATGATGGGGACGTGGGCCCAGCCTCCATCCGGTTGTTGGGCCCGCAGCAGCCAGCGGAGGCCGGCATGGAGCGCGGGCCCGTGGCGGGTGCGTCCTCTGTCGAGCAGCAGTGTCGAGAGCGCGAGCGCGGTGTGGAAGGGGGCGGCCTCACCGCCGGTGCCGTTGCTCCATCCTCCATCGGCCCCTTGAACACCGGAGAGCCAGCGGGCGGCGCGAGCCACCGGCTCGGAGTCTCCAACCGAGAGGGAGAGCAGCCGCGCCGCGTGGTAGGTGGAGTAGGTGCGGCCGTGCCACCAGTACGCCTCCCAGAAACCCTCGGGGGCCTGGCTCGCGCGCATCAGGTGGGCGCAGGCCTCGATCGTGGGACGTTGTCGTGTATCTCCAGAGGCGTGCAGGGCCCTCGCGGCCATCCCGGTGACGCACAGGTGGACGTCACACCAGCTGCTGCCCGGGTAGCTGGCCCAGCCATTCAGGGAGGGCCGCTCCGCGGGGCGATAGGTGCGGAAGCCGCCCTGGACCTCGTCCCAATAACGCATCAGTTGGGCACGGGCCTCGTCCAGCGCCTCGTCCCACGGCGGCACGCCGCGCCAGTGTGAGAGGAAATTCACCACGTTGGCGGTGGAGTCCGCGTCCGCGGGCGTCGCCAGGCTGAATCCCCACCCACCACCGGGGTGTGTATGACCCATCAGCCAGTCGCGGGCGCGCTCCAGTCGGGCCGGATCTCCACCCGCTCGCGTCAAGGCCTCTCCCACGTAGGCTGTCACCCATTGGGAGCTGATGACATCCCGGTCTCCCACCACGAAGCGGAAGCGGAAATCCAGCCATCGTCCGTCCGGTGTCTGCGCGTGTTCCAGGAATCGCACGGCCCTCGTGAGAGCCTCGGTGATGGACGTCTTCCATTCCACCTCTTGATCCACGACTGCGTGCATCGGGTCCTCCCGGTCCGGAGCATCCGCCCTCGAGGGCAGACAATTCTCGAGGCGCTCCTGTTTCATATACACGTGGGGTGACCCTCCTTGTCTGAGGTTCCTTCTGACCCCGAGCGCGGCGATTGGCCTCGCGTCGCGGTGGTGACAGGAGTCACCATCCCTGACGGGAGTCACCAGGGTTCCTGGTCCCAGGTGGTGACTGGAATCACCAGGATGCAGGCGTATGGAGGCCCTGGCACACCTTCTGCTCTGGGGAAGAGCACACTCTTCGAGCCGTAGCGGAGTTTGACCCGAAGTAATCGGTGCGCCCCTCTATCCGCTCGATGTCCCACCTGGTGAAGTCACTGTCCGTATCACCCGCAGAGCCCTACCATGAAGAAACTCCTCCCCGCTTCGCTGTCCTTCGTGTTGCCATTGCTTGCTTCTACCCCCGTGTGGGCGCAGCAGACCGCGCCCGCCACCTGGACGGAGCACTGGTTCGAGCACAACCAGACCGTCTCCCGCGTCTATCAAGACAATGACGTGGCCGTGTACTTCGACTCGGCGGTGGACCGGTCCATCACCTGGCCCAACAGCTTCGTCGGCAGCGTATGGCGGTACACCCGGAGGACCTACGGGCACTTCGGAACGGACTCGCAGCTCTACGCCATCTTCCACACGGCCAAGTACAGCGGGGGACATCCCTCCACGTACTTCGACGCGAGTCACGACTACCGCAACGTGATCGACGTGGGGTCCAGCTCCACCACGGCCTGGACGAGCGGCACCGGCAATGACCTGGACATCGTCACGCACGAGGTCGCCCACGTCGTGGAAGGGGCCAGCAAGGGCGTGCACAACTCGCCCGCCTTCGGCTTGTGGGGCGACAGCAAGTGGGCGGAGATCTTCATCTACGACGTCTACCTGGGGCTGGGCCGCACCAGTGATGCCAATCGCTGGTACAACCTGATGGTGAACGGGACGGACAGCTTCCCCCGCGCCAACACCCACTGGTTCAGGGATTGGTTCTACCCCATCTACAACAACTACGGCGGAGCCACGGTGCTCAACCGGTACTTCGTCCTGCTCGCGCAGTACCTGCCGAAGAACGGGAGCAACTACGCGCGGAACCTGAACTGGGGCGAGTTCATCCACTTCTGGAGCGGCGCGGCGGGTGTCAATCTCAAGACCCTGGCCACCTCCGCCTTCGGCTGGCCCGCCGAGTGGGAGACGCAGTTCGCCCAGGCGCAGCGTGACTTCCCCTTCACCTACGCCAACCCGGGCCCCTCGGCCGTGTCCGTGTTCCAGGACCAGAACCACGGCGGTTACGGGGCGGCCCTGCCCGTGGGCCGCTACACCCTGTCGGCCCTGAATGCCTGGGGCGTGCGTAATGACGACATCACCTCCCTGAAGGTCGCCAGCGGCTACCAGGTCACCCTGTACGCCGATGACAACTTCGGTGGAGCCAGCCTCATCAAGACGGCGGACGATGCGTCGCTCGTCGACGACGGCTGGAACGACGCGGTGTCCTCGCTCGTGGTGAGCTCGACGGGGACGTCGAACCCCGGGACCCTCATCCAGGCGGAGGCCTACAGCGGGATGAGTGGCGTCAGCACCGAGGCCACCACCGATTCGGGCGGAGGCTCGAACGTGGGCTACATCGAAACGGCCGACTGGATGGCGTACAACGGCATCCAGTTCCCGTCCTCCGGCGCGTACAAGGTCGAGTACCGCGTCGCCAGTCCGTCCGGTGGCAGCCTGTCGCTGGACCTGAACGCGGGCGCCACGGTCCTCGGGACGGTGAGCATTCCGGCGACGGGTGGCTGGCAGACCTGGACCACCGTCTCGCATACGGTCAACGTGACGGCCGGCACGTACAACGTCGGCATCTACGCCCAGGCGGGCGGCTGGAACTTCAACTGGTTCCGCATCACGAAGCTGTGAGGGAGTAGGGGAGTCCGGGCTCGCCCGTTCGTCGAGTCCGGACTTCCTCCCGGGCTATGCTGCGAGGAGTGATGCGCTCCTCTCGAAGATGGTCCCGCCTTCTGGTTCCCTCCTGGCCCGGTGGGGGAGCTTTCTTGCTTCTGGTGTTCCTGCTGCTCGGGGCCGCCGCTTCCGGAGAACCGACTCCCGGAGGGGGCGTGTGCGCGACGGTCGAGGCCTGTGTCGCGAGGCTGGTGGAGCTCGGCTCCGCGCGGGGGCCCCGGGATGGCATCACGAATGAGGACGAAGCCCTGGGCCGGGCGTTGGCGAAGCTGGGGCCGGACGCATTGCCTCCGCTGACGGCGCTGCTCGATCACCGCCATCCTCAGGTGCGCGAGAGCGCGGCCTATGCGCTCGGCTTCTTCGGCGAGGCCGCGAAGCCAGCGATCCCGGCGCTCACCCGGGCCGTGAAGAAGAAGGTGTCCTGGGCGGTCTGGGCGCTGGGGCTCACGAAGGATGCATCGGCCCTCCCCACGCTCAAGCAGGTGTTGCTCCGAGGTGACATGGGAGTTGTCTCCATGCTGGGGGACTTCGGTGAGGCGGGCGTGGCGGTTCTCGTCGAGGCGCTCGAGGACAGGAAGACCTCCACCAAGGTGCTGCGGATCTTGCTGGACGAGTTCGATAGCCGCACGGGAGCCCCACCTGTCACGGCTCCCGTGGTGCCCCGTCTGGTCGCCGTGCTCGCCGATGCCCAGCGTCCGCCATTGGCCCGGAGGGTGGCGATCCTCTGGCTGGAGAACATCGGCCCGGCGGCGAGCGAGGCCATTCCCGAGCTCCGGAAGGTTCGCGAGACGTCTGGCGACGAGCCGCTGCGCGATGCCGCGTCCCATGCGCTGGCGGCGATGGGGGAGGGCGACGTGGTGGCCAACCTCATCCGCGCGCTGGACAAACGGGATGGGGTCGATCGTAGGAGCGTGCTCGCCTTCCTGGGGCGGTTGGGCCCCGCGGCGACGCCGGCGATCCCCCGGCTCTCCGAGATGCTGCGAACCGCCGAGGACTGGGAGGATCGGGAGCGGGCGGCTGATGCGCTGGGGTGGACGCGCTCGCCCGAGGCGGTACCCGTGCTGCTCGAGGCCCTGGGGGATCTCTCCTGGCGAGTCCAATATGAGGCCGTGACGGCCCTGGGGCGTGTCGGCTCGGGAGAGGCGCTCCCGATGCTCGCCGCCGTGCGGCAGGAGCACTGGTTCGGTCCAGTCCGCCGTGCAGCGGCGAGGGCCATCGAGGCCATCGAGCTCGCGGGCCGGGCACCTCGTCCGATGCACTACTCCCAGGGGGTCTTCAAGGCGCGCTGGGCGGAGTGGGATGCTCGAAGGGCGTCCCCCGAGGAGCAGTGCTGGGACGAGGAAGCCAGGCAGTGGCGGGTTCGCAAGGGGGAGCGCTGGCTGACCCTGAAGCCGGTGGATCGGCCGCGGCAGCTCGACACGTTCCAGAACTTCCCATTCCCCGAGCTGCGGAGTGCCCAGACGAGCTTCCACCGTGTGGAGGGAGGATGGCTCATGGGGGTGGACAAGGGAGAGTTTGGCGGCGGGCTGTGGCTCCTCGGGGAGGACGGGAGCAGGACGCCCATCCTGGAGACGGAGGAGGAGTCCTTTCTGGGCTTCGCGGAGCTCCCCGGAAGGCTCCTGGCGTTCACGGGGATGTCTCACATGGGGCTCAACGAGGGCTTCGCCCACACGCTCACCCGAGAGGGTGACGGCACCTGGACGCTCCACCGTCTGGCACAGCTTCCCGGGTTCCCGAAGGCCTGGCGGATCGACGCGGATATTACCCTGGTGGTGGCGACGGGGAGCGGGGTGGTGGAGCTCGCCTACACCGGTGTGCAGCGGATGCTGCCCTGCCCGTGAACGAGGGCGACAACCCGTTCGGCCTCGACGGGTTGCCGCCACAGTAGGCTCAAGGCTGTAGTGCTTGCTCCTGGTGTATCTCGGCCATTGAGATAAACGCATTGGTTGCTGCGCCGCCAAAAGTAAGAGCTCCCTGTTTTATTCTCCCATTGGAGAAGTCTTTGACGCCTTGATTGAACAAAGCCCTGCTTTCAGCGCCATGTGCTGCGGAAGTTCGAAGCTCTCCGGTCTCGGCCTTCGTCGCAATGTCTTGGAGGCTCGCGCCCAGTTCCGGGTCGAGGGGCACATTAAGCTTGTCAAGAGCCCGATTCGCTTCCCTCACCCGCCCACTGTAGGCGTTTGAATGCCCTTGCAGGATGCCACTGAGCACAGTGCGTTCGCGACTGTTCATGATGGGGGAGTTGGGCCTGGCGTTTTGGCCTTGGGGGGTGCTCCCGGTCTGGGGTGTTGACGTGGAGCGCCCCATCATGAAGCCTGTCTCGTCGGCGAAGTTGATCGGGTCGTGTCCGGCGTAGGTGTAGAGGTGGCACTCGAGAGGGCTCCGTACACAGAATTCCGGTTCCGCGAGTGCGTAGGGGTCCGGAGTGGTGAAGCTCGCGAGTTGTGGCGCATACTCACGTGCTCCCATCTGGACGAGGCCGGTGTCGGGGTCGGTGAACCGCCCGGTGAAGCTGAAGACGAGCTCGGTGCTCTCGAGCAGGTCCGCAGGGCCCGATAGGGTAGCCAATCCGAATGGAGAGTACTCGGCCTGTAGCAGGGCCTGTCCGGACTCGTCCACCAATGCCTTCACCACGCCGCGTGAGTCGTCCAGCAGAGTGAAGACCCGTTGCTCGTCAACGACGAGGGCCAGTCGCCTGCCCTCGAGGCGGACCAGGCTCTGCCGCTCCCGACCGTTGTCGCGTGTGAAGCGCGTGGGATAGACAACAACCTCGGAGACCTTCTCCTGTCCGCCCTGGGTCACGCGCGCCTGCTTGGCGACGCGATCGCCGGAAGCCAAGTAGCCGTAGATGAGGGTTTTTCCGTCGAGCTCGACGCGCCGGATGCGGCCAAACGGGTCGTAGGTGATCTCGCGCATTCTTCCGCCTGCCGCCAGGCGGCCAAATGCATCGAGGCGGAAGTTGCCGCCCGTGGGCAGGGGGATGACGCTCGTGCCCGGCGCACGCTCGAAGAGGTAGTCCGCTCCTTCGCTGAGTCTGCTCATCTCTCCCGAAGGACCGTACGCATAGGTATGGGTTCCGTCTCCCTCTTGGGCCGAGAGTAGCTCGCCGCGGAGGCTGTAGGCGTACGAGGTGGTCCGGGGACCGTCCTGGATGCCCGTGATGCGCCCATCCGCCAGGTGCGTGAGGACCATGTCCTGGGCAGGCACGCAGCCCTCCTCACGTGAGATGCAAGCTTGGAGGTGTATGAGATGGCCGGAGGCGGCGTCATAGCCATATCGGCGCTCGAGCCTCGTCCGTGGCGCCGTATAGGCGTCCAACTGACCGTGAGCGTTGTACTGCATGCCCGCGAGGAGCGGAGTCTCCGCGCGTTCTGGCGTCGACCAGTGGAGCGCGGCGAGTGCTCCCGAGCCATGCCGCTCGAACGTGAAGGCATTCCCGAACGGGTCGCGGTAGGCGGACAGCGTACTGTCCAGTGCGTGGTTCCACGTCTCCGTGTAGGTGCGCTCGACCCCTCCTCCGGTATACGCGAGTGTGCGCCCGGTCCTCTGGCCGCTGCGGTTGTAGGTGAAGAGCTCCGTCACGCTCTGCGTTGCGAGCAGGTCATGGGCGGTGGCTTCGATGAGACGGCCCCGTGACTCGGGCGAGGCCGGCTCCCCCTCTCGTCCATCATAGACAAACGTCAGGACGTCGGTGCCATCGGGGTTCTCTGAGGACGTGGCCCGTACGTGGGTTGGCCGGTCGAGTGGATCGTACGTCCGCTCGATGCGCTCCCATGCCGGCCCGCTGGCGCTCCACGTCAGCTCCTCGCTCACGCGCCCACGCGCATCGCGCGTCCAGAGTCGGGTCAGGATTCCGGGGGCTTGACTGAGGATGATGTCTCCCGCGGCGTCGAAGACCACACGACGGGGCGCGCTCTCTCCCGGCACGGAGATTCCGTACAGTCTTCCATGCGCATCCCGTGCGTAGTGGTAGACCTGACCCGTCTCATCGGCCAGCGCGTACATTTCTCCTGGACGTTCGACATGGGTGCGCGCGCGAACGATGGCATCGCCGTC
The DNA here is from genome assembly GCF_016887565.1 of Archangium violaceum. NCBI lineage: Bacteria > Pseudomonadati > Myxococcota > Myxococcia > Myxococcales > Archangiaceae > Archangium > Archangium violaceum. Next base: position 6,171,191 of record NZ_CP069396.1, read on the forward strand.
CTCCACGAGGCGCTCCTCGAGCCGCCGTCCCCAGGGCTCGTACGTCGTGCGCCTGATGTGCCGTCCCGAGGAATCAACCACCTCCACCGGACGTCCGAGTGCGTCGTACGAAGTGCAGATGCCCAGGCCGAGCCCGCAGCCAGGCGCACCCGTGGGAGCCGGGAACTGCCCTTCCTCGAAGAGCGCCACCGGTCCCTTTGTCAGGGTGTAGGGCCGGGCCGCGAAAACGGAAGCGCCCGTCCCGTTGTATGCGGTGAATGCCAGCACCCGGGCCCCGGTGGACTCTCCCTCGACTGCCTCACCCACGGCGCGGCCATCGGCCCGGAAGGCGAACAGCCGCTCCGTGTGCGTCCGCGGACCCGTGGCCGTGCGGCGCTCGGTCACGCGCACGAGCCGTGGCTGTGTGCTCCCCGCGTCCCGGTAGGCGTAGGAAACCTCGCGTCCGCTCGAGTCCGTCACCCGCACCGGGCGGTGCAGGGCATCGAACCTGGACACGGTGAGCTCGCCCTGCGGCGTCAGGACGTGGGTCCGGGCCAGGCTCCGCTCCGGGACGCCACTCCCCGTGCCGCCGAGTGTGCATTCCGCCGAGCCGTAGCAGTACCGGGTCCGGTGCCCGAGCGAATTCCTCGTCTCCACGATGCGCAGACCACTCGGGTCGTAGACGAAGTGGGTCGTGGCGCCCAGCGCGTCTCCGACCTCGATGATGTTGCCGAGGGCATCATGGGCGTGCGTGAGGACGCGCACGGTACTCTTCTGGAGTGCCTGGGTGAACCGGGCCTCGAGTCCCGAGAGCGCCTGCGGATCGACCGCCCCCTGGGTCTCCACGCGCACGGGCAGGGGCCATTGCTCCGCATACAGGGTGGTGGTCGTGGAGAGCACGGCGCCGGAAGGCAGTGTCTTCACGACCTCCCTGTCCACGGCCGTCAGGATTCCCCGCTCCTCCCAGACAGGGTCGTACGTGAGTGTGCGCACGCTGGAGCGCGAGGGAATCTGCAGGCCATCGGGTCCCACGACGGTGTTCAGGGTTTCCTGCTCACGCCGGAGGCGATTGAACGCGTCGTACTCGCGCGTGCGGGTACTCGTTGCCGGAGCCGCGCAGCCCGAACTCTCGCCGCAGATTCGCGAACGGGTGCTCAGGAGGCGCACGAACAGGGGGGGCGTGCGGGCCTCCTCTTCCAGAAGGGGCTCGACGGCCCAGTCGGACTCTTGTTGGGAGAGGACCGCCGCGGCCGTGAGCGGCTCCTCGCTCCAGGTCTCCGCGGTGAAGGACACCGCGCTCGCCGTCTCGAGTGGGCCGGGCACGGTGGGACGGACCAGGAGCGGAGTGGGGCGGACGAGCTCCTCCACGCTGGCCCTGCTCGCCAGGAAGCGGTCCGTGCGCGTTCCCTGCACGGCGTACGTCCGGCGGAGTCCCTGGTCCGGTTGGGTGCTGTCTCCCAGGATGCGTGTGTCGCTCCGGGCGAAACCGACGAAGCTTCGCGCTTCGCCCTCGAAGTGGGGCGCGTGGTACTGGAAGGCCGTGAGTTGAGGAGGCTCGCCCCCCACCAGGATGGCGTGCCGCTTCACCACGGGGAGCGCGTAGGGAAGACCGCGCAGGCTTGCATCGTCCATGCCGAGCCGCCGGCGATCGCGCACGAGCTCATCGGTGGTCGTGCCATAGACGAACGCGTGCCGGAGCCCGGTCCCGTCGGACGCCCCGATGAGCAGATCCGGTCCGACGACGTTCTTCTGTCCCGTGCGATTGAAGTCGATGACGCGCAGCCGTCCCCCCTGGGGAGTGGGCTCGTAGACGAGGATTTCGACGACACCATCCCCGTCGATATCGATGACGCGCGTGTTCCAGATGTTCTGCGGGTCGACACTCAACGTCGTGTTCAGCGGGAGGTTCTCCGCATGGGAGAATCCATCACGACCCTGCCCGAACCAGACCTTGAGCGCGTTCGCCGTCGTCGTGAGATGGGCGAGGTCGATGTTCCCATCCCTGTTGACGTCCGCGAGCCACATCGCGTTGAGGTTCACACCAGACTCGATGCCCTGGACCGGGAGGAAGAAGCCCTGCTCGCAGACCGGGTCACCCGCGTCGAAGCCGAACACCAGCGCGCCCGTCGCGAGCCGTCCGCGCGGTACGTCCCGTCCCTGAGAGTCCGTCCCCAGGTCCGTATAGCTATAGGCCCACACCCCGCCCTGGTTCTCGTAGATGCACAGGCCCTTGTCGCCCGCGCCAGTCACTTTCAGCACGGCGAGGTCCTGGAGCCCGTCCCCACTGACGTCCAGGAAGCGGTACGCGGGATTGTCGAGCTCCCACCCCGCGCCGGCCGTGAAGGGGAACCGGAGGTTGGAGAGGGTCTGGAAGGACAGGGCCCTGTCCTCCGGCGAGGTGACGTTCACATGAGCGGTCCACGTCGCCGTCACTCCGTCCGTGGTGGCGATGAGGATGTCGTCCTTCCCGTCCGCGTTGAGGTCGAGGACGCGGCTGCGCCCGTGCATGAGCTGACCGACATACGCATCGAGCACGCTGGAGCGCGTGGCGGCCGCGAACGGCTTGCCGGGGACGCCCTGCTGTCCGCGGAAGAGGAAGAGCTCGGACTGACCGCCCGAGGCCATGATGTGCACCACGTCCGTCAGGCCATCGCCGTTGAAGTCTCCCGTCCAGAACAGGCTGTCGGAACCAGGGCGCTCGTCGAAACGCAGCATCTCCGGCTGCTCGATGCCGCCCAGTACCTTCTGGAGCACCACCCCGTCGCGCTGTACGAACGGATTCTGCCTGGCGAGGTCTCCGAGATTGTACGACGCGAAGCTCCGGTTGTCGGAGAGCGAGGAGCGCAGGACGTCCGCCAGGCCGTCGGCGTTCAGGTCCAGGAACTCCGAGCCCCCCTCGGGACCAAAGCCATACACATCCGGGATCTCGATGTCATAGACGAGCGAGTGGTCACGAATGTCCGAGACCGTCCAACCCGAGTACTGGAACCGCATGAGCGGCTCCTGAGGCGTGTTCCGCGTCAGGGGCGCCGCACTCCGTCCAAAGCGGTAGACACCCAGGAGCTTGTCCTGCCGGCTCAGGGACGCCGAGAGCTTCGTGAGCTCCGCGGCGAAGTCCTCTTGTGCGATCGCTTCGCAGTCCGGATGGGTGAGGAGCTTCGCTCCATCCTGCGCGTACACACCGTAGACGAAGCACCACTGGTACATCGGCTCGCCGTCGAATTGCGCCGTCAGCTTCGTGTAGAGGTGGCCCGCCTTCTGGGGGTACCCCATCACGTAATCCGTGGGTGCACGCGGCCGCTCCGCGCGCTCGAAGACGTAGGCCGACCGGCCCCCCGCGAAGCTGATGGAGCTGAGGTACGAGCGCTGATCCTCCGTGGGCTTGTCGTACTGGTAGGTGACGACTTCGCCCGTGGGACTCACGGCGGCCACCAGGGGCCAGCGTGTGGCGAAGAAGCGCTTGAGCATCAGCCCCTCGGCGACCTCTGGCGCTTCGCTGTAGTACTCCTGCCGCCCATCCGGGTAGACGACGCGGAAGCCAGCGAGGGCGAGCGTGCCGCCTTGTCCGTCCGGCACGGCCATCTCCGCACCGGGCATGTGGCGGAACACCCGGACGAGCGAATCCGTGCCATCGAGTCGGTACTCGATGATGCTCAGGGCGCCGTTCTCCTTCTCCGTCCGGATGCGCTCCAGGCGCGCGCCATTGAGCGCTAGCCGTGCGGTGAGGTCCCCGTTGGCGGTGACGTACCGGTACGGCACGCCCCAGTCGTTGATGATACCCACCGAGGGAACACCCAGGCCGAAGCCGATGCCGAAGCCGCCGCGGGCGTCGTAGGGGGAGGAGCTGTATCCGAGGGCCAGGTCAGGTCCGAAGCCCGTGCGTGTGGGCAGGCCCGGGAGTGGAAGCGTGACACGGGCTTCTCCCCGGTGCTCCGCGACGGTGACGTCCATCTGGGGCCTGCGTAGAGCTCCCAAGGACGCGAGCCCGTCAGAACCCAAGGCTCCGGGCGTTTTCATCGCGCTCGACCCAGGGGTCGGTGTCTCGCTTTTCGTCTCTTCCGTCCGGGTGGGTCCACACGAAAGGGCTGGGAGCAGCCCCAGGACGGCCAGCGACAATCGCAGCCGATTCATCCAGTCATCTCCTTGAAATGGCATTCCGCCTCCGGCGGAGGACATGGCTGTGCCGCCGCGCCGGAGGCGAGCCGGCGACACGTGCTGTGCGCAACGATCTGAGGGCGCGGGTTCGCCCTCTCAGTTCTGTACGGGTGTCGAGACGGCGGCGACCAGGGCGCGGGCGGCGCCCTCGGCGCTCAACCGCCCGGTGGCAAACTGTTCCCAGATGGGAGCCAGTGCGGCCTCCGCCGCGCGCACGCGCGCGTCGGGAACTTCCACGGCGTCCACGGAAGCCGCCGCCAGGGCGAGCTCTTCCGCCGACGCCGATGCGGCTACGGGCTGGAGCGCTGCCTTGCCGAGCGTCGCCATGAGGCGCGAGGCGCTCTCCTTCTCGACGAAGCGCAGGAGCGCATCCGCGGCCTCCAGCTCACGCTTCGGGGCCTCACCCGCCCGGAAGAGCGCGTACACCCGCTGTACGGGCCTGACCCTGGCTCCGCTCCCGGGCAGGGCGGGAATCGCCGTCAGTCCGAGCCTCCCTCCGAGTGCGCTCCGCAACTCTGGCAGCCGCCATTCTCCAATCACCGCGAACGGCGCACGGCCCTCCTTGAAGACCTGGACCACGCACTCCGACAGGCAGGCGCCCGGCGTGAGGCCGTACTTGAACCGGAGATCGGAGAGCAGCGCGAACGCCTCACTCGTCGCGTCACCCGGGCCCCCGGCCTGGAAGAGATCGCCGAAGAAGGGGAGGAGGCTATGCATCTCCTCCGCGAGCACGATTCCATACGGCACCGTGCCTTTCTCCTTGAGGGTGTAGCCGTGGGCGATGATGTCGCGCCACGTCTTCGGTGCTTCGGGAACGAGGTCCCGGTTGTAGGCGAGGACGACGTAGTCCGAGGCGAACAAGGGAACGCCTCCGGGCGTGGCGGACCCGTTCGACACTCGCAGCGCCAGGTGGGGGCCACGGGCCGCGCCGTCGCTCCCCTCCCGGGCCTGCGCGTCGTACCGCACCGACAGCCGCACCTCGGGGTGTTGCTCGAGGAAGGGGCGCAGGAGCTCCTCGAGAGGTCCGTTGAAGTCCGCGCCCATGCTCTGGACGATGCTGAGCTCGACCGGTGACGTTGAGGGAGGGGGCGGGGCCGGGTCGCGCCGGGACAGCCAGTACCCGAGCACGGTGGCAAGCACCACGAAGCTCCCGGCGACGGCGTATGCCCACCGATTCTTTCGCCATCCCATGTCCATTCTCCTCACCTAGGGAGTCCCCAACCACGGCGCCTGGACCTGGCATGCCCCGGGACTGGCGGTCAGGTAACGGATGTCTGTCATGGGCTGGGGCACGACGAACTGCACCAGGGCCTGTTCCCCGGACGCCTGGGCCGGACACCGCACCACGTAGGCGAAGTTGCTGACGCTCGCGGCGTCGAACACGAGCCGGCCCGCGGTACGCACGCGCAGCATGGTGGCCTCGGTCCGGAAGAGGGTGGACGTCGAGGGCAGCCCCTTGGAGAACGTCGTCCGCTTGGACCACAGGGCGTCCTCTCCTCCGGGCCGCGGAATCCCGGACCACAGGATTCCCACGGGACCCTGGAGGGTCGCCCCTCCGATGAAGGCCTGGGCGCCCGGCTTGAGCGTCAGGGCCCGGAAGCGATCCACGGTTCCCGAGAGCGAACGTCCATCCAGGTCGATGAGGATGCCGGAGCTCGGGTTCGCGTGGGCGAGCGACACCAGCTTGAGCTGCCCCGTCTGCGGCCACGAGACGATGGACACCGTGCCTTGCTCGGCCTCCACGGCGCTCGTGAAGGCGAGGACGTCGGAGTTGTAGAGCACCAGGCTCCCTCCCGCGATGTCCACGCCCGCGTAGAACGGATATGCCCGCGTGACATCGCCGATATCGGCGTCACGAAGGCGGAGCATCAGCTTCTGTCCGGTTCCACCCCTCGCCCTGACAGCCACACGCGCAAGCGCCGGCCGGGACGCCACGGGGGTGGTGGGGGGGATCGGACGCATGTCCAGGTACCGGAGCTCCACTTCGAGATCTCCCTCGACCTGGATGGCGGGGACAGCCACCGTGCAGGGGGTTGCTCCCGTTCCGCATCGTGGCTCACTGACGAAGAGCGCCGTCCGTGCACCTGCCTCTCCGCCGAGCCGGAGGGTCTTGAGGCTGGAGGGAAGGGTACTGGCGTCCACCCGGAACGGAGCATCACTCAGGACTGCCTCCGGTCCGAGGACGACCTCCAGGGCCTCGGGTCCACTCGCGCACTGGCGCGCGCGGATCGCGCGTTCCATCTCGCGTGAGAGCTCGATCTTCGAGAGATCGATTCCATCGAGAATCACTTGGGACAGATCGATGCGGCACGTCGTCTGCTCCTGGAGGCAGGGGAGCGCGAGCTGGGGAGTGGAAGGCGAGGAGGGTGTTCCGGTGCCGTACGCGGCTTTCAGCTGCCCCAGCCAGGAGGCCGTGGTCGAGGTGTCGTGCGTGAATCCGAGGTGCTTCTGCCAGGTCTCGGTGGCTCCGCCGCAGGCGGGAAACACGAGCTCTCCGGTCGAGAGCTGCGCGCCCCGGCGAGTCGTTCCATCGAGCTGCTGGCGCTCCTCATACGTGAAAGGAGTGGCGTAGGTGCAGGACTCTCCCGCGCCGAGCTCACCCCGCAGGCAGGAGATCGCACCATCGACGACCTTCTTGTGCGCGGGCTTGAAGTCCGCTCCACAGTGGTCCACGCAGAAGTCGAAGAGCGGCCGTCCCGCCACGTCCTGGTACTCCAGCTCTCCGGCCCAGCCGATGGAGACCGAATCCGGAATCATGAACAGCGCGCGCAGCCTGTCCTCCACCTCCACGCGCTTCGCGTCGTCCCACAGGAGGTCCGTGACCGCCAGTCCATCCACCGCGTCCAGGAGGACGGTGCTCGCCCCTCGCGTCAGCACATAGACATCCCGGCCGAGACTCCGCGCGTAGGCGGTGTCCAGCTCCCAACCGGAGTACTCGACAGGCCGGTCCCTCTTGCAGGACAGGTAGATGCGCTCCCCGGTGGCCGGGGGGGGCTCCCGAGACGTCTCCTGCTGGGCCGCGCGCTGCGGAACCTGGAAGTGGAAGATCAGCTCTCCACACCGGTTGGGGATGACCAGGAACGACGAGGGCTGACCCGCATCCGTGCCCGAGCCCTGCAGGTACTCGAGGTAGGAGGAGCCCAGGGTGAGCGATTCGACGAAGACCCGCGCACCCGATGCGGTCGTATCCGGACAGGACAGGACGAGTGTGCTCGGGGCATTGAGCTGACCTGCCCACGGACTCTCATCGAGCGGTGTGATCGGGTCCGCGTAGATGCGGAAGAGGCGGCGCGCGTTCGCCTCGGTGCACCCGTTCAGCCTCGCGAGCCGGGATGCACGTCCTTCTCCCTGGGGGAGCTCCACGGCATACACCGTGGCGCCGCTCGTCGTCTCGTAGGAGAAGAGACTGGGAACCAGTGGCGCTTGGGCGAGGGCTCGCGCCTCGCTGACCGCGGTATGGCTTTCAGCCTCTCCCTCGATGCCACACCCCGCCAGGAGGAACGGGACGACTCCGTACATCCAAAAGCGTCTCATCGGTTGGTTCTCACTGATTCACGTAGAACGTGTTCATGCAGGTCAGGATGTCCTTGCGCCCATCCGCGATGTACGCACCGAGCCCGACGTTGCGGCACAGCGCGGCGGCGGTGGTCTGGCCATCTCCGGAGACGTAGGTCGTCTCCACATTGGAGGAGCAGAGCTTGTTGAGCTCGCTGCGAGGCTTCGACAGGATGGGATCGACCTGGGCACAGGTCTTCCGGAAGGTCTCCCGGCTCCCGCCGCGGATCTCGCAGAAGTACAGGCTGCAGAGCTTCCGCAAGACGGTGTCCTCGGCCTCCGCGCCTCGAGCGAGCACCGACATGTCCCGCTTGACGAGGCGGATCTTGTCGAGGAACGCCTCCTGGCCCTGGAGCGTCGCGAGTGTGTCGGTCAGGTCCGTCTTGCTCCTGGCCAGCTCCGTGCGGACGTCACGCCCGGCGCTGTCCTGGTAGAGACCGTTGACCCACCTGTCCACGAAGCCGAGCAGGTTCTGCACCTTCAGCGTCACCGCCTGGTACTTCGTGCTCATGGCCTGGACGCGCGAGGGAATCGGCCCATTGCACTCGCCGGTGGGCGAGCAATACATCTCCGCCAGGCCCGTGTACGAACCCCGGAGCCGCTCGTTGCGCTGCTTCAAATCCGAGAAGAGCTGAGCAGAGCCCGCGGCGGCCCCGTCGACCATTTCGAACTTCCTCGCGAGCATGGCCGTGAGGGGACCGACCCCGGTCGCCGTCGAGCTCGTCTGGTCCGTCACGCTCCCCAGGTAGCGCGAGAGCTCCGTGGTTCCCACCTGGGTCCCGATGCTCTTCACCTGCTCTTCCGGGAGCGACGTGACGACGCCACAGGTCGCATCGGTGCCTGCGCTCAGATGGCTGCTGTAGCACGCGCCCATGGACTCGATGTGCTTCCCGACGGAGAAGGCCGTCGAGTCCGGGTAGTCGAGCGCCATGTTCGCCCAGTTGACGCTCGTGAAGCTCGCCTTCGCCATCCCCCGGTGCACGCAGAAGAGCTCACGCGAGGTCAGCTTCGTCTCCACCTCCGGAGCGAGCTGCTTCATCCGCTCACAATGGAGCAGTCCCTCCAGGAGCGCGGCCACGTGCCTCTGCGACCGCAGGAGCCCGGAGGTCTGTGCGCGCTGGAGCTCGTCGATGCCCCGGTCGAGCTGCTCCCGGGCCTTCTTGGAGTCCATGTAGCGCCGGTCCTGGTGGAACGCGCAGACCCCGTTCAGGAAGTTCACCTGCGCCCGCTTGCTCGTCACGAGCTGGCCGTTCTCCATGGGGAAGTACACGGCGCTGAGGTACTTCCAGGTGCCAGTCAGGCACGCGCTGCTCCAGAGCTGCGCGCGAAGTGTCGTCTTCCGCTCCTGGAAGTCGCACGACGCGGCATTGCTGTTGCAGTCACTTTGCGCCGCCGCCGGCACGCTCGCACAGAGTCCGGCGAGCAGGCACGCGACCCAGAGGGGTGCCTTTCTCTCGAGCACCAACCGATGCATGACGAAATCCCTTCTCATCCGAGACATGCGATTACTTGACGACGTAGATGAATCCGAGCTTCAGCTTGGACGTGCTGCTTCCGGAGAGGCATCCCACGAAGCTCGGTGTCGCGATGAGCTCATAGGTTCCAATCAGGGGCAGGCCCACGAGCGGGTACTCGAGCTTGCCGACCCGGTCGGACTGGAGCACGGTCTCGAGCCCCGCCGCCGTGAAGGAGCCGGAGCGGAATGTGTCGCTTCGCGCGGTCCACAGGCCCAGCTCCGCGTTCGTCCAGACGGGCATCTCGAGGTCCGTGGGCTTGCGGACGACGAGGCTCGCTTGCGGAGCGGCGTTGTCACGCGACATGGGCGAGAACAGGGTGCCCGAGCCGAGGTGCCGGACAACCGCCTTGCTTCCACAGCTCGAACCGTCGGCGAGGGCCATGACGTGGACGAGCAGCATCGGGGACTCGGTGTTCATCAGGTTCTCGTGCCAGAGCACGAGGTTGCCGAGCCGCTGGCTGTTCGCCAGGGACTGCCCGTAGGGGGAGATCTCGAAGCGCACGCGTCCCTCGGCCAGGAGCTGCTGGAGCAGGGTGCTCGTGTTCTCCAAGGTGAACTCCGCCACCGTGCCCGTCATGTTCTTGCTGTCCCACACGAGCGAGCGAGGCTTGCAGATCTCGTTGGTGTCCAGCCCGGAGCAATCCGCGAGGACCCTCTCGAGCTCCATCGCGTTGCTGATGAACGCGTACTCCTCGGAGATCGGAGCCACGTCGCCCGCGAACTGGGCGAGCACGTTGTAGCGGCTGCGGTAGAGGTTGTAGGTGAAGTTCGCGTTCTCGAGCAGCCTTCGCTTGTAGTCGAGCATGTCGCCGGCACCGCGCGACAGCTCCGCCGCCAGGTTCTCGAAGTCCCAGAACAGCGAGTTGGCCGTCTCCGACTGGCCGCCGCCCGCCTCGATGTTCTTCCGGACGATGGCGAGGATGTTCTTGTAGGAGCCCTCGACCTCCACGGCCAGCTTCTGCTCGAGGGCGTGGACCTGCGCGACGAGCTGGTCGGCATCATCGAGCTGCGCGAGCTTGCTCTTCAGGTCCGCGATCTCACTGAAGGCGACCTTGCCGGACTGCGCCAGGACCGCCGAGACGAACTCCCGCTCCTTCTGCTCGCGCAGGACGATGCTGTCCTTGAGCTTCTCATTGATGGCCTTCAGCAGGGTCTTCGTGTCGGAGTATTCGCCTTGCAGAGACTTGACGCTGGACTGGTAACCCCGGGCCGTGGAGATCTGCCGGTCGATCGCCGCCTTCATGCCCGTGAGCTTCTGCTGGTCCAAGCGGACCTTCTCCTGCTGCCGGTTGTACTCGAGCATCTCGAGATTCAGCCGCTCGATCTCCGTCTGCGCCTGGGCCCGGAGGTTCTCCTGCTCGTGGATGTCGAACAGCGTCAGCGCGGAGTCATCCGTGTTCTGCTGCAGCTGCCCGACGAGACCGGCGCGCGACCTGAGGAGCTTCGCCACCGTGGTCTCACGATTGGCCATCTCTCCGTCGCACTCGAGCCGCTGGACCTCCTGCTCGTTCTTCACATTGTCGTATTCGCCCTGGAGCTCCGTGAGCCGGACGGAGATCTCCGCGAGCTCGCGCTGCTTGCTCCATTTCTCGACGTCGAGCTCCTTCTCGACCGCTTCGATCTGGTTGGCGATGTCCAGGAGCTCCTGCTTGTTGACGAGCTCCTCGGACTCGAGCTGATGATGGTACTGGGCCACCTGATAGGCGAAGTTGGTCAGGTTCGTGAGCGCCTCGGCCCTCGTGCGAGCCGCCTGCGCCGCGGCCTCGGCGAGCCTGAGCGTCTTCACGGGGAAGAGCCCGATCATTCCGGTCTCTCCGTCTGGAACGGCGGCGAGGACGGTGGCGGCCGCCCACAGCCCGTCGATCACGCCCTTGACGGCCTCGATCCCGCGCGTCGAATTGGTCGCCTTGCGGAGCTCCGCCTCTTTCTCCTTGATGACGAGCTTCGTCTTCTCCAGTGCGGCTTTTCGTTGGTTGATGACCGCCTGGTTCGCCGCGCTGAGCTTGTTGATGGCTTCGACGACCGACTTCTCGGTCCCGGTCATGTTGCTGCAACTTGCGCCATTGATGCAGTCGCGGATCTTCTGGATGTTGGCGAGCTGGTCTTTCTTCAGCGTATCGCGGGCCTTGCAGATCTCCTCCAGATTGGCCTCCTGGTTCGTGCTCGGAGGCGAGACCGTGCAGGAATGTCCGGACACGGGATCGCTGTAGCCGCTGTACGCCGGGCTCCTGCTGTAGAAGACGAGCTCCGCGTCGACGGCGCAGATCTGCTCGACGATGGGAATACGGGCCGACTTGAATGACGTCTCCTGCGCGGTCTTGTACTTGTCGACGAGGATTTCCGTGAGGTCGATCCTCCACTGCGCGGCCTCGATACCCTTCTGGACCTGTCCCTTGCGTGCTTCGAGGATGTCGAGCTCCGCCTTGTCCGCCAGGAACTGCCGGTCGAGCTCCTCCTTCTGGGCGAGCAGGGCCTCGACCTGCATGGCGAAGTTGTATTCCGCCATGGTCATGTCGATGCTGAAGCGGAGATCATCCAGCCTGGCGTTGATGGCCTCCTTCTCCAGTCCGAGGAGATCCTGCTCCGTCTGTGTCTTGATGCTCTGGAGTTGGTGGGAGAGCTCCAGTTGCTCCCGGGCGAGTGTCGCCTCGATGGCCTTGATGCGTTGCTCGAGCTGGAACTTCGGCATGCTCCGGTCGATGAGCTCCACCTGGGCCCGGAGCTCCTGGGTGAGCCGGCCCGCGGTCGCCTGCATCTGCGCGAGCTTGTACACCTCGAGGTCCAGGACGCGCGAGTTCTGCTGATTGGCGAGATCCAACTGCTGATTGGTGTGGGTGGTGAACTTGGCCGCCCAGGTGTCCATCTGCTGGCGGAGCTCCCCCTCCTGGCGGCGGATGGCTTCCCGCTGGCCGACGAGCTGCCGGGACAGAGCGGCCAGGCTGTTGCCCGTGAGCTGTTCCGGATCGATGTTGAGGTACAGGTAGCCCTTGCGGACCGAGTCGAGCCGCGTGTTGACGTCGGACTCGAGCGAGGTGAGCGTGGAGAGCTCGGAGCCGAAGAGGTCCGCGTTCGCCGCGGGAAGGCTGCTCCTCGCCTCGAGGATGACCCAGAACGCCTGGTCGTAATACGTCGCCGCGTTGTAGTACTCGGTCCCCTTCTTCTTCGCGCGGTCATCCTCTCCCAGCGTCTCCGCCACCTGGTACTGAAGGTTGTCGAGGCGGGAGAACGAGGCCTTGCGATACCAGATGTCTCCCGCCGCCACGAAGAGCCGGGCCTTGAGCGAGTTGAGGCGCGCATGTGCCTTGAGGAAGCGGTTGAGCGGGAGGTCCATCGGATTGCTGGTGGAGCCCGCGGCCTGCTGCTGGCGTGCGAGGTTCTTCAGGGCCTGCTCGACCCGCTGGACACCCTGCATGGCCTGCGCCTCGTACGGATCGCGCACCTCCCCGTTGCCACCGGGAGGATCCGACGGGAACCAGGCATTGCTCGTCTCCCGCATCAGGGGATAGCCGGTCGCGCGGAAGAGCTGGACGTTGGCGAGCTGGTAGGCGCACTCCGCGTCACACAGCAGGGGCGCCATGCTGGCGCAGCCCGTGCTCTTGAGGAGCCCATCGAGCTCCTTGAAGCTCTTCTCCATCAGGAGCACGTCCGCGCGGTAGTTGGCGATCCGAAGCGCGGAGACGAGCTGGGTGATGTGGCCCTTGATCGCGACCTCGTTGCCCGGAGCGCACGAGGAGCCCTGAGCCCAGGCGGCGGAGGGGAGGAGTGCCAGCCACAGCACGAAAAGGCATGCGGAACGTTTCATTGATTGAACCCCGTCTCGCCGTTCACTGGCCGCGCGTGGCGATGTCGACATACGCGGACGACAGGTCATCCAACTTCTGGGCGAAATCGCCGTACCCCGGCCGTGTGCCGCTCTGCGCCTTGAGCTCCGTGTAGACCGTCGCGAGCTGCGCCAGACACGTGTTGAGCTGCGCGGCGAGGCTCTCGAGGTTCTGCGGCGTCACCGCCGCCGGAAGCGTCACGCAGACCTTGACCCGATCCCGGGCACTGGTGCTCAGCCCGGGGGTCACCGCCATCTCCCGGAGCAGGGTCACGGTGTCCGACAGGAACTGCGTGTGCGCGTCACGTGTGGCACGTGCGCTGGCGACTTCCGCGCTGAGCTCGGCGGCTCCCGTGGCGCTGATGATGGCGCTGATGCGTTTCTGTCTGTCCTCGAGGTCGGCCACCAGGGGCTGCTTCTGGCTTCCCTGTGGGACGCTGTAGAGCATCAGCTTGTCCTGCACGACGAAGTCGTGGACGGGCCGCGTGTCGCTGACGGACTTCTTCAGGGCGAAGATCTCGCGTGTGGGCACCTCCACGTGGGAAGCCTGACCGGCGCTCGCGTAGTCCTCCAACTTGCGCTGGGCGATCTGGAGGGCGGCATCCATCTCCTTGCCGACCTTCACCGCGATGGCCTGGTCCACCGCCCCCCTGACGGTCTGCTCCACCTCGCTCTTGCGGATGGCGCGCTGGAGCGAGCAGATGCCGTCGGGAATGTGGTGCACGAAGCTGTTGGAGAAGAAGCTGCTGGCCGCGGTGCGCAGGGACTCCCAACCGGTCGGCACCCGGGCCTGGACGGGGCCGCCCGTGGGGCTCTGCCGGGTCCATCCGAGGAAGCGGGCATGATCGGCCGCGCGCTCGTACGAGAGGCACTTCTGCTCGCGCGTCTGTCCCTCGAGGAACACGGCGGTGTTCGTGAGGAAGAGCTCGAGGTGCGCGGCGTTCGACCATGTCTCGAGGGCGATGCTGCGATCCATCGAGTCCGCCTCCGAGCGGTAGCCCTGAACGGCGCCGAGCAGCAGATCGAGCCGGGCGGTCCGCTCGTGGACGGTCCGTGCCAGACTCGCCTCCAGGCTGACGACGGGCAGGATGGGACCCGTCGTCGTGGCGCTCGCGCGTGGCGCGGCTGCCGCGAAGTCGTATTCGATGCCACCCCCCCCACCGCCGCCTCCGGAGGAGGTCTGGCCGAGGTGGGTGGTCAGGACGGTGATGAGGCTCGCCTCCAGGGGGCGTCCCCCGGTTGCCGCCTGCCACAGGCTCTCCACCTGGGGGAAGCCGTAGGTGGGGACCACGATCTCCTCCCCGGGCTGGGCGGCCGAGAGGGAGAGCGGGAAAAGGGACGTCGTCAGGAAGAGCGTGACGCGAAGCGCCACGCGGCGCGGCGATGTCATGGATTGGTTCCCCCCGTGCAGTACCAGGCGGGATTCGAGGCACTGCAGTGGACCTTCATCTTGGTGCGCCAGTCGGTGTCGATCCGGGTGGCGTGCGTGAAGAGCATGGAGTTGCCCTCGGCCGCCGCCGCGGTCTTGAGCTTCGCGAACCCCTTCTCCTCGGAGGCCCAGAATCGGGTCCACAGGTTCACGCCCAGCAGGAGCTCCGACGAGAGCTTCTTCACCTCGAGGATGGTCTGCTCCTTCTTCTGGAGGTAGTCGTCCATCGATTGGGCCGCGAGGGCACCCAGGAGCTGGGTCTCCAGGGCCGTGACCCGGGTCTCGACCTGGAGGAGTCCCTGGTAGCGCGCATCCAGGCCCGTCAGGATGGCCTGCTTCTTGTTCTGGTCGTAGCGGAAGAGCGGGAAGGTGGTGTCACTGGAGTCATCGGTGATGACCGTTCCCGCGCCGAACTGCGCATTGATGTCGTCCCGGATGGAGAGCAGTTGGGTCCGCCCGGCGTCGAGCTCGATCGATGCCGCGCGGTAGCGGGTCTCGACCTGGGACGCGGTGGTCACCAGGCTCTGCATCATCTGCTGGAAGGAGCCCATCTTCTCCCGGAAGAGGGGCCCCAGGGCTCCATCCGTCTCGGTGTTGTAGATCAGCCCTTGAATGCGCTCGATGGCGTAGCGCCGGGCATGGCGCTCCAGGCTCGTCGCGGTGTGCGAGGACTCCTCGCAGCCGGTGATGCTCTTGAGCGCGTCCATCGTCTTGGTCGCGTGATAGACGTACCGCATCTCATCGGACGTCCCGAACGTCTGCTGCGTCTCGAACTTGTGGTTGCGCTCGGTGAGGAAGGCCTCGAGCAGATCCTTCGCGCGGAGGGTGTGGAAGCAGCGGAGGCTGTGGGCAGCCGTCCGATTGGACAGCCCGAAGTGCGCCCTGCCGAGGAAGTACTTCTCGATGGGCTCGTAGCCGATGACGTTCAGGCTGATCCGGTCGATGATGCCCTGGTAGTCCCCATGGGCCGCGAGGGTCTCGTAGCAGATGCGCTTGTCATCCCCCTGACAGGCGCTGTCCGAGCTGGCCGTGGGTTCCGCCGCGGTACCGACCGCGGGACACACGAGGAGCGTGGCGAGCAGCAATCGCAGTCGCTTGTTCATGGCGTCGATGTCCCTGGCTGGAGGGCTACTGGCGGATGTAGGTGAAATTACAACCCGTCGTGGCCTTCGTCCGCACGTAGCACTCGATGGACGGATAGTTCGCCTTCAAGGTGCCCTTCTTGATGAGGCCGCGGATGGTGCTGGTCTTCGATTCGATGGTCGAGCTCGAGCACGTGAGGTTGTTGCGCTTACAGGCCCGCTCGACGATCTTCGGGATTTCATAGGCGCAAGCGCCGTCCGCGGGGGTGCACTCGTCCTGGAGGTAGTACTCGTGGCTCTCGCGCAGCATGGCGAGAGAGAAGTCCGGATTGGGGACCTGCGGGGAGTAGACCTCGGGCCGATAGAAAGACCCCGTCCACCAGGAGATGCCTTCGTCCGCGGCGCACTCGGAGGCCTCGTCGTTCGTATGGACGCAGCCGAACACGTCGTCGTAGGACTGGACGAGGTCACGCCGCCAGGGGGCATGCGACTTCTGCACCAGGTCGTAGACCCACCGATAGATGCCTTTCTCGAAGGCAGCGGTCGTGTTGTTGGCGACGTCGGTCTTGAGGAAGGCCAGGTCATGCGACTTGGCCACGGAGTTGTCGAACTTGGGACGGAAGGTGTTGTCGCGCTTTCCGTCGCTCACCGCGTTGCCGAGGACCGTCGGGAGGACGCTCGAATCCGCCCAGAGCTTCTCGCCGACCTTGCGCTGCAGCGCCAGGAAGGCCTGGGCGTCATCCGGGTTCTCCATGAGCCCTCGGTTGAAGCCCTTCTCCTTGCCTGCACCGGCCGTGCTCCCATAGGTCAGGAGGGCGTGCTCGCGCATGCGGACGGCGAGCCGCGGCGCACGCTCCTTGATGAAGTCCCGGATGAGCGTGAAGTTCGCGCGCAGCGGAGCCCCGAATCCGCCGCCCGTGACCTTCCCCTTCAGGTAGTCGGTGATGTGATGGCCGTCGCAGTCGCTTTCGATATTCGGTGCCGGGCTCGCGGCCGCCAGAGCGCGGTCCACGACGGCGGCCAGCTCGGAAGACCGTACCTTGGACTCGAACTCCGCGGTCATGGCCTCCTGGATCCTGGTGGGGTTCCCCTGGAGCTCGTTCCAGAAGTGAATATACGTCGCCTTGTAACTGGTGCGCTCTCCCTCCGTGATGGGACGGCCGAAGACAGCCGCGAACCAGGCATCAATCACAGCCAGGTTCGCCTCTGGCCCGCAGTTGATGTCGTAGAGACGGGTCTTCTCATCCGGCTGGTTGCGGTCGATCAGGAGGTACTCCACGGCCGGGCGCAGGACCATGAGGCTCTGGCTGGCTGTCCCGGATGGGGTGGTGGTGGTGAAGTAGTTCCCAGCTGTATCGCACGAGAAGCGGAAGAGTGCGTTCCTGCTCTTGTTGAACCGGAAGTAGGCGCTGGCCGGATACTCCAGGACCGAGAAGATCGTGAGGTCATCATTGCGGCAGTGGAGGACCGGCTGCTCGCCGGGGTGAGACGCGAGGAAACGCGGGTCATCCTGCGCGATGAGCTCGGGAGTGGTGCTCCCGAAGCCGAGCGCCTGCTGAATCTGCGCCCGATTGGAGCCACAGTCGATTGCATAACCCAGGCCACCGGAGATGAGATACAGCGGCCTGGACGTCCGGACTCCATCGAAGGGGTAGTCGCTGACGAAGAGTTGGGCCTTATCGAATGGGATGGCGGGGCGAGGAAGGAGGGGGGGCGAGCCCACCGCGGAGGGGAGAGGCTGTGCGGTGGCTGAATAGCAGTTGATGTCGATCTCCGTGAGCCCATGGTCCGTCGGCTCCAGCCAGAAGCTGCGAAGGGTGGGGAGGATGGGGATGCTGTCCCTCACCAGGTCGAAATCAAAATCACTCGAGCTCTTCATGGCGAGCGCCGTGAAGAGATTCATGCAACTGGCGGAGAAGAGGTAGTCGGGAGCACCGCGGAGGCGCAGGTAGTATTGGGGCCGTCCCTGCGGCTGTACGCCGATCACCCGGAAGACCTGCAGAACCTGCCGCCGGGTCTCCTCCTCGGTCTTCCCACAACGGAGCGTGATGATGGGAACGTCGACATCCCCGTTCGCCCGCCTCAGGTCGTCCGGAAGATTCGACAAATCTCCCCAGTGCTCCATCTCGCCGAGGGTGAGATTCCGGCTGTACCCGAACGCTTCCAGCATCGTTCCGTAGTTGCTGCCACAGCCGATGCGGAATGCGACCGTGGGCACCTGCCCCTTGTAACTGACGACGACGGGAAGCTCGCTCGGAAGACCGTCCAGGAGGTCCGGGTTCGAGTATGCATAGGCCTCGATCTCCCGGTCGGTGATGATCTCGGATGAGCGCTCAGAGGTTGGCTGGGCCTCGGCGTGTTCTCTGTCCGGGTTACACGCGGCGATGACACACAAGCAGCTGGCCCAAAGACACAAACGCATCCAATGCATGAGGAAACCCTCTGCATGCCGCCCTGAAGGACCAGGGGTATGGCCGCAATTGAAATTCTGGCAGACGAGCTACGAACCCGGAGAAGGCCGCTTGAAGCGAATTCTCGTTTTCAGCGAATGCCGTACTTCCAGAGGAATACCGGCTGTACGGATTGTGAAGCTGTACACAATCCGTACTATGATTGCACGCGCAAAAATTGCGGCTGATATGGGCTGACGGGTGTCGCTGGACGCGACGCGCACCAAGATTGTCCGCGAGGCGCCAGTGCTGGCGATGCACCCATTCTCGAGTGGCGATCGAGAAGATACTGACTACATCGGGTTTGCTGGATTTTGAAAAATCGGAAGCCGGCGCATGGTCGAGCAGCTCTTCCGAGAAACCCTCGGTCGTAACAGGACGAGGGGCACGCGCGTCACGGATGACGCGGTGCCCCTCTGTCCGTTCCCGAGTTCCTAGTAGCGGTAGTGGTCGCTCTTGTACGGGCCCTCGAGGGGCACGCCGATGTACTTCGCCTGATCCGGGGTGAGCTCGGTCAGCATCGCGCCCAGCTTGGTGAGCTGCAGGCGCGCCACCTTCTCATCCAGGTGCCGTGGCAGCATGTACACGCCCGGCTTGTACTTGCCCGGGTTGCTGAAGATCTCCACCTGCGCCAGCACCTGGTTGGCGAACGAGGAGCTCATCACGTAGCTGGGGTGGCCGGTGCCGCAGCCCAGGTTCACCAGACGCCCCTCGGCCAGCAGGATGATGCGCTTGTTGTCCGGGAAGATGATGTGGTCGACCTGCGGCTTGATGTTCTCCCACTTGTACTGCTTGAGGCTCGCCACATCGATCTCGTTGTCGAAGTGGCCGATGTTGCACACGATCGCGTTGTTCTTCATCCGCTTCATGTGCTCGTGGGTGATGACCTGGTAGTTGCCCGTCGCGGTCACGAAGATGTCGGCCTTGTCCGCCGCGTACTCCATGGTCACGACCCGGTAACCCTCCATCGCCGCCTGGAGCGCGCAGATGGGATCGATCTCGGTCACCCACACCTGGGCCTGCAGACCGCGCAGCGCCTGCGCCGAGCCCTTGCCCACCTCACCGTAGCCGGCGACCACGGCCACCTTGCCGGCGATCATCACGTCCGTGGCGCGCTTGATGCCGTCCACCAGGGACTCGCGGCAGCCATAGATGTTGTCGAACTTGGACTTGGTCACCGAGTCGTTGACGTTGATGGCCGGGAACGCGAGCTTCCCCTCCTTGGCCATCTGGTACAGGCGGTGCACGCCCGTGGTGGTCTCCTCGGTGACGCCGCGGATGTTCGCGAGGATCTTCGAGTACCAGCCGGGTTTGGCCGCCAGCTGCTTCTTGATCGCCGCGAAGAGCACCGTCTCCTCCTCGCTGCCCGGCTTGGACAGGACGGAGAGGTCCTTCTCGGCGCGGGTGCCCAGGTGGATGAGCAGGGTGGCGTCACCGCCGTCATCGA
The DNA here is from genome assembly GCF_016887565.1 of Archangium violaceum. Lineage (NCBI taxonomy): Bacteria > Pseudomonadati > Myxococcota > Myxococcia > Myxococcales > Archangiaceae > Archangium > Archangium violaceum. The sequence goes on from NZ_CP069396.1 coordinate 6,190,624, forward strand.
GGATCATGTTGGGCGTGCCGCCGTCGGCCCAGTCGAAGATGCGGTGGGTGTACTCCCAGTACTCCTCGAGCGTCTCGCCCTTGTAGGCGAACACGGGGGTACCGCCCGCGGCGATGGCGGCCGCGGCGTGGTCCTGCGTGGAGAAGATGTTGCAGGACGCCCAGCGGATCTCCGCCCCGAGCGCTTCCAGGGTCTGGATGAGCACCGCGGTCTGGATCGTCATGTGGAGCGACCCGGCGATGCGGGCGCCCTTGAGGGGCTGGGTCTTGGCGAACTCGTCGCGGATCGCCATGAGACCCGGCATCTCGGTCTCGGCGATCGCGATCTCCTTGCGGCCCCAGTCGGCCAGCTTGATGTCGGCGACGCGGTAGTCGGTGAACTTGGTCAGATCGATTGCAGCCCGCATGCATTGCTCCTGATTGGCAGGGGGCTGGATGTGGCAGACGGCTCCTGCTCGCCTCCCGGGCATCCAGCCACGAGTCAGCGAGCGCCGTTGCAGAACCTGAGCCTGGCGAGGGGAGACCCCCGTTGCAGCGCTCCTCAGGGTGCGCGGAACCTAACCCAGGAGGGCCGTCCTTCGCAAAGAGAGAAGTAACGGACGGCTGGCCCCGGGTGTAGGAGGCGGACGTGGGCGAGGGTGTGCACCGGCCGGGGGGCGGGCGACCACGCGGCCGCGCGCAGGCCCGGTTACAGCGCGGAACGAAGCCTGGCCGACACGCGGCCCGCGAATGGCCGATGGAGCCGTGCGGAGAGCGCGTAATCTCGAGCGCTCCTGCCCCTCGAGAGAGACGAAGACATGACGCCCCATCCCTTCACGGCCCCCGTTCGCAACACGTTCTCCTGGTGTGGTTCCGCCCTCGCGGTGCTTCTCGTGCTGGGCGGCTGTGGCACCTCTCCCGGACCGACGCCCCAGGCCCGCTGCGAGGGCTTCCGTGGAAGAACCCTGGAGGGGGCACAGATCACCGGCGCCGAGCTCGTCGCCGCGTCCGGCCAGTTGCCGGAGTACTGCAAGGTCTCTGGAATGCTTCCCCCTTCGCTCCACTTCGAGGTGCGCCTGCCCACCTCGTGGAACGGAAAGACAGTCCATGTCGGTGGAGGCGGCTTCGATGGGAGCATTCCCAGTGGAGATGTCTATACACAGAAGGGGTACGTCTCCATTGCCTCGGATGGTGGGCATACGGGGGATGTCCTGGACGCCTCTTTCGCGCTGGATCCCCAGAAGCTCGATGACTTCGCCTATCTCTCCACCCACCGGGTGCTGCCCATCGCGAAGGCGCTCATCCTGGAGAGATACGGCAAGAGCTCCACGAAGACCTATTTCGAGGGGTGCTCCAATGGGGGCCGGGAGGCACTGATCGAAGCGCAGCGGTGGCCGGAGGACTTCGATGGAATCATTGCACGGGCTCCCGCCTACAACTTCGTGGAGCTGCTGATTGCCTTCAACCGGAACACCCGGCAGCTGTCGAAGCCCGGCGCCGGTCTCTCCTCCGCGAAGCTCATGGTCCTGGGCAAGGCGGTGCTCGATGCGTGTGATGCGAAGGATGGTGTCGCCGATGGCATCATCTCCCATCCCTCGACCTGCCAGTTCGATCCCGCGGTGCTCCAGTGCCCTGGGGCCGAGCAGAATGATTGTCTGACGGCCGAGCAGGTGACGTCGGTCAGGACGATCTACTCTCCCATGAGCCTCAATGGCACGACCGTCAATCAGGGGTGGCCGGTGGGAGGGGAGGCGGATCCGGAAGGCTGGTCCGGGTGGATCACGGGCAATGGTAACGCCTCCCTCTCGGCGGCAGGCATCTTCGGGAGCGGCCTGATCAAGTTCTTCATCACCCGCGACCCCAACTTCGACCCGTTGACCTTCAACCCCAATGATTGGCTCTCGCAGATCAACACGATGTCGGGCCTGGTGTCGGCCAACAGCACGGATCTCGAGCGGTTCCGGGCACGTGGCGGGAAGTTGATTCTCTGGCACGGTGGCACCGATGCGGCCATCAGCCAGAAGGGGACGGATGTGTATTACGAGAACCTGGTCCAGGCCGCGGGGGGCCAGGCCGCGGCGGACACGTTCGTCGAGTACTTTCCCGCCCCGGGCGTCAACCACTGCTTTGGCGGAGCGGGAGCGGACGCCGTGGATCTGCTCACGCCGTTGGAGAACTGGGTCGAGAAGGGCGTGCCCCCTTCCCAGGCGGGCCTGGTGGCGGTGAAGCTGAATCCGCAGACGGGCGGGACCGTTCTTTCCAGGCCCCTGTGCAAGTATCCGCAGTATCCCAGGTACAACGGCTCGGGGGACGTCGCCTCGGCCGGGAGCTTCACCTGCGTCAACCCCTGAGACGTATCGAGGACGGATCCATGACCAGAAGATTGGAAGGCAAGACGGCGCTCGTGACGGGAGCTGGTTCGGGCATCGGTCGCGCGGTGGCGATCGCGTTCGCTCGCGAGGGTGCACGGGTCATCGTCTCCGACGTCAACGTCGCGGGCGGCGAGGCGACCGTGGCGGCCATCCAGAAGCAGGGCGGAGAGACGCGCTTCATCCGCTGCGACATCTCGAAGTCCTCCGAGGTGGAGGCGCTCGTTCGCGGCACGGTGGAAGCCTTCGGGCGGCTGGACTGCGCCGTGAACAACGCCGGCATCGCCGGACTCATGGCCCCCACGGGTGACTATCCCGAGGACGCCTGGGACCAGGTCATCGCCACCAACCTCAAGGGCGCGTGGCTGTGCATGAAGCAGGAGATCCAACAGATGCTGAAGCAGGGGGGCGGCAGCATCGTCAGCACCGCCTCGGTGGCGGGGCTGGTGGGCATCCAGATGGCGCCCGCGTACGTGGCCGCCAAGCACGGCCTCGTCGGCCTCACGAAGGCGGCCGCGCTGGATTACGCCAAGGCCAACATCCGCATCAACGCGGTGTGCCCGGGCGTCGTCCGCACGCCCATGGTCACGGTCTCCACCGATCAGAGCAAGGAGCTGGAAGCCGCACTGATGGCCGCGGAGCCGGTGGGCCGGATGGCGCAGCCGGAGGAGATCGCCGAGGCCGTGGTGTGGTTGTCCTCGGGTGCGGCGTCATTCATCACGGGCGCCGCACTGCCCGTGGATGGTGGCTTCGTCGCGCAGTAGTCGCCACGATGATCCAACGCCTGATCGAGCACGCGAAAGAGGTGGCCCGCTTCGCCCCGGTGCGGCCGGCGGTGAAGGCCGGCCTCCGGTCGGCGATCGCCACCATCCTCCCCGTGCTGGTGGCCAGCGTCTTCCACTTCTCGGAGGGGCTCTGGCTCAGCCTGGGTGGTTTCAACGCCTCCTTCGCGGACAAGGGGGGCTCGTACCGCTCCCGCGCGGCCGTCATGGGCGCCACGGCCCTCGCCGGAGCGCTCTCGGTCTTCGTGGCCGGACTGGCCGGAAACCATCCCGTCCTGGCCATCCCCGTGGCCCTGCTCTGGGTGACCGCCTGTAGCTACGCGGGCGTGTACGGAGCCGCGGCGAACTTCGTGGGCAACTCGGCGGCGACCACCTTCGTCATCTCCCTGGCCATGCCCGCTCCCGGCCTCCTCGCGGCCCTGGAGCGGGGAGGGCTCGTGCTCGTGGGCGCCGCCTGGGCGATGGTGCTCTCGCTCGTGCTCTGGCCGATCCGCCCCTATCGGCCCGCCCGCCTCGCCGTGGCGCGCTGCTTCCGGGCGGTGGCGGACCTCGTGAGCGGGGTGGGGCGCCTGTCGACGGGAGCCGAGAGCGCTGCCTGGCAGGCGTTGATCCAGAGCCAGCACGGGCGGCTTCGCGAGACCCTCGAGGAGGCCCGGAGCACCCTCGCCGCCACACGCCGCGGGAGGCAGGGGGAGAGTGGGCGAGGGGAGCGGCTGCTCGTCCTGCTTCAGGTCGCGGACTCGATGTTCGGCTCGGTGGTCGCCCTCGGTGACGTGGTGGAGAGCCTGGCGCATGCGAGCGGAATCCGCCCGGTCCAGGAGGAGGTGGAGCGCGCCCTCGGGGCCTTGTCCCGGACCCTCCAGGAACTCGCGCGTCTGGTCGAGACCGAGAGGCCGGCCCGTCAGTTGCCCGCGCTGGACTGGGGTGCCGAGGCACTCCAGGAGGTCATCACCCGGGCCGAGGGGGCCCTGCAGGCCATCGATCGGGCCAGAGCCCTCCACGCGGCACGGTTGCTGGTGCAGCTGCGGGAGTTCGCGTGCATCGCGGTGGAGACGGCCGCGAGCCTCGCCGACGAGCACACGCCTCCCCACGAGCATGTGGTGCCGGGGAGCTATCTGACCGAGTCGAAGCGCCCGCTCCTCGCGCCACTGCGGGAGAATCTCTCCTGGGACTCGGTGGTGCTCCGGCACGCGCTGCGGGTGGGTCTCACCACGTCGGTGGCTGTCTGGCTCACCCACGGCTTGCGTCAGAGCCACGGCTACTGGGTCACCATCACCGTGCTCACGATCATGCAGCCGTACACCGGTCCGACCTTCCTCCGATGGCTGCAGCGGTTGGGGGGCACGGTGGTGGGCGGAATCCTCGCCGCAGCGGTCGCCGCCGAGCTGCACGATCCGCACCTGATCATGCTGCTGGTGTTCTTCACCGCGGCGATCAGCGTCGCCGTCATCTCGCTCAATTATGGGCTCTACACCGTCTTCCTCACGCTCACCTTCGTGCTCCTGGCCGAGGTGGGGACCGGGGACTGGGGCCTGGCGCGGGTGCGGATCCTCAACACCTTGATGGGCGGTTCGCTGGCGCTGGTGGGCACCTGGTTCCTCTGGGAGCGGTCGGAGAAGGCGCTCCTTCCCGCGCAGTTGGCGGAGGCGCTGCGGGCGGAGCGTGAGTTCTTCCGGCAGGTGTTCTCCGCCTGGCTCGGTGGGCAGGGGCGCCCGGAGCCGGCTCTCGTCGAGGCGCGCCGGAAGGTGGGCCTGGCGACCATCAACGCCGAGGCCTCCTTCCAGCGGCTGCTCTCCGAGCCTCGAAGGCGGACGGAGCCGCTCGAGCCGCTGATGACCCTGCTGGCCTACACCCGCCGTTTCGCGACGGCGGTGATCGCCTTCTCCACCACCCACCATGAGCGGGTGACGGAGCGGGTCCGGGAGCGTCTGGAGCGCTTCGAGAACGTCACCGCGCAGGCCCTGGACGACATCGCCGAGGCGGTGGCCCAGGGGCGCGCGCCGGCGCCGCTCCCCAACTTTGGCGGACTGCTCGGCGGGGACGAGCCCCCCACCGAGATCGCGGCGGCGCTGGCCGCGGAGGAGCCCCTGCTGTGGGCCCAGCTCGAACGGGTGGTGCGGCAGCTCGCCGTCCTGCACGGAGCCGCGTCCCGAAGGGCCACCCGGCCCGCGCGGGAAGACTAGTTACGTGAAGGGCAGCTCGAGGGTGGCCGTGGCGCCCTTGCCCGGTCCTTCGCTCTCCAGGGTGAGGTTGCCCCCGAGCATCTTCGCCGCGAGCGCGCTGGAGTGCAGGCCCAGGCCATGTCCACCCTCCCGGGTCGTGAAGCCCTGGGAGAAGAGCCGCTCGCGGAGCTCCGGAGCGATGCCCATGCCGTTGTCCACGACCTGGATCCGGGCCCTGTTGCCATCCGCCTCCAGCCGGACGTGCAGGTGGCGCTGCTGACTGGGGAGGGCGAGCATGGCGTTCTTGGCGTTGCTGATGAGGTTGACGAGGATCTGCACCACCTTGTGCTTGTCGAGCTGCATCCTGGGTAGGGGAGGGAGCTCCCGGGTGATGGTGATGCCGTGGCGTTGGAGGGAGGGCAACTGGATGCTCAGGGCATCGTTGATGAGCAGCGGGAGATCGCACTCCTCGAGGACGAGCGTGTTGCGCGCGTAGGTCTGCTGGATCTGGACGATGGCGCGGATGTGCTCGATGTGCTTGCCCATGGCCGCCATGCTGTCCTGGAGCGCTTTCTGCTCGCGGAGCAGCTCGTCGCCGAGCGCGGAGAGGTAGCCAGGCAGCTGGGTCCCGCGCGGATCCCGGGTGAGGAAGTCCGCCAGTCCACCGAGGTTCGCCTCGAGGAGGTCGCCGACCTGTTTGATCCGGCCCATGCGCGAGGCATTCACCGTCTCGACCATGGTCTGGAGGTTGATGACGGCGCTGGTGAGGACGTTGCCGACGTTGTGCAGCACGTTGGCGGCCACTTCGGCCATGCCGGCCCCGCGCGCGGAGTTCACCAGCCGCGCCTGGGTCTGCTTGAGCTCGAGCGTGCGCTCCTCCACGCGCTTCTCCAGGTCGTCATTGGCACTGCGCAGCGCGGCCTCCGCGCGCTGGACCTCGGCGTAGAGCTGGGCGTTCTCGATGGAGATGGCGGCCTGGCTGGCGAGGTGTTCGAGCAGGGAGAGGCGGGAGGGGGTGAAGGCGTTGGTGGCGAGGCCGTTCTCCAGGTACAGCACGCCGCGGAAGTCCTCCTGGCGCAGCAGGGGCAGGCAGAGCACGGAGCGGGCGCCGCCGTGCTCGAGCCAGTGATCGGACGAGAAGGGATGAGGCTGGGAGGCGTCGCCGATGAGCACGTGCTCGCGGGTCCTCCTGACGTAGGAGATGAGGGTCCATGGCAGCCGGGACTCGTCCGGCTGGGAGGCGGCATCCTCCGGCGAAGTTCCCACGACGGCGACCACGGAGAGCTTGTCGCCGCGGGGCAGCAGCAGGGCTCCGCGTTGGGCCCCGGCGTTCTCGAGGGCGGCACGGAGCAGCGTGGTCGCCAGCCGCTCGAGGACGATCTCGCTGGAGATGGCCTGCTGGGCCTTGACGATGGTGAGCGCGTCGATCTGCGTGGAATCCGTATCGGTGGCGGTCTCCGCGGGTGACAGGGAGGCGGCCAGGTGGGGCCACTCGGAGTCCAGGTGCTTCACCTTGCCCCTGGCGCCCCAGCGCAGCCAGGCCTCCCGGGCCTTGCGGGCGTAGGTGTCGGCGAGGGTCGGCACCTTCCGCTCGTACCAGAAGCGGGCGGCGAGCTCGCTGGCCAGGGCGACGTTCTGGATGAAGCCGTGCTCATGGGCCGACTGGTGTGCTTCCTCATAGGCGCGGAGGGCCTCGCCTTCCCGGTCCGTGATGCGGGCCAGCTCCGCGGACACCATCCGCTCGGGGGCGCGGAAGGTCGCGGGCTTGTGGCTGGCCCATTCGGCGAGCTGTTGCTGGTGCTCGTGGATTGTCGCCAGGGCCTGGGGCCGCTCCTCGGGTGTCATCTTCCCGTAGCAGGCGGCCAGGGTCAGGGCGCGGAAGAGGTGGAAGTCCAGGAGCTGGATCTGGCCGAGCGAGGACCAGGCCAGCTCGGCGGCCCGGGCCCCCGCCTCGCGCGCCTCGGCGTAGGCGCCACTCAGGAAGCGCGCCTGCATCTTGAAGAGCCAATACCAGCACCGCATGGTGCTCATCCGGGCGGGGGTCAGCCCGGCCTCGAAGGACTTCTCGTCGAAGTCCTCCCCGTTCAGCGAGCCGAATGACGGGGAGAGGCCGCGCAACTGCTGCACGTAGCGCTGGATGTGGATGAGGACGAACTGCATGTCCGGGAAGCTCGCCTTGCGCAGGAAGGCCAGGCGTGCGACCGACTCCTGATAGACCTCCTCCAGGTCGTGCCCCAGCGCGAGCCGGAGCGAGACGATGTGGCCGCAGCAGAAGCTCGAGATCTGGAAATCACTGGCCTGGAGCGAGTAGTGGAAGCCCCGGCGGACGAGCTCCAGGCTCTCGGAGAGGGGCTGGGTCCAGTTGTTGATGACCTCCTGGATGTAGAGGATCTTGCCGCGGATGGCGGAGAGGTCGTAGCGCTCGACGATGGCCCAGGCGAGCTGGCCGAAGGCGTGGGCCTCCCGGTACCGCTTGAAGGCGGGGCCCAGCACCACGCCGTACCAGGCATACCCGTGCGCGGACGAGGCGTTGTTGCCGTGGCGGATGCTGAGGGAGACCATCCGGCACAGGTTGACGATGAGCAGGTTGGGATCGGTGAAGTACGCTGGCGCGAACAGGGCGCCGAGCACGCTCATCACCGCCTCCATGTCCGGGTCCGTCATGCGAGGCAGGTCAACGAGACTCTCGATGGGGCGATTGCCCAGCAGCGTCCACACCTCCTCGTTGGCGGCCACGACCTCCTCCCAGGTCGGGCGCAGGGACATGGGCATGCCCATCTGGGCAAGACACTCCACGAGGGTGGCGAGGGCCGTCTGGATCTCGCTGGCGGCGACGTGGAGGTTGCCCTTCAAGCGGTAGACGGCCGCCGTGTCCGCGCGGGTTCTGGCCCGGGGCCGGAGCTCCTCCACCAGACGGCGCACCTCGGCGGCGTTACCGCTCATGAACTCGCACATGGCCCGGTCGAGCTGGACCTTGAAGGCCAGCTCGGGCTCGCTCTCCCAGGGGTCTCCCGGCAGGAACTGGAAGGCCTGGGTGAGGTAGGCGGTGGCCGAGCGGAAGGCCGTGGAGCTCTTGGCCTTCCGTCCGGCCTCGGCGTTCAGGAGCGCCACGCGGAGCCGCTCCTCGGGTTTGTCGATCAGCTCCGCTCCGGCGTTGAGATGGCTCACGACGTCGAAGAGCTTCTCGCGCACCGCTTCCGGCGGCAGGCTCGCGAGCAGCAACCGGCCGATGCGCAGGTGGACGGTCTTGCGCTCCTCCTCGGGGATGAGGACGCGGGCCGCCTGCTGGATGCGGTCGTGGAGGAAGCGGTACTGCTCCGGACTGGCACGCACCAGCATGCCCTCCTGGAGCGCGGGCTCGAGACCCTGCTCCACCTCGGAGGGCTCCGGCATGTGGGAGATGAGGCCGAGCATCTGGAGCGTGAACGAGTTGCCGACACAGGCCGCGAGCCGCAGCAGGTGCTGGGTGCCCAGGGGCAGCTGGCGCAGCTTGCCGGCCATGAAGTCGACGACGTTGTCGGAGTAGCCCCTGGCACGGGTGGCTTCGGTGTCCCAGTACCAGGGACCCTCGGGTGTGCGGACCAGGAGCCCGTCCTGGTTGAGCGTCCGCATGAACTGCAGCAGGAAGAAGGGATTGCCTCCGGTCTTCTCGCGAGCCAATGCCGAGAGCGGTTCGATCACCTCCATCCCCGCTCCAGGGAGCGTGTCGGCGACGAGCTGTCGCACCTCGTCGAGGCTCAGCGGCTCGAGCTGGAGAGCGGTCATCCGCGCACCGGCCTTGCGCAGCCCCTCCAGGGTCTGCGCCAGGGGGTGGGCGGGGTCGACCTCGTTGTCGCGGTAGGCCCCGATGAGCAGGACTGGAGGTGTCTCCGGGTGGGTGAGCAGGTGGTGGAGGACCTGGAGGCTGGCGAGATCCGCCCACTGGAGATCATCCAGGAAGACGACGAGGGGGTGCTCGGCGGTGGCGAAGACACCGAGGAACTTGCGGAAGACGCGGTGGAAGCGGTGCTGGGCCTCGGAGGGAGGCAGCTCCTGGACCGAGGGCTGCCCGCCGACGACGAGTCCGAGCTGGGGCACCACGTCCACGAGGACCTGGCCCTGTTGCTCCCAGGCCTCGTTCAGGTGCTTGCTCCAGCGGGCCAGCTCCTCGTCGGTGCTCGCCAGCAGCTGTTGCGTCAGGCCGTGGATGGCCTGGGCCAGGGTGGCGTAGGGGATGTCCCGCTGGAACTGTTCGAACTTGCCGCTGAGGAAGAAACCGCGCTGGCGCACCACGGGCTTGTGCAGCTCGTTGACCAGGGCGGATTTACCGATGCCGGAGTACCCGTGGACCAGGAGCAGCTCGGGCCGTCCGTTCTGCGCCACGCGCTCGAAGCCCTGGCGCAGGGCCACGGCCTCGGCGCCCCGCCCGTAGAGGCGTTGGGGGAGCTGGAAGTGGGTGGGGTAGTCGTGCACTCCGAGGGGAAAATCCTCGTGCACGCCCCGGAGCAGGTTGTCCCGGCACCGCTCGAGGTCCGCGACGAGTCCGTCGGCGCTCTGGTAGCGCTCCTCGGCGACCTTGGCCAACAGCTTGAGGGCGATGGCGGAGAGGACTGGAGGCAGGCCCGGTTCCCGCTCCAGCGGTGGCTGGGGCACTTGTGCCATGTGCGCATGGAACCACTCGAGTGCGTCGCGCCCATGAAAGGGGCGGCTGCCGGTCAGCAGCTCATAGAGGGTGACCCCCAGCGAGTAGAGATCGGTGCGGTAGTCGACCGGGCGGTTCATGCGCCCGGTCTGCTCTGGAGACATGTAGGCCAGGGTGCCCTCGATGAGAGAGGCGGGGGCCGCGTCCACGTGCTCGACGAGCTGAAGGGTGGCGGTGCCGAAGTCGATGAGCCGGGTGTCGCCCGAGGGGGTGACGATGATGTTGGAAGGTTTGAGGTCCTTGTGGATGACGCCGCGGCGGTGGAGCTCGGCCAGGGTGGAGGTCAGGGAGGTGATCAGGGAGAGGGCTTGGAGCGCCTCGAAGGGGCGGCCGGTGAGCTCGGACAGGGGGGCGCCTTCCACCTCCTCCAACAGGAGGACCGGGCGCTCCTGGAGACGCTCGCAGGCATGGACGCGGGTGACCCCGCGCACGTCCTGGAGGCGCTGAAGGATGCTGAACTCACGGCGGTAGCGCTCGAGCTCTCGTGGGCCCAGGGAGGCGGCTACAGGTGTCTTGAGGATGAGGGGAAGGCCATCGGCATCGCGCACCGCATGGAAGATCAGGTTGGTGCTGGTGGCCTTGATGGCCCCTCGAAGGGTGTAGCCGGGGATGCTCAACATGCTCTGGTGGAACAACGGGGGCCTGTGTGGGGGGAGGAAGTCGAGGTGAAGGCGACTGGCCGTCTGCCATCTTCGCCGCAAACGCGCTCGGATGCAGGTCCAGAGTGCCGCGTCCATAGGCGCGTTGCCACGCAGCCCACCGGAGCGAGGTGCGCCGTTGCCCTGGGGGCCACACCCCGAGACCTGATGGCGCTGCGTCCTCTACTCGTACCCCGAGCGAAATCGCGGTGGTCCAGCTCTTGCTGAGAGTAGGGCTCCATGTCCACGAACCCTGCTTGTCTCGCAAGTGGTCCTACCCGCTGGTGCACCGTTGCGCGCCCTCGCGGGCACTCGCGCCTCGTGCTTCTCGTCATCGTGGGCACCAGCCTGTTCATGGGCCTGGGCTGTCCCACGACGCCGCCCGTGGAGCCCTCGCTCTCGCTCTCGCCCTCGCTCATCGAGCCCGGCCAGTGCGATCCAGAGCCTGGTGGCAGCGCGCCACGCCCGTTGTGGCGTGAGCAGCCAGACCGCGTCATGCCGTTCGCCACCACGGGGCATGACGCCTCGTCGCTCGGCCAGATCGTCAGCTGTGACCCCAACAAGCTTGGCCAGTACCCCGTGCCCGAGGGCGGCAATCCTCATCCCAAGGGCGCCGACCTGCAGAACCTCTCCACGAACTTCCACGTCCTTCAATCGCTCACGATGACCGCGTCCATCGGGAGCAAGGCGCTGGGGAAGATCCAGAAGTTCCAGACCGACATCAATGCCCCCCAGGGGATGGAGGGCCAGTGTCTGTGCCATACGGTGACCTGCCTCGAGCAGAACTCGACGCGTGAGGCCTGTGACCTCTTCTGCGCCGCCAACGGCTGTGGCGGCACGCTCGTGTGGTTGCCGAACGATGCGTACAAGACGCCGACGGGCGCCGTGAAGTTCGCCGCCAGGCATCTGAACCTGCTGGATGACCTGCAGGATTTCGCCAACTCGCCCGTCAACCAGGCCATCACCAATGCCCTGGGAAACACGGTGGGCACGCTGGAGAACCTCAACGACATCACCGCTCGGATGCAGTGCTGGATCGACCTGGGCCTCGAGGGCTACCACCTCGGCGGGTACGACGAGCAACGCCCCGATCTCCACCTGTGCGTGGGTTACTATGGCCACGGGGCATTCGCTGGCCTGGGGGAGTCCGGGAAGTTCTCCATCGGGGGCCGCTACTCCTCGCACAACCTCAGCCAGTCGCACCGGGCACAGATGCGCGCGGGCGGCTGGGGGGTCACCGCGTTTGGAAGAACCCTCACCCTCCTTCCCAACGTCGAGTTCAACACCCAGCTCGATGGCTACCGCTTCTTCGACAAGTGCAAGCCGCTCGGCTTCTCCATTGGCGGTGACCCCGTCTTCAACTGTCCGAATGGTTTTGGCATCTGGGTGGACGAGGGCTCTGCCCCCGCGGGCACCCTGGACATCGACAAGATCGACATGTTCCACCTGGTCGATCGGGAGCGGATGCAGTCGCTCGACTCGGATGGGAACGGGGTCCTGTCCGGTGGCGAGTTCATCGTCGCGGGCTACCACCCCTTCTTCTATCCGGACAACGCCGCGGGCCCCTACAAATGGCCCCGGGACACCATCCAGGCCAGCTGGGAGGGCCAGGTGGCCTCGGTGGTATCCGCGGGCATCAACATCGATCCGCACATCACCCCCATCGAGAAGCGCCTCGGCTCCTACGTCCTCTTTCCGGGCGTCACCTTCGTTCCCATCCTCACGCTCAGGGCCGGCCTCGAGTGGGATCACGAGGCCTACAAGCTGCGCTCGCGCATCCTCGATGCTCTCAACAAGAACATCGACCCGTCGCTCCAGTTCCACCTGGTGGACTTCGAGCGCGACATGCACGCGATGCAGGCCCCCGACCTCACGGCGGACACCGGCGTGAGCGCCTACGTCACTCCCGGCGTCAAGGCGCAGCTCGTCGTCGGTTTGACCTTGTCCAGGTTCCTCGAGGTGGGCATCTCCGCCTTCGTCGGGCTCGAGCTCGACATCCGTCCCGGGGCCCACGGCGGAGTCGTGGATCTCAATCTGGCGCTCGTCAATGCCCTCAACGCGAGCAACCCCCCGGACGGCCCTTGCAAACCCGTGCTCGATACCACTTCGCGCACGGTCTGCTCCGACAAGTCCTACGATCAGGCGGAGCCCAACCACTCCAACCCGCTCAGCACCTACGCCTGTACGCCCTCGGAGTCCGCCAACAGTTGCTGCATCAAGTTCAACGTGAAGGGCCAGCAGAACGCCCTCTGCATCGACGATTGGACCGGCATCCCCAAGGCGGCCTGTAACTGCAAGGATGGCCTGCCGGCCTGCTACGAGCAGTTCAAGAAGTACGTCCCGTCCGGCGCGAGCGCGAAGATCGAAGGCTGGCTCCAAAGCGGAGTCCTGTCGTCCATCTCCACGACCTGGAACGAGAACAAGACCTGTGTGCAGTGCGAGAAGGACAAGACGTGCCAGACCGAGTGGTGGGGCCGGACCCCCTCGCTCACGTCGCTGTCGGCCTGTGCCCAGCATGGCTACTGCGTCATTCCTGGAACCTCCGCCCCCGTCTACGACGTCACCGCGGAAGACTGTGACAAGCGCAGGGGCACGTTCTACCGCTACCAGTGTATCGACGAGACCCAGACCGTCATCACGCGCTGGGAAGGTCCTGGCTGCCACCCGCTCAACAATGGCTTCCCGTCGGCGTGCGGTGGCTGCGGCGAGGACGCCGACTGCGCCCGCGGCGAGACCTGCGACCTCACGACGGCCCGGTGCTCGGCCACCCCCGCCAACTGTGCCTGCAATCCGCCGGGCAACGCGGAGCCCGAGATCTCCTGCGGCAACGGTCGCGTCTGTATCGAGGGCGCCTGTGTGCGTCCTTGTGGCGGGAATGACTGCCCGGAGGGCTTCGTCTGCGGGAGCGCGGGTGCCTGTGTCTCGCGCAGTGGCATCCCCTACGCCGAGCAGATCGCGTGGCTCGCGGATCACCCCGCCCAGGGCGCGCGCCATTCCATCGAGACCTATGGCCTCACCGACATCACGCTCAAGATGATCCTCTCGTCCGGCATCAAGATCGGTGCCACCGTCAGACTCCTGGGACGGCGGTTCGAGTTCCTGATCTGGAAGTGGGCGGATGCCTGGGATCTGGGCTCGACGCAGAAGGCGAAGTACCAGCCCGGCCTGGAGGCCTCTTACCTGGACGAGTGCCATGGCGGGGTTGGCACGGTCACCAACCACCAGCCCGGGACGGGGGATCCGCTCACCTGCTCGATCGGCGACAGCTACGTCTGCCGCTACCCCTCGGCGCAGGCGTCCAACTGGAGCAGCTACGACCAGCCCAACGAGCTGCTCGCCCTGTGCAAGAACGAGATGCCGCGCGACGTCGAGGATCCGCGCGCGCCCACGGCCGATGACTTCGGACAAGCGGTGACGGACACCCTGGATTTCGGTGTCGACGTGGGCACGAACGTCTGGAACAACAGCGCCCAGATGTGTGTCGGGGATCAACTCCTCCTCGATTGGGCGAAGAAGCCGCCGCAGTTGCAGGGCCAGTGCACGTACTTCGGTGACACGGCGGGCGCTCCCACCACCTTCCCCTGTCTGGACCTCGAGCTCTACTCGATGCAGATCTGGGGGTGTGTCAACACGACGACGGGGTGGGGCGCGCAGGTGAAGAACTTCCTCGTGTCACATGGCCTGGACCCGCACACGCCCGACTACCTCGTGAACGCGACCTATGCGTCGTCGCTGACCAGCGCGCAGGTCATCGACCTGCACGCCCTCGTCGTGGATCCGTCGGTGCCGGCCGCCTCGGCGCAGTTCGACGCCGCGGTGTGGGCCGCGGCCAACGCGTCGGAGCGGCTCATGCTCCGCAACTTCCTCTCCTCCGTGGATCAGTGCTACAACGCGCACTACCAGAGCGAGTCGGTGTGCCAGTGCGGCACGACGGCGGATTGCGACGCGGGCGCCGGTGAGCGCTGCGAAAACAACCAGTGCCTGCAGTCCTCCGGAACGCTCGCCACCTGCCCCTTCATCCGCTTCGACGCCACGATCGAGCCGCACCCCTGCTGTGGCGACAAGGTCCTCGAGAAGGCGGCCAACGAGCAGTGCGACGACGGCAACCTCGTCGGGGGCGATGGCTGCTCGGCGGACTGCAAGCTCGAGAAGGGCCCCGCGGCCTGCTGCACGCCTGGCGGCTGCATCGACATGAAGGAAGGCAATGCCAAGGAGTGCTCCGCCAGGTCGGGCAACCTGTTCTACGGGAAGACATGCGCCGAGCTCGACCAATGTGGCCACTCGACGCAGGGGGGCTGCCTGGACGGGGCGGGCTCCTGTCACCAGCCCATGACGGCGGCACAATGCGAGAGGGACTTCAAGGGCAGATTCCTCGAAGCGGGCTGCAAGCGATAGCGGGCCTGGAGCGGCCGTGCTTTTACCCACGCAGCGGTGGCTTGACAGGCCCAAGGCTGCTTCGATAGCCACCACCCTCATGCGAGGCGTCTGTGCGTTTCGCTTCGCTCAGGGTGGCCGGTCAGGCCTGGCCGCTTTTCATTCAACGCACCGTCCGTTCGAGAAGAAAGAGAGCATGATGATGAGGCAGGCAAGATTGTCGGCATGGGTCCTTGTGTCCCTTCTGGCGACCGCGGTGGGAGCATGCAACGTCGCTCCTCCTGAGGAGGAGAAGGTGCCGGCAGAGGCCGAAGTGTTGGGAGAGAAGAGCGACGAGCTCCTCTCGTGCTCCCCCTACGCCTACTGCGGTCCAGGCTACGCTCGAGATGTCCACTGCAGTATTTTCTGCGGCTCCTGTCCCTACGGCCGGTACGGATCGCCGCCCAATGCGACGGAGTGCTATTACATCGCCCCCACGGGCAGCATCACCGCGCAGCCCGCGCAGGTCAGCATTCCCCCGGGATCGCTTGGGACGACCAACATCTGCGCGAGCTCCAATGTGATCAATTCCGAGGTTTGGGTGAGCATGGATGGAGCGCCCGAGTCCCTGTTCGCGAGCAATTACACGAGCGGATGTGCCAGCGCTCCATGGATCCAGATCGGGCATTCGTACCAGTTCCGTCTCTACGCCGGGAGCGCTCACAGCACCCTGCTCGCCAGCGTCACCGTCACCGGAGTAGAGAGCGGGCCGCAGCCCGATCCCTGTGAGTCCTGTTATGGCAACACCTCGTGCTTCTGTGGCGACGGGGTGTGCCGCTCACCCATGGAGTACTGCCCGTAACGGAGTGCTCGGTTACCCCTGGCCCGGGGATGGGTGCGGAGCTCACCGCACGGACATCTCCGGGTCCGGGGTTGCCAGGCAGTGCAGCCCCGGCACTACGGCTCCTCGCACCTCACGCCGGTTGCAGGAAGCGTCCGTCAACGAGGTGATCGATGACCTCGCGCGCCGAGTGCGGGTCGAGCCTCAGCTTCGCCCCCAACTGCGCCACCGCGGTGGCGACCGTCGTCGGCTGCTCGAAGACGGCCAGGGTGGTCAGGAGGATCCTCCCGTCCTCGGCCTGATCCAGCGTCGGGTCGGTGAACCGTCGTGGGCTGAGCGAAGGCGCACAGGCCATGCTCGTTCCCTCCACCGACCGCACGACGGTCACCTGTTCCTGTGCCACCTTCGCGGGGACCCGGTGATGTCCCAACCACTCACCGAGCTTGAACTGAAGCGTCGAGGGGGCGGTGTTCAGCAGGCGCGTGCGTCCGTTGATCGCGACCCTCCGCTTCGCCTCCTCGTGCTTCCGCGCGAGGGCATCCACGTGCTCCGACGTGCGCTGCACCGCCGCTTCGAGCGCCACGTCGCGGAAGCGCAGCATCGGCACCGACACATCGCCGGGCTCGCGTCGCTCGAAGTACTCGAGGAACTCCGTGAACGTTCGCGCTTCGGTCACCATGTCGAACCGCGCGGGGTGCTCGGTGGCGAGCGCCCCGGGCTGCGCTTCGAGCCGCTGGTAGCCCACCAGGCAGTCGAGGCTGATCACCCGCTCCACCAGGCGAACTTCCTCTTGGAGCGTGGCGGCGCTGGCGAAGGGGAGGCCCGCGATTCCCGAGATCTCGATGTCCAGGTTCGGATGGCGGCGACATCTGTCGATGATCTCGAGGAGCTCCCGGTCCGAGGCACAGGGCTTGAGCAGGCCGCGACGCATCTGCTCGTGCCGCTGCTGCTCCGAGAAGCAGCCGATGTCGAGCACCATGTGGACGTGCTCGAAGGTCCGGGCCAGGGCGTCGATGAGCTCCATCCGAGCCACCCCCCAGAGGAAATACATGCAGGAGTGGCGTGAGAGGTCCACCCCCGCCCAGGTGCCTTGCAGGAACTCCGCCGTGCTTCCCGAGAAGTCGTAGCGGAACTGCCACGTCCGGTGGGCGATCTCCTGGTGATCGCGGCGCACACTCTCCTCGGAGCGCAGAAACGGTTTCGCGCGTCCGAAAGCCGCCTTCTGGTTGCCGCGGGCCCCACCGCAATAGAGGCAGTTCTCACCGCACCCCTTGCCGGGCGCGACCCACCCCGAGAAGGCGTGACGATCCTGGTGGCTCAGGAAGATGTCGTTGAAGTGCGAGTAGTAGACGTCTTCGCTGTTCGTGGCGCCTTGCACGTACTCCAGTGGCAACCGCCGCGGGGTGCCGTCCGGAGCCCGGGTGACGCAGTTGGGCGGGGCGGGGTCTCCCTGGCAGAGCGCCAGCAGCGGCCGCTCGCCGTCGCCCAGGACGATGTGATCGATGCAGTCGAACGCGTGCAGCTCCCGCCACCAGTAGGAGGCGGTGTTTCCGCCCACGACGATTCGGATCTCGGGGTCGATCTCACGCAGCGTCCGAGCCAGGAGGAGCGCGCGGTGGACGTGGTGGAACCACTTGAGGCTGATCCCGACGAGCCGGGGCCGCACGCGGGCCACCAGGGCTTCGAGCGAGCGTGTTACCTCTTCCTCGGTTTCGTCCCCGTCGTAGAGCCGGACGAAGGCTTCGATCCCGCCGCGCCGCAGATAGCCCGCGAGATAGAGGATCCCACAGGTTGCTTCGCCGGTTCCGGCGCCGACAAGGAGGACTGGAGAGAGGACGCGACGGCCATTCATGAGACGAAACCCGACCTTCCGAACGTCGTGAGTATAGACGGTATTCCGCCGAGCAGTACGAGCGTTGGAGGTCACCGCTCAGCCGCTTTCCTGTTAGCTCCGAGCCATTCGAGAGGATCTCCCCTGTCCAGGGTCTTCGGAGTGCACTCTGATGACCGCTCACAGGGGGGCGGATTTCTCCTATGCGCCAGGATCGGGTAGGCCGCTGGCTTCTCCTCACCGGAGTGTTTCTCCTGGCGGGATTGGCCCTCGTGCTCGGGCCCCGCCTCTTCCAGGGGCGCGCCTCCGCTCCGCTCACTCCAGAGGAGCGGGAGTGGCTCACGAGCCATGCCGACAGCCTCGTGCTCGGGACCTATGCCAACTCCCCGCTGTCGTTCGTGAGCGACAAGGGAGAGATCAGCGGCATGGCAGTGGACTATGTCCGGCTGTTGGAACGGAAGCTCGGCTTCGAGTTTCGCAGGGCTCCTCCCGTCATCATCCGCGAGCTGCTCAAGGACATGCGAGAGGGGAGGGTGGATCTGACGAGCGGGCTGACCCCAACCCCCGAGCGCTCGGAATACCTTCTCTTCTCCGAGCCCTACGTCCGCATTCCGACCATCATCATCGTGCGCCGGGGGTCCTGGGAGACACTCTCGCTCGAGCAGATGAAGGGGCTTCGGGTCGCGGTGGGGGAGAACTTCGGAGCCCATGAGTATCTGAAGCGCAACCATCCCGAGCTTCAGCTCGTCCCCGTTCCCAATGATCTTGAGGGACTGATGCGCCTGTCGACGGGCGAAGTCGATGCGATGGTCGTGCATGTCGCGGCCGCGTCCTTCTACATCTCCAGGGAGAACCTGACGAACCTCCATGTGGCGGGAAGAACCCCCTACCAGTACGAGCTGGCGATGGCGACCCGAAAGGATGAGCCGATCCTGCATCGCATCGTCCAGAAGGGGCTGGACCAGGTCACGGAGGGGGAGAAGCAGATCATCTGGACACGCTGGATCTACGAGTGGGAGATGCCGTTCTACCGTGAACCCTCCTTCTGGCGGTTCGTGGCGCTCCTGGTCATAGGCGTGGGGGTGGTGGTGGGGACGGTCATCACCTGGAACAAGGCGCTGAAGCAGCAGGTGCGGGCGCGAACCGCGGACCTCGCGGCGGCGCATCGGAACGTCTCGTTCCTCGCGGAGACGAGCGTCATCCTTTCCGAGACGCTCGATTACAAAGCGATGCTCTCCCGCCTGGGTGAGCTGTGTGTGCGCCACTTCGCCGACTGGTGCGTCATCGACCTGGTGACGAATGGACAGAGCCGCCGGATCGCCGGGGCTCATGTCAGCCCCGCGAAGCGGCCGTTGCTCGACAAGCTCGCCGAACGCTATCCGGCCTGGGTGGGAGGCCCCAGCCCAGCCAGCGAGGTGCTTCGGAGCAACCAGCCTCGCCTCTACCCCGAGATATCCGAGGAGGACATCCGGGCCACGAGTGAGAGCGAGGAGCATGCGCAGCTCATCCTCGCGCTCGGAACCCGGAGCGCCGTCGCGGTACCGCTCATCGCGCGAGGAAACACGCTCGGGGTGCTCACCCTGGGCCTGGGCACGCCCGGAAGGCGTTATGGGGAGAAGGAGCTCGAGCTGGCACAGGAAGTCGCACGGCGCGCCTCCATCGCGTACGACAATGCCCGGCTGTATCAGCAAGCCCAGGAGGCCATTCGTATCCGGGACGTCTTCCTCATGGTCGCCGCCCACGAGCTTCGCACGCCCCTGACGTCATTGAAGCTCCGCCTCTCCTCCCTCCACCGTCTGTTCCAGACTCCTCCGGAGCAGACGGTTCCGACCGACGCCATCTTCCGCGAGTTGACTCGACTCGAGGCACAGGCCAATCGGCTTCGCGCGCTCATCGAGCAGCTCCTCGATGTCTCGCATATCAGCGTGGGGCGTTTCGAATTGATGCGTGAGGAGGTCGATCTCTGCCAGGTGGTCCAGGAGGTGGTGGAGGACTTGCGCGAGCAGCTGTCGCGCAGCGGTTCCCAGGTGGAGGTCCGGACCGAGTGCCCCGTCGTCGGGTATTGGGACCGGCTCCGGCTGGAGCAGGTGGTGGCCAACCTGCTCGGAAACGCCATCAAGTTCGGAGAGGGAAAGCCGCTGGAGGTGAGGGTCGAGTCCGGGCCGGAGGTGGTGCGGCTCATCGTGCGGGACCAGGGCATTGGTTTCCCGAGCGAGGCCAGGGCCCGCATCTTCGAGAAGTTCGAGCGGGCGGTCTCCGAGCGTCACTATGGAGGGCTGGGGCTCGGGCTCTTCATCGCCCGACAGATCGTGGAGACCCATGGGGGCACCATCTCCGTCGAGAGCACTCCCGGGGAGGGCTCGACCTTCATCGTGGCCCTCCCTCGTAGAGTGGAGCGTGCGTCTCCTCCGTCTTGAAGAGGGGACCTCCCCGCTCCACTGTGTCACGATGGGGGGATGCCTCCTGTGAATCTGACTCCGGTGGAGCTCGCGGCGCGTACTGCGCGGGCGGTGGATGCGGCGGTGAGCGCGGGCCGTGCGCTCGGACTCGCCGTGACCGATCCCAAGGTCCTGCACGACGTGTTCTCCGTGGTGGTGCACCTGGCGCCCTCGCCCGTGGTGGTCCGCGTCCCCCTGGTCCTGCCACCGGGGTTCGCCCGTGCGGCGCAGGAGGCCCGTCAGGTGCGCGAGCTGGCCGCCGTGGCCTGGCTGGCGGAGCGGGGCCTCCCCGTGGTGCGCCCAAGCCCGCTGGTGCCTCGCGAGCCGGTGCGGCGGGACGGCTTCTCGATGACGTTCTGGGAGCGCGTGGAGGTGGATGCCTCGCGCGAGCCGGACTACCTCGGGGAAGCGGCGCTCGCGGCCGACCTGCACGCGGCATTGCGCGACTATCCGGGCGAGCTCCCCTTCCTCTCCCCGCTGGAGACGGTGCCCCTGTTCCTCGGGTACCTGGAGGAGCACCCCGGACTGCTGGCTCCCGCCGACCTCGAGCGGGCTCGGGGCGAGTGGGCCGTCCTCGCGCCCCTGCTCTCCTCGCGCGAGGCCTTCGCTCGGGCCTTTCCGGGAGTCGGCGTCCAACCGATTCACGGGGACGCGCCGTCGTACAACGTCCTCCGGACGACCTCGGGGGTGCGCTACGCGGACTTCGAGGACGTGACCCTCGGGCCGGTGGAGTGGGACCTGGCGTTCCTCGGCCCGGAGGGCGCGGCCATCTACGACGCGGCGGCGGCGAGGGCCGGGGTGCGGCCGCTCGATCCGGCCGTGCTGCGCGTCATGGATGCCGCGGGGATGCTGCGCAACGCCGTCTGCTACGCCCTCGTGCCGCAACTGCCGATGCTGGCCGAGGCGCTCGCGCCGATGCTCCAGCGCTGGCGGACGATGCCCTTCGCGGGCGGGCGGGGCTGAGGGGCCGGGCTACAGAGAAACAGCGAACGGTGAAGCTGCCCTGGACGGACGGGGCTAGATCCCGATCTCACCCCGCGTGGAGTGGAGAATATCTTGCCTGACTTCGTATCTCGCTTTCTGTTCAACCTGTTCTTTGGAACCAAGCGTCAAGCCTTTGCATCCCTCCCCGGGCCACAGCCTGGAATCCTCGGCACGGCTGGTGACTTCCTCGGCCCGCAGCAGCCCTGGAACGTCTGCGCGCGCTATGGCCGTGAGTATGGCGGCGTCACCCTGATCTGGATGGGTTCCACTCCGGGCCTGGTGCTCAACGATCCCACGCTCATCGAGCAGGTGCTCGACTCCCGCCGGATGGAGTTCGAGAAGGGCTCGGTCCAACAGGTGCTCGGCCCGCTCAGGACTGAGCATTCGCTCTTCATCGCGCTCCAGAACGGTGACTGGGCCGCCCTCCGCCGACGCGATCCCCTGGCCCAACCCTGGACCCCGGACTGGCTGGCCACCCAGGTCGCCCCGATGCAGCAGGCGGTAGCGCGGTTCGTGGATGCCCACCTCGGCGGGGCCGTGGTCGACCTCGCCCCCGTGCTGCGCAGACTCACCTTCGATGTCTTCGGGATCGCCCTGTTCGGTGAGACGCCGCCAGACTCGTTCTACGAGGATTTCATGTGGCTCTCCCATGTCGGCGATGGTCGATTCAAGGCGAAGATCCCCTTGAAGTTTGTTCCGCTGCCCAAGGGGTTCGAGACGGTCCGCAACCGCTTCTTCAAGTACTGCACCGATCGGGTCGACGCGGCTCGCCGGAGTCCGAAGCCGGACGCGGTCGATCTGCTGTCGCGAACGCTGCGCGAGGTACCCGATTTCCCTGACGAGGCGCTGGCGCACACTCTCTCGCTCTATTTCCCTAGCGGCGTCTTCTCGTCGAGCACCAATCTGGTTGGCGCGTTGCACCAACTTCAGATGCATCCCGGCGCCGAGGCGCATCTTGCGTCCGAGTCCTTCGAGTTCTCCGGTGGGCCGCCTACCTTCAAGCGATTGGATGAGGCCCGATGGGTCGAGGCTGTCGTCCTCGAATCATTGAGGCTGCTCCCCCCAGTCCGTCTCTTCATGCGCACGCCTGTGAAGGACATGGAACTCGCGGGTGTCCCGCTGCCCGCAGGGGCGACGATCATGATTTCCAACCAGCACTTGCATCGGGATCCGGCCCACTGGCCCCACCCGGACACCTTCGATCCCGCGCGATGGTTCGATGGTGGCGTGGAGCGAGATCCCATTGGGAGCGGTCACTTTTTTCCGTTTGGTCGCGGTCCGCGCATGTGCATGGGCGCCGAGTTCGCCATGGTGTACATGCGCACGGCCCTGGCGACAATCGCCGCTCGTGCCAAGGTCCACGTGGAGTCGGCGGATCCCTACAAAGAGGGATTCTTCCACGGCGTGGTGCTTCCCGAAGGCGTCCATGCGAAATTCGTGCGCCGCTGAGCGGCGGCCCGCGGTGCCGCTGGACACAACCTGACACAGGCGAGGCACAGCCCCCTCTGGTGGGCGCCAGAGGGGGCCAACACCCGCGTATCCTGACAGGAGGATTACTGCTTGTGAACTTCGGGTAGTACGGGAAGTAGCACACCGGCCGGCTGCCGAGCTTGTTGCCACCCGCATCGGTCATGGTCATCGAGCATGAGGACGCTTCACCGCGTGAAGCATCGGCGTGACGGGAGACGCGCTCAAGAAGGGCTGCTCGCCAGAACGGAAGCGATTCATGTAGTGGACATCGGCCACTCCCACGTGGAAGTAGCTCACCATTCGCAGCAGGCCCTGCGCCTGCGCCGCCATCTCTTCGGCGGTGCTCGACAGTTCCTCGGCCGACGCCGCGTTCCGCTGCGTCACCTCGTTCAGCTCGGTCATCGCCTTGTTGAGCTGGCCGACGCTCGATGACTGCTCGCTCGATGTGGTGGCAACGTCCTTCACCAGATGCGACGTCGTGCCGATCGCCGGGACGAGCTCGCGCAGCCGTTGGCTCGACTTCTCGGCGATATTCACGCTGTTCGACGCGACCGAGACGATCTGCTTCGCGGCGCCCTGGCTTCCCTCCGCGAGCTTGCGGACCTCGGACGCGACGACCGCGAAGCCCTTTCCCTGCACACCCGCCCGTGCGGCCTCGATGGAGGCATTCAGCGCGAGCAGGTTCGTCTGATAGGCGATCTCCTCGATGACGGAGATACGCGAGGCGATCTGCTTCATCGCCTCCACCGTCTCGGCCACCGCCCGGCTGCTCTCCTCGGCATCGACCGCCCCCTTGTGAGCGATTGCCTCCACCTGGCGGCTGCTGTCGGCGTTCTTGATGATGGACACGCTCATGGACTCGAGGCTGCTCGTCATCTCCTCGAAGGTGGCGGCCTGTTCGCTCGTGCTACTCGCGAGGGACTGTGAGGTCGTCGATACCTGCGATGCGGCCGACGAGAGCGCCGCCGCGCCTTCGCGGACCTCGCCAATCACCTGCGACAGCCGGTCGCGCATCGCGCGGAACGCATCGGCGAGAATGCCGATCTCATCCTCGGACCGGTGGTCGAGAGCGACGGTCAGATCGCCGTTCGCGATGCGGGTGGCGACGGTGGAGATCGTCTCGAGAGGCCTCGTGACGCGGCGGATCACGAGGAGGACGGCGAGTCCGAGCGCGAGGAGCGAGAGCGCTCCGAGCGCAAGCGTGAACTGGCTCAGCTCGCGAGCCGGCGCGAGCACCTTGTCCAGAGGGGCGAAGACAGCGAGCGCCCAGGGCGTCACGGTCTTACCGACGCGGATCGGGACCACCACCTCGATCGTCCCGGTGCCGAGCACCTCCGATGGGACCTGTGCGGTGAGCGCGCTCGCGCTCGAGAGAGAATCCTTGATCAGGTTCTCGGCGGGAGAGGTGCCGAGCTGTTTCCCGCGCCGGGCCGCGGACGGGGTGGCGACGAACGTGCCGTTGTTCGAGACGAGCACCGCGTATCCCGTATCGAAGGGGGTGATCTCCGAGATCTGATTCTGGACCTGGTCGAGTGAGAGATCGGCACCGACGACGCCGATGACCTTGCCATCGAGCAGGATCGGCACAGACACACTCGTCATCAGCACCGGCTTGCCGGCCACGGTGTAGACATAGGGATCGATGATTGTCTCTTTCCCGCTCCTGCGCGAGAGGAGGTAGTAATCGCCCGCGCCTTCCTTCTCGTAATCGACCAGGGGCTCCAGCTTGATCTGTCCGTCGCCGCGGTTCCAATACGAGATGTAGCGTCCGGTGGAGTCCGTGCCATGCGTGTTCACGTACTTCGCATCGAGCCCGTCGAACGCGTTTGGCTCCCACGCCGTCCAGAGGCCAAGGAGCTTGGGATTTTCCGCGAGAACCTTCTGGAGCGACGCGTCGGCGAGACGGCGATCGGTCAGACCGGCGACCTTCTGGGCCGCGAATGCCTGCGCGAGCGTCCGGACGGGGATGAGCGCGGCGTCGAGCTCCGCGTTGATGGTCCGCGCATGGCGCTCGGCCATCTGCATGGCGGTCTGAGCCGCCTGCTCCTCGGCGACCCGCGAGGACTGGTGGTTGACGACGAGAATGAGAATGCCGAGCGTGATGCTGATGACACCGCAGAGGGCGACGAGGAGTTTCGCCGCCAGGCTCCGAGTGAATCGCAGGGTGGTGGGAGTTTCTTGGATCATTCAGCCCAGAAGTAGAGCATGGGGCGAGTGGTCGGCTTTGAGTGCGCTGGAGGAGCCAGCGCTCGGCTGGCTCCTCGCACTTTTGAAGTCGTCGCCACCCCTGGTTCAATGGAGGCACGGGGCTTCGCCGCCCCGGCCTCCAAGCGTCCGGAGGTTCGGAAGCCGTCGGAGCAGCGCCTCGAGCCCGATGCGCGCCTCGAGCCGCGCCAGCTGCGCGCCGATGCAGAAGTGGATGCCCTGGCCGAAGGAGAGGTGCCCCTTGGCCGCGGGCCGGCGTGTGCCACGGCCCTCGACTGGGTCCTCATCCCGCCTTTACGCCTTGCGGCTTCGGCTCCGCGCTCGCTTGAGGGAGCCGCTCCCGAGAGCACTGACACGCCGGTGACACGTCGATGGCATGTCAGCTGGGCTGTTTCGCTCCGGTGGTAGGATTCCCTCGCTGATTGCGGCGTACACGCGTTGCGTAGGGGAGTCGCTGACAGTGCCCATCAACACACTGGCTCGCCGCATCCCGTTGCTGCTCGCGGTGGCCGCCCCATTCCTCGCCTGCTGGCTCTGCATCGACACGTATGTCCTGCCCGCACACGTCGAGCCGCACGTCCTGCGCCTGAACGGGACGTGGAAGCTCCAGGAAGGCGACGGAGTGGGGTGGGCGGACCCCGCGTATGACGACTCGGGGTGGGGAGAGATCCGGTTCCCCGGGGGGTACTCCGCGCAGGGGTACCGGGCGAACCGGGCCTGGGCGCGCAAGCGGTTCGAGCTTTCTCCCCTGCTGAGGGACAAGCCCCTGCTCCTCATGATGGGAGGGATGCGAACCAGCCGCGTGACGCTCTTCGTGAACGGACACGAGGTAGGCCGGACGGACGAGTCCGTCCGAGGACTCAAGGGCGAGGTGGATGGGCTGGAGGCCTGGAAGGTGGATGGCAGGGAGCTGCGTCCGGGCTCCAATGTGGTCGCCCTCCGTTTCGAGTGGACGCTCCCCGAAAGCGGTGGCGTGATGGATGCGCGCATGCTGCTCGGGGCGCAGGAGCAGTTGACGCCGTACTACCTGCGCGCGAGTGACACCCGCCGGTTCTTGCAGAACGGAGCGCTCGCCCTCTTCGTGTTCTTGCTGGTGCTGCTGGGTATGTTCATGAGCCGGGAAGCCGATCCCTCCCGGCGTGCGCTGCAGCGCTCCACCTTCTTCGTGGTCGCCTCGGCGGCGCTCTATCTGGCCACCCGGACCGTGGCCCTGCTGCCCCTGAGGCAGTCCTCTCCCATGACGTTCACGATGCTCTCCCTCACGGTGGTGGGCATCGTCTGGGCGATGCTGGAGTTCTCCCAGCACTATTGCCTCGGGCACATCACCCGTGGCGGGAAGGTCCACCGGGCCGTCTGCGGGGTGGTCGCGGGCGCCTTCCTCACGGTGTATGCGCTCGGCCCGCTCGCCGGGTCCATCGTGCTCTACCGGCTCTTCGCCCTCTACATCTTCGGGAGCGCGCTGTACGTGACGGTGCTGACGGCGGCCACCCTGCTTCGCCGCAAGCGCGGGTCCGATCTGGTGTTCGCGGCGGCCGTCTTCTGCATGCTCGGTGCTGGTGTCGTGGATCTGCTTACCGACCTCTACGTGTTGCAGGCGCCGCGCCTCTTCTCGCTGGCGGTGAGCAACCTGGGGCTGTGCGCGGGGATGCTGCTCATCGCGGACTTCATCCAGCTCAGCTACGTCAACGAGACGCTCTCGGCGCGCCTGACGCGGACGAACGCGGAGCTCGCGGTGGCCCTGTCCCGCGCGGAGGACGCCGCCCGGCTCAAGAGCGCGCTGCTGGCGGAGCGGCTGGCCTCGGTGGGAACCCTGGCCTCCGGCGTGGCCCATGAGATCAACAATCCCATGGCCTATGTGACGGCGAATCTGGCGTTCCTCGCCACGGAGCTGCCGAAGCTGGCGCGCTCAGCGGAAGGCGACGGCGTGGCGAGCAGTGAGCTGGCCGAGCTGGGACAAGTGGCCGCGGAGAGCCTGGAAGGCGCGCGGCGGGTCAACCAGATCGTCAAGGAATTGAGGCTCTTCGCTCGCGGCGGCGGAGGCGACGAGCGGCTGGATGCGGTCGACGTGCGCGCCGTGGCGAGGAGATCCTTGAACCTCGCGCTGCACGAACTGAAGCCGCGCGCCCGGATCATCCAGGAGCTGGAGGAGGTGCCCCGGGTGCTCGGAAGCGAGTCGCAGCTCGGCCAGCTCTGTCTCAACCTGCTGCTCAACGCCGGCCAGGCGATGACGGAAGACCCGGGCCGGAACGAGCTCATCCTGCGCACGCGCCGGCGCGAGGATGGCTGGGTGCTGCTCGAGGTCGCCGATACGGGCTGTGGGATTCCACCGGAGGATCAACGCAGGCTGTTCGATCCCTTCTTCACCACGAAGCCGACGGGCGAGGGCATGGGGATGGGGCTCTCCATCTGCCACGGAATCGTCAAGCGGCTGGGCGGGGAGATCCAGGTGGAGAGCGCGGTGGGGAAGGGCAGTGTGTTCCGGGTCGTCCTGCCGCCGCACGCCGCCTGAGCGCCTCCCATGAGACGAAACCCGATCTCCTGGGAAGCGTGGTTGCCCCCTGACTTCGAAGGCCCCCTCGTGCACATGTCATCTCTGAAAACTCTCCTGGTCTTGCACCTTCACGTTCACGGGCAACTCGAGCGTCTCGGCCAACATCCAGTAGGTCCACCTCGCCCCAGGAAGTGACCGTTCCGCCCGGCGCCACCCCCTGGCCGCCGTCTCACTGTTGTCCCATGGCTGGGCTTCTGGATGTGGAGGCGGCGGGAATCGAACCCGCCGCCTCGGGTCGTCACTCGAGACTCAGCGGCCGTCGCGAGCCATGGCGTTGCCCAGGAGGCCGCGCGCCTTCACCACCAGCTTCGCGAACTCCTCGCGGTCCGCCTGGCCATCCGTGGCGCCCTCGGCGAGCTTCTGCATGGTGGCCAGGTTCCAGCCCTGGGCGCTCGGGCTGCCGCGCAGTACGTCCGCGGTGGCCGCCACCGACAGCGCGAAGCGGAAGTCCGCCGAGGCCGTGTCCAGCGAGGCCCGCATCATCTTCTGCTCGAAGGGGAAGGCCTGCTCGGCGGCCTCGGTCCCGTTGGGCGCCTTGGCGCGGATGCGCACCGTGCCCAGCGGCGCCTTCTCGCCCGTCAGCTCCACCTCGTACATCGCGGTGACGCTGTGGCCCGCCCCAATCTCTCCCGCGTCCACCTTGTCATTGCGGAAGTCCTTGTCCGCGATGTCCCGGTTCTCGTAGCCCACCAGCCGGTAACGGCTCACCACCTTGGGGTCGAACTCCACCTGGATCTTCACGTCCTTGGCGATGACCTCCAGCGTGCCGGTGAGCTGCTGCTCGAAGACCTTCTTCGCCTCCTTGTAGCTGTCGATGTAGAAGCAGTTGCCGTTGCCCTTGTCGGCCAACTTCTCCATCAGGTCATCGCGGTAGTTGCCCATGCCGAAGCCGATGGCCGACAGGGTGACGCCTTCCTTCACGTAGCCCTGGATGCTGTTGAGCATGGCGTCCGCGGACAGGTTGGGGCCGATGTTGGCGTCACCATCCGTGAGCACGACGACGCGCGACACCACGTTGCCAGACACCTTCTTCACCGCGTGCTTGTACGCCAGCTCCATGCCCGTGCCCATCGACGTGCCACCACCGGACTCCAGCGAGTCGATGGCCTTGTAGATGCGCTCCAGGTCGGTGGCCGCGGTGGGCGAGAGCACGTCCCGGGTGCTCCCCGCGTAGGTGACGATGGCCACCGTGTCGTTCTCGTTGAGGTTCTTCACCGCGATCTTCATCGCCTCCTTGGCCAGCGGCAGCTTGTCCGGCTGGCTCATGGAGCCGCTGGTGTCCACCAGGAAGACCAGGTGCGCGGGCTTGCGCTGCGAGCGCGAGACGACCTTCCCCTGTACCCCCACGCGCACGAAGTGGCGGTTGGCGTTGAACGGAGAGGGCGCTCCCTCCAGGTGCACCGTGAAGGCTCCCTGCTCGGGCGGGGCGTAGCGGTATTTGAAGTAGTTGACGAACTCCTCGACCCGGACGGCCGGGCGCGGCGGCAAGGCACCCTGGTTGAGGTAGCGGCGCGACACCGCGTACGACGCCGTGTCCACGTCCACCGCGAAGGTGGAGAAGCGATCCGCGGCGGTCTCGGTGAAGGCGTTGGGGGCGTGCTCGGCGAAGGTGTTGCCCGGGGACGGCGGCTCAGGCTGGGCGGGGGGGCTTACCGGCGGCGCCATCCTCGCCGCTGGAGGAGGCGGCGGCGGGGTGGGGGCGGCGGCTACCGCGCCCGACCGTCCGGCGCCCATCGCCATCTCCCGGGCCACCACGACGCCCCCCGTGGTGGACGGAGCCGGCATCGGTTTCGACGGAGCGGCCTCGGCCTTCCTCTTGGCGGCCACGAACTGCCGTGCATCGTCGGCATCCTGCTCCGGAGCGGCCTCGGGCAGCGCGGACGTGTCGGCCGCGACCACGGCCTGGACAGGGGCCTCGGCCTCTTCCTGGGGCGGGCTGGACTTGGTCCGCCACTCGACGGACTGGGTGAGGCTTCCTCCGGCGGGCGTGTGCTGGGACGTGCTGCAGCCCGGGACGAGGCTCAGGGCGAGGGCGGTACCTCCCCAGCGGGTCAGGCGGTTCAGCTTGGACGAGGGCATGGGCGCTCCGGTGTGTTTCCGTGGGAACGGACACTCGGAACGCACCAGCCTCGATTCGGGTCTAACGGGGCCTGGCGAATTTTTCCCCGAAGCTCCCGGGGAGGTTCTCCACCAGGAGCCGGACCCCCTGGCGCACCGCGCTCTGGATCCGGTCCAGCGCGAGGCACAGCCCGTACGTCAGGCCGATGAGCACCCCCGTCAGCAGCGCGTACTGCACCCAGCCACTCCGGTTCCCCCACACCTTCTCGAAGGAGAAGCCGAAGACGCGGAAGTAGAGCAGCGCCTCGTGGAAGAAGTAGGCGGACATGGACGAGGTGCCGAACGTCTCCACGAAGCGGCGCACGCGGGAGGGGGGGGCGCTCGAGGCTGTCCGCCACTCCAGTCCCACCAGCCCGAGCAGCACGATGCACACCCAGAGCCACCGATCGGCCGCGTTGGAGGGATTGGTGACGAAGAAGTTGTGCGGCGGGTACAGGTCGCGCAGGGGCTCGGCCGCAAAGGAGGCCACGAGCCCGAGCCCGATGAGGAAGAGCAGCGCCCGGACGAGCCCAGCGCGGCCCCGCTCACCGGCCACCGCCCCGGCATACGCCCCCAGCCAGGTGAAGCCGAGCCAGGGCAGAAGGGGGAACACGGCCCCGGTGGTCTTGTTGAGCACGTAGGCCCAGGGTCCCCGCACGGCCTCGCCGAGCGGCGAGAGGAAGAAGGTGACGAGCGCCAGGGCCAGCGCCACGCCCCTCAGCACCCGGGGCCACGAGGCCAGCGCGGCGGCGATGGGCAGGACGATCAGCAGCGACAGCCCCACGCAGTGGAGGATGTCCATGCGCGCGAGCCACCGGGGCTCTCGGAACAGGGGGAACCACATCCAGTTGACCAGCGTGGCCACGCCGAGCACCTGGAGGGCGCGGCGGAGGTTGCGCCCGAGCCGCTCGCCGTGCTTGCCACTCGGGGCGCTGCGGACCAGCAGCAGCGCGAGCGCGAAGCCCGCCGAGAAGAGGAACGCCGGCGCGACCAGTCCATCCATCTTGAGGAGGAACTTCGTCGTCTCGCTCTGGCGCAGATCCGGGCGCAGCAGCACCAGGGCGTGGCACTGGATCATGAACAGCACCGCGATGCCACGCAGCCAGTCGATGGCGCGGACGCGCTCGGAGGTGGGGGAGGGGCTCATGGGAGGCATGCGAGCTCCGCCTCGGGGGCCTCTTCGTCCTGGAGCGCCAGCAGGCATTGCAGCGCCTCCGCGTCCGGCGTGTCCGAAACCCAGGCCCGCCGCCACAGCAGGGCGGCCACACGCGTGGGAATGTTCGAGTCCGGGGCGACCAGGGCGCGGATGACCCCGTTGCTCCCGACCTTCGCCTGCTGCCGGGCGGACTCCAACGTGGCCACGATGTCGGGGCATCCCTCGGGACAGTTGTAGAGGAAGACCGCGTGCCCGTGCTCCAGGTTGTGCAGCCACAGGCACCGGCTCTGCTCGGTGTCGTGGACCCGGCACCGCAGGGTGTCGGCGCAGTGCGGGCCACTGGTGGGCGGGTTCAGGCCGTCTCCGCACGCCGTGCTCGTGCAGGAGATGTGGTTCGCGGACGCCGGGGGCGGCGAGAGGGGAATCTCGAAGCGGGAGCAGTCGGGCTTGCTCGGACCGCAGGCGAGCAGGGGGAGCAGGAGGAGGGCGGGAAGGGCGCGCTGGAACGGGGACATCGGTCGCTTTCTCTTATCGCATTCATGGGTGGATGCGTCAGCAGGTCGCCTACACTGCCCGTGAGATCCCATGCCCGACCTGGTTCGCCGCGCCTCTTCCGCCCTCTTCGAGCACACCCCCGACGGCGTGCTGGTGCTCGATTCCCAGCACCGGCTCCTGGAGGCCAACAGTGCCGCGCAGCGGTTGCTCGGCGAGTCGCGCGAGGCGCTCCTGGGCAGGTCCCTCGCGGAGCTGCTGCCGGAGTGGACGCCTCCCGGACCGCTGTCTCCCGAGGACCCACCCCGGGAGGGGGAGCTCGTCTGGTACGGCACCGCGGGCGCTCCACGTCAGGCGCGCGTACTGCGCATCCGGTGCGTGCCCCTCCCGGAAGGGCTGATGCTGGTGCTGCGCGACCTGACGGCGCACGCGGAGGTGGAGTCCTCGCTGCGCCAGCAGAAGGAGTATTACGAGTCGCTGGTCCTCAACAGCCCGGTGGCCATCGTCACCATCAATCTCCGGTTCACCGTGGTGTCCTGGAACCCGGCGGCGGAGCAGTTGTTCGGCTACACGCGCCAGGAGGCCGTCGGACGCAACCTCCTTCGGCTGGTGGCCGGAGAGGGGCCCCTCCGTGAGGAGGCCGAGACCACCGCGCGCGAGGCGCTCCAGCAGGGCCGGGTCCACACCCTCACGCGGCGCCTGCGCAGGGATGGGACGATCCTCGACGTCGAGCTCCTGGCGCTGCCGGTGATGGTGGAGGGGGAGCACGTGGGGTTCATCGCCATCTACCACGACATCACCGAGCTCCGCCGGCTGCACGACCAGGAGCTGGCGCACCTGCGCACCATCCAGCGCGAGCGCGAGCGGGTGGATCAGCTCCTGCTCAACATCCTGCCGAAGCCCGTGGCCGACCGGCTCAAGCAGGGCCAGCGCATCATCGTGGAGAACTTCCCGGACGTCACCGTGCTGTTCGCCGACCTGGTGGACTTCACCCACTTCTCCACCCAGCACACGCCGCCGGACGTGTTGCAGGTGCTGAACATGGTCTTCTCGGTGTTCGACCAGCTCACGGACGAGCTCGGGGTGGAGAAGGTGAAGACGATTGGCGATGCGTACATGGCGGTGGGCGGGCTGTCCCTGCCCCGGAGCGACCATGCCGAGGCCATGGCGAGCCTGGCGCTGGCCATGCGCACCGAGCTCCTGAAGCTGGGCGAGCAGTTGCAGATCCCCCTGCATCTGCGCATCGGCATCCACTCGGGTCCGGTGATCGCCGGGGTCATCGGCGACAAGAAGTTCGCCTATGACCTCTGGGGAGACACGGTCAATACCGCGAGCCGGATGGAGTCCCACGGCGTGGTGGATGGCATCCACGTCACCGAGGCGGTCCACGAGCGGTTGCGAGGCCGCTACCGCTTCCAGGACCAGGGCGTGATGCACGTGAAGGGGAAGGGCCCCATGCGCACCTGGCTGCTGCTCGGCGCGGAGTGAGCGGGGACGAGGCGCTTCCGCGCTACCCTGGCTGGCCGCCCTCCCGTCGGGCTCAGCGGGCCTGTGCGACGTTTCTCCCAGGACGAATCCTAGGAGGGTGCGAGAAGGACTCTCTTCATATCGACTCGGCTATGTCGCCAACTGTCTCTCGCTCGAGGTGGGGGCGAGCCATACGTGCCGGCTCGCGGGCGCCACTCCCGAGCGGCTCGAGGCGCTCATCGAGCAGAACCTCTCCGAGCTGGAGCAGATCCTCCTGTTCAACGAGGCGCGAGGCATCGAGCTGTTCCGTATCGGCTCCTCGCTCATCCCGTTCGGCTCCCACCCCGTCAACACGCTGAAGTGGTGGCGCAAGTACGCACGGGAGTTCGATCGCCTGGGGCACATCGCCCGGCGTTCGCGCCAGCGGCTCTCGATGCACCCCTCACCGGCGGGGGCGTCACTGACGTCCGTGCACCAGCGGGTGCGCGATGCGGCGATCGCCGAGTTGCGCTACAGCGCCCGTGTGTTGGACCTGCTCGGCCAGGGACCCGAGGCGCGCGTGGTCATCCACCTCGGAGGCGCGGCGCCGAGCCGGCCCGAGGCGCTGGACAACGCGCACCGCATGCTGGATGCCATGCCCGAGGAGCTGCGCGACCGGATCGTCATCGAGCACGATGACAAGGTCTGGTCCGCGCGCGAGGTGGCCCCGCTGGCCCGGGAGCACGGGTTGCCCTGGCTGGCGGACAACCTGCACAACTTCATCAAGCCCTCGGAGCCGGAGATGCCGCTGGAGGAACTGCTGCGCGAGTCGGCGGCCTCGTGGCGGGCGTTGGACTTGCGGCCCAAGTTCCACCTGGCGAGCCAGAAGCCGGACGGCAGGCCGGGAGCGCACGCGGACCGGATCGATCCCCGGGACTTCCGGGCGGTGGTGGCGGCGCTGGATGGCCCGGCGGACCTGATGTTGGAGGCCAAGGACAAGGACCTGGCCCTCTTCGCACTGCGTCAAGAAGCCGGGTCATTGAGCCAACCCGCCACCGTGTAGGCTCCCTCTCCCTCTGGGAGAGGGCTGGGGTGAGGGTCTGCCTCCAGCCGTGAACACCCCGTCACTTTAGAGGTGTGTTTCACGCGGGCGTTCTTCTAGGTTCCGCCCCGTCATGAAACGCACCTCTCCCGTCAAGCAGATCCTGCGCGCGGCCCTCGCGGTCGTACCGCTCGTCGCCAACCCGGCCTGTACGCCCTCGGCGCATGGTCCCAACGCGGTCACGCCCGAGGGCGCACGTGCGCCGATGCCGCCCGCGGAGGCGGCGCGGAGGTCCGCCGAGGCCCAGCCCGCGGCCGCGGCCACCGCTCCGGCTACCACCGAGGGGGCGCGCCAGTTCACCCAGCGCGTGAACGACGATCTGCGGCGCTTGTGGACGAGGCAGGCCACGGCCGAGTGGATCAAGTCCACGTACATCACCGACGACACCGAGCGGAACGCGGCGACGATCAACGAGGAGGTGATGGCCTACCTCAACCAGGCCATCAAGGAGGCGGCGCGCTTCAAGGACGTGCAGGGGGTGGACGCGGACAGCGCGCGCATGCTGCACCTGCTGCGCGTGTCCTCGTCGCTGCCGGCGCCGAGCGACGCGCAGAAGCGCGCGGAGCTGGCCTCCATCGCCGCGAAGCTCGAGGGCCTCTACGGCAAGGGCAAGTACTGCGGCAAGGACGGCAAGGGCCAGTGCAAGGACCTGGGCGAGCTGTCCGACGTGCTCGCCAAGAGCCGCAACTACGACGAGCTGCTCGACGCCTGGGTGGGCTGGCACGCCATCTCGCGGGAGATGCGCCCGCTCTACCAGCGCCAGGTGGAGATCTCCAACGAGGGTGCCCGGGAGATCGGCTTCCCGGACCTGGGCGCGCTCTGGCGCTCCAACTACGACATGCCCCCCGAGGCCTTCGAGAAGGAAGCCCAGCGGCTGTGGGGGCAGGTGAAGCCCCTCTATGACGAGCTGCACTGCTACGTGCGCACCCGCCTCGCCAAACAGTACGGCGAGGACAAGGTGCCCGCCGGCAAGGCCATTCCCGCGCACCTGCTCGGCAACATGTGGGCGCAGGAGTGGAACAACGTCTACAGCCTGGTGGAGCCCTACAAGGGGCAGCCCAGCCTGGACGTGGACGCCGAGCTGAAGCGGCAGAGCTACGATGCCGTTCGCATGGTGAAGACGGGCGAGGGCTTCTTCACCTCGCTGGGATTGCAGCAGCTCCCGGAGACGTTCTGGCAGCGCTCGCAGTTCACCAAGCCGCGCGATCGCGACGTGGTGTGCCACGCCAGCGCCTGGGACGTCACCTACGACAACGACCTGCGCATCAAGATGTGCATCAAGCCCACCGAGGAGGATCTGGTCACCATCCACCACGAGCTGGGTCACAACTACTACTACACGAACTACTACAAGCTCCCGGTGCTCTATCAGCAGGGCGCGCATGACGGCTTCCACGAGGCCATCGGCGATGCGATCACCCTGTCCATCACCCCGGGCTACCTCAAGCAGATGGGTCTGCTGAAGGCGGTGCCGCAGGGCGACAAGGGCCTCATCAACCTGCAGATGAAGGACGCGATGGAGAAGGTGGCGTTCCTGCCCTTCGGCCTGCTGGTGGACCAGTGGCGCTGGGAGGTCTTCTCCGGGCGGGTGAAGCCGGAGGACTACAACAAGTCCTGGTGGGCGCTGCGCGAGAAGTACCAGGGCGTACGCGCGCCGGTGGAGCGCACGGAGCAGGACTTCGATCCGGGCGCCAAGTACCACGTCCCCGCCAACGTCCCCTACACGCGCTACTTCCTGGCGCGCATCCTCCAGTTCCAGTTCCACCGCGCGCTGTGCCAGGCCGCCGGCCACCAGGGGGCCCTCCACGAGTGCTCCATCTACGGCAACAAGGAGGCCGGAAAGCGGCTCCAGTCCATGCTGGCGATGGGCGCGAGCAAGCCCTGGCCGGACGCGCTCGAGGCTCTCACCGGCCAGCGCGAGATGGATGCCTCGGCCATCCTCGACTACTTCGCCCCACTGCGCCGCTGGCTCCAGGAGCAGAACAAGGGGCAAAAGTGCGGTTGGTAGGGGTTCCCGGGTAGACAGGGCTCGCGACCCCGCCTAGATTTCCGCCTGCCCGGCCGGGCTTCATCCGGCCAGGCTCGGGCGGCGGATTTTCGTGGCCCGTCTTGAAAGAAGAAGAGAGCAAATGGCGACTGGTATTGTGAAGTGGTTCAACGATGCGAAGGGGTTCGGATTCATCACGCAGGACGGCGGTGGCGAGGACGTGTTCTGCCACCACTCCGCCATCAACATGGATGGTTTCCGCACCCTGGCCGAGGGCCAGCGGGTCGAGTTCGAGGTGACCCGGGGTCCCAAGGGACTGCAGGCGCAGAACGTGCGTCCCGCCTAGTCCGGCTCTCTTCGTCAGGTTGTTCCAAAAAGGGTCCGGCCCTCGGTGGTCGGGCCCTTTTCCATGTCCGGAGTCCTCAGCGTGTCCCTCCTGTCCAAGTCACGGTTCCTCCTTCGACGTGCCCCGATGTTCCCCCTGCTGGTCGCGCTCGGCTGCGCGTCCGGCCCGTCCCATGTCCAGGCGGGCGCTCCGTCCGCGGAGGCTCGTCCCATGAAGCCCGCTGAGCTCACCGCCCTGAAGGCCGAGCTCGTCGCCCGCCACGGCGAGGCCTCGCGCGCCCGCATCGAACGCGGTGTGGACCAGGTGGCCACGCTGTGGCGCGGGGAGGACGGGGACCTGGCCGCCTTCGCGCGCGAGCACTTCATCACCGACGAGAAGCAGCTGGAGGCGACCCTGGTCCGGCTGGAGACGGCCTTCGAGCAGCTCGATGGGCACGTGAATGAGATTGGCCGGGAGCTGCGCCGTCCCACGGACCTGGACCTGGGGCCGCTGCTGCCGGTGGATCCGCTGCTGGCGGCGTTCGACCCGGGCGCGCACGTCACCGAGGATCTCTTCAAGGCGAAGGTGGGCTTCGTGGCGCTGCTCAACTTCCCGCTCACCACGCTGGCCGAGCGGATGGAGCAGGGTCCCCGGTATACCCGCCGCCAGTGGGCCGAGGCGCGGCTCACGGGCCGCTTCAACCGCCGGGTGCCCGGTGAGGTGCGGCAGGCGTCGACGCGCGCGACCGCGAACGCGGACCTCTACATCGCCGAGTACAACGTCTGGATGCACCACCTGCTGGACGAGCAGGGGCGCCGGCCCTTCCCCAAGGGGATGCGGCTGATCAGCCACTGGAACCTGCGGGACGAGCTGAAGTCCCGGTACGCGGATCCGGAGGGGGTGGCGAAGCAGCGGATGATCGTCAAGCTGATGGAGCGCATCGTCACGCAGACGATCCCCGCGGCGGTCATCGACAACCCGCGCGTGGACTGGAATCCGTTCACCAACGAGGTGAAGGCCGCACCGGCCGAGGAGGTGGAGGCGGACGCGCCCCAGCGCCCGGTGGTGGTGGACGCGAAGCGCGAGGACGACGTGCGCTACGCGAAGCTGCTGGCGGTGTTCCAGGCGGCGCGGCTGGAGGATCCGTACGTGCCGGTGGCGCCCACGGCGATTGCTCGCAGCTTCGAGCTGGGACGCGAGCTGCCCGAGACCCGGGTGAAGGCGCTGCTGGAGCAGGTGCTGACGTCACCGTTGGTGCCTCGGGTGGCCAAGGAGATCGAATCGCGGTTGGGGCGCAAGCTGGAGCCGCAGGATCTGTGGTACGCGGGCTTCAAGGCGAACGCGAAGCTGTCGGAGGCGGAGCTGGACAAGCTGACGCGCCAGCGCTACCCGACGGCGGAGGCCTTCGCGAAGGACATGCCGCGCATCCTGCAGGGGTTGGGCTTCTCGAAGGAGAAGGCGGCCTTCCTGTCGGAGCACATCCGGGTGGATCCGTCGCGCGGGGCGGGGCACGCGATGCAGGCGGCGCGGCGGGGAGACTTCCCGCGCCTGCGCACGCGGCTGGGCCCCAACGGCATGGACTACAAGGGCTACAACATCGCGGTGCACGAGCTGGGGCACAACGTGGAGCAGGTGTTCTCGCTCTACGAGGTGGACCACACGTTGCTGGCGGGAGTGCCCAACAACGCCTTCACCGAGGCGTTGGCCTTCGTCTTCCAGGCGAGGGACCTCGAGCTGCTGGGGCAGGCGAAGCCGGACGCGGCCCGGGAGCGCGAGCGGGTGCTCAACGACTTCTGGCAGACGTGGGAGATCGCCGGGGTGGCGCTGGTGGACGTGGCGGTGTGGCACTGGATGTACGAGCACCCGGACGCCACGCCCGCGCAGCTGCGCGAGGCGGTGGTGCGCATCTCCCAGGAGACGTGGGACCGCTATTACGCGCCGGTGCTGGGAGGGCAGGGGACGCCGCTGCTGGGCATCTACAGCCACATGATCTCCTACCCCCTGTACCTGGCGGACTATCCGCTGGGGCACCTGATCGCTTTCCAGATCGAGGAGCACCTGCACAAGGCGGGCAACCTGGGGGCGGAGTTCGAGCGGATGGCGAGCCAGGGCGCGCTGACGCCGGACGTGTGGATGACGAACGCAACGGGTGCGCCGGTGAGCGCCGAGCCGTTGCTGAGGGCCACGGAAGCGGCGCTCGCGCGCTGAACCCCCTCTCCCTCTGGGAGAGGGCCGGGGTGAGGGTCTACGGGCTCGTCGGTCCCTCACCCCGGTTCCACTGGAACGCCTACTTCTTCGGCTGGGCCGGCTGGGCGCGCGGGACGTCCGCGCCCTGGCCGCCGATGCCGAGCAGCTCGACCTCGAACACCAGGGTGGCGCCGGGCGGGATGGTGGGAGGCTGGCCGCTCTCACCGTAGGCCGTCGCGGCGGGGCACACGAGCTGGGCCTTGCCGCCGACCTTCAGCTTCTGCACGCCCTCGGTCCAGCAGGGGATGACGCCGTTGAGGGGGAACTCGGCCGGCTCGCCGCGCTTGTAGGAGCTGTCGAACTCGGTGCCGTTGGTGAGCGTGCCGCGGTAGTTCACCTTCACCGTGTCGGTGGCCTTGGGGCTCTGGCCGGTGCCGGCCTTGAGCTCCTTGAAGATGACGCCGGAGGGCAGCTTGGTGGCGCCCTTCTCCTTGGCGGCGTTCTCCAGGAACTTCTGGCCCGCCTTCTCCTGCCGCCCCTTGGCGAGCCCCTGCAGCTTGGGCCCGTACGTCTCCAGCTCCACCGCCGGCTTGGCGTTGTTGATGTAGTCCGTCATGCCCTTCTTGACGATCTCGAGCTCGGCCGGGCTCAGATCGAACAGCTTGATGCTCCGGCCAATCGACAGGCCGAGCGCGTACACCGTCTTCTCGTCCTCGGTCTTGAGCTGGGCCTGGCTCTGCGCCTGGGGGGCAGGGGTCTGGGCCTGGGCCTGCATCCCGGCGAAGCCGAGCAGTGCCGCTGCCATCATTCCGAATCGCATGTGTGTACAACCGCCTTTCTCTGAGACGGTCGAAGGATAGGGCCGACCGGGGTGTTCCGGCTGGTCGTTTTCTTGCCAGCTGTCCGGATGTCTCTACCCTCGCGACACCTTGCAGCAGCGCTGAAGCGGCCTGTAGCAGTCGCGGCCCTCGGGAGAGCGAGAGATGAGCGAGAAGCGGAAGAACACGCGGGTCCCCCTCGACATCTACATGAACAAGTACATGGGGGGCGTGCCGTACATGGCGCGCGCCGCCGACATCAGCCAGGAGGGTGTGAGCCTGGCGCGTCTCATCGAGCCCGAGCACGACGCCCGGCGGGTGGGGCTCCAGTTCCAGCTCCCCGGCTCGGAAGAGGTCATCTACGCCGAGGGCGAGGTGGTGCGCGAGTGGGTGGAGGCCCACCCGCGCAAGCACGAGCGCTCGGGCGTGCGCTTCACGCTGCTCACCGAGCGGCACCGCCGGATGATTGATGACTACGTGACACGCAGCTCGGAAGGACACTGAGCCGCGCTCATTTGGAGGGCGGGCTGGCGGGCTCGCCTTGACCCGGCTCGGAGCGGGCCCTTGAATCCGGCCATCCGATGAGAGCGGGGAGGATTCACTTGAGGCGTGCACTGTGGGCGCTCGTGCTGGCGGCTCCGTTGTCGGCGCTGGCGCAGGGCAACGGGGTGGATTGGCAGCGGCAGGTTCTCCGGGTGACGGGGGATGGGCCTCCGGATGTGAAGGCCTCCAATCCGTCCCAGGCGAGGCTGGGCGCGGAGCGCTCGGCGAAGGAGGATGCGTTCGCGGAGCTGCTGGAGCAGGTGAAGGGCCTGCGCCTCCGCGCGGACCGGACCGTGGGCGATGAGCTGGCCCGCGAGGAGACCCGCCGCAAGGTCGAGGACGTCCTCCGCGGCTACAAGGTCATCCAGCAGCGCTACTTCTCTGACAGCGGCGTGCAGCTGGACGTGGAGGTGCCACTGGGGGCGCTCACCGCGGTGCTGGTGACTCCCGCTTCCACTCTCGCCAACACCGCGGCTCCGGCCGAGACGAAGCCCGCCCAGACGAAGAAGGAAACCAAGGCGAAGTACACCGGGCTGGTGGTGGACGCGCGGAAGCTGGGCATGGTGCCCGTGCTGGCGCCCCGGCTGCTCGATGACGCGGGCCAGCCGCTCTACGGCGAGGAGACACTGTCCCCGGAGGCCCGGAAGCTCACGGGCGTGGCCGGATTCTTCGCGAGCCTCGAGCAGGCCCGGAAGTCGGCGCTGGTGGGCGCGCGGCCGCTGGTGCTCGAGGCGGCTCGGCTCCAGGGCTCGGATCTCCTGTTGGGGCCGGACGCGGCGAAGACGCTCGCCGGGCTCGAGCCGAGCCTCCTGGCCGAGGGCCGGGTGGCGATCCTCATCAAGTAAAGGGTGCACATGGCGTCGGTGATGATGGCACGGGGTGGGCGGCTCGGGCGCCTGGGGGTGATGGGCCTCGCGGGGCTGTGGCTCGGCTGTGCCTCGGGCCCGGAGCAGGTGGACTCGCCCGCGGCGGAGCGGGCGCGCGAGATGCTGCGCGCGGTGAAGTCCCGCCGCGGCAACCTGCTGCTCCAGTGCGAGCCCTCGGACGCCGAGGTGTACCTGGACGGGGTGGTTCAGGGCGTGTGCACCGACTTCGGTGGCGGTCCGAGCGGGCTCCAGGTGGGTGGAGGGCTGCATCGCATCGACGTGAAGAAGGACGGCTACTGGCCGTACACCACGTATTACGAGCCCAGCAATGCCCGGGCGGGGCTGACCATCCGGCTGAAGCCGATGGAGCCGGAGCGCGGCGGCACCCCCTGAGTTGTGGGACGCGCTTGCGGTATACCCTGGGTGCTGCACGGAGGTTGGCCATCGGACGCAACAAGAGAGGCAAGGCGGGCGCGGTGAAGGCGCCAGGGGTGCGGGTGACTCCAGCGCAGGAGGCGTCCCTGCATCTGGTCGGTCCGGGAGGGGAGCCGCAACGCGCCCCCGAGCCCCAGGCGCGGCCCGTCGCGGAACAGCCCGGGCTGTCCGAGGGAGCGCTCTCCGAGACGGAGGCCCGGCGGGTGGACTTCGCCTGGTCGCTGGGCATGGTGGGCTCGCTGGCGCTGGTGTTCGCGCTGCTGTCGGTGTTCGGCGGAGTGTCGGTGCCGGTGCTGCTGGCGCTCGGGACCGCGTACGTGCTCAACCCGATCGTCACCGCGCTGGAGCGCCGGGGCCTCAACCGCACCCTGGGGACGAGCGTGGTGTTCACCGGGTGTGTGCTCCTGCTGGTCGGGGCGGTGCTGTACCTCATCCCCGTGTTCCGGGAGGAGGCGGCCAAGCTGCCGGACTTCTTCCTCCGGTCGAGCGAGCGGGTGGTGCCGCAGGTGGAGGCCCTGCTGGGGCGTCCGCTGCCGGACCTGCTGCGGCAGCGCATGGCGGAGCTGGGAGGGCGGGCCTCGGAGCTGCTGCAGAGCGCGGGGCCCACGGCGGCGCGGCTGGTGGCGAGCTTCGCGGGCAACACCGCCCGCTTCGTGGCCACGCTGCTGGGCCTGATGGTGGTGCCGGTGCTGGCCTTCTTCTTCGTGCAGGACTACCCGCACCTGGTGGGGCTGGTGAAGGGACTGGTGCCGCGCCGGGCGGTGGGGCTGGTCAGCCGCCGATTCTCCGAGGTGGATGACGTCCTGTCCGCCTTCGTGCGGGGTCAGGTCACGGTGGGCGCCATCCTCTCGGTGCTCTACAGCACGGGCCTGGGGTTCGCGCGCATCGACATGGCCATCGTCATTGGCGTCATCGCCGGGTTCGGCAACATGGTGCCCTACCTGGGGACGACCCTGGGCGTGGTGCTGGCGCTGCTGGGGCTGATGCTGTCCTGGCAGGGGGCGTGGCAGCTCGCGGTGGTGGCCGGCACGTTCCTGGTGGCCCAGATGGCCGAGGGGCTCGTCATCACCCCCAAGGTGGTGGGGGACAAGGTGGGCCTCTCGTCGGTGTCCGTCATCATCGCCATCCTGGCCTTTGGCGAGCTGTTCGGCTTCACCGGCATCCTGCTCGCGGTGCCCACGACGGCCATCCTCAAGGTGGTGCTGAGCGTGGTGGTGGAGCGCTACCAGCGGACGGCGCTCTACACGGGCGAGGGACGCGGCCCCTGAGGCGTCCCCCGGCCCCGGGCCGTCCGGCGGAGCGGACGGTGGCGAAGAGACGGGGAGCGGCGCTAGGGAAGGGGCCGTGGCCAAGAGCAAGGAAGTGGGAAAGGGCGCCGCGGAGCTCGCGCGCCTCCAGGAGGAGATCATCACCTGCCGGGCCTGTCCCCGGCTGGTGGAGTGGCGGGAGCAGGTGGCCCGGGAGAAGCGCCGGGCCTTCCGCGACTGGACTTACTGGGGACGGCCGGTGCCCGGCTTCGGGGACCCGAGGGCGGAGCTGATCATCATCGGGCTGGCGCCAGCGGCGCACGGGGCCAACCGGACCGGACGTGTGTTCACCGGGGACCGCTCGGGGGACTTCCTCTTCGCCGGGCTGCACCGGGCGGGCTTCGCCAACCAGCCCCGGAGCGAGCACCGGGAGGACGGCCTCGCGCTGACAGGGGCCTACATCGTCGCGCCGTGCAAGTGCGCCCCGCCGGACAACAAGCCCCTGCCGGAGGAACTGGCCCGGTGCGCCCCCTTCCTGGACCGGGAGATGGCCCTGCTGCCCACGCGGGTGGTGCTGACCCTGGGGGCCATTGCCTGGAACGCGACGCTCGCCTGGCTGGAAAGGGCAGGGGGGTCCATCCCCACGCCCCGGCCCGCGTTCGGCCATGGGGCGGAGCTGGCCCTGCCGGGGGGCCCGGTGCTCCTGGGCTGCTACCACGTGAGCCAGCAGAACACCCAGACGGGCAGGCTCACCCCGGCCATGTTCGATGCCGTGATGGCCCGGGCCCGGGTGCTGATCGAAAATCGTCAGGGAACATGACGCACGTGTGTCGCTGTTTCCTTGACAGCTGCGGGGCGCCCGCTGTATTCCCCGCCCGCCTTCGACGACAGAAGTCCTGACGGCGAACGGGTCGTTAGCTCAGCGGTAGAGCACTACCTTGACACGGTAGGGGTCAGTGGTTCGATCCCACTACGACCCACTTCAGCACAGCGGTTCACCAGCGGGCGGCAAGGCTGATCAGCCTGCCGCCCGCGTCTTTTTCCGAGGTCTCGCATGGCGGATCAGATCACGGTGACTCTCCCCGATGGCACGCAGAAGCAGGCGCCGCGGGGGACGACCATCGCGGACTTCGTTCGCGAGAGCATCGGGGCGGGCCTGGCCAAGGCCGCCCTCTTCGCGCGCGTGAATGGCCAGGACATGGATCTGGCGCGTCCGCTCGACGAGGACGTGAAGCTGCAGATCTTCACCTCCAAGAGCCCCGAGGGCCTGGAGCTCATCCGGCACGACGCCGCCCACGTGGTGGCCAGCGCGGTGCAGCGCCTCTTTCCGGGCACCCAGGTGACGATCGGCCCGGCGACGGAGGAGGGCTTCTACTACGACTTCTTCCGCGAGAAGCCCTTCACGCCCGAGGACCTCGAGAAGATCGAGGAGGAGGCCAACAAGGAGATCGCCAAGAACCTCCCCTTCGTCCGGACCGAGGTGTCCATGGACGATGCCATCAAGCTCTTCGATGGCAAGGGCGAGAAGTTCAAGGTCGAGATCGTCAAGGACATCGCGGCCAAGGGCGCCAAGACGCTGACGCTCTACACCCACGGCGACTGGGTGGACTTCTGCCTGGGGCCCCACGCGCCCAGCACGGGGAAGATCGGCGTCATCAAGCTGCTGTCCACCAGCGGGGCCTACTGGCGCGGAGACCATCGCAACCCGATGCTCCAGCGCATCTACGGCACGGCCTTCTTCGACAAGAAGGCGCTCCAGGAGTACCTCACCCGGATGGAGGAGGCCCGCAAGCGCGATCACCGCAAGCTGGGCAAGGAGCTGGATCTCTTCCACTTCCACCAGTTCGCGCCGGGCTCCGCCTTCTGGACCCCCAAGGGCACCACGCTCTACAACACCCTGGCCACCTTCATGCGCCGGCTCACGAACGAGACCGGCTACGTGGAGATCAAGACCCCGCTGCTCTTCAACAAGGGCCTGTGGGAGATCAGCGGCCACTGGGGCAAGTACAAGGAGAACATGTTCCTCGTGCTCGACAGCGAGTCCGGGGAGCATGACTTCTCGCTGAAGCCGATGAACTGCCCCAGTCATCACATCTACTACGGCTTCAAGAAGCACAGCTACCGCGACCTGCCCCTGCGCCTGCACACCCAGGACGTGCTGCACCGCAACGAGGCGGCCGGTTCGCTGGGCGGTCTCACCCGCGTGCGCCAGTTCTGCCAGGACGACGCCCACATCTACTGCATGGAGAGCCAGATCGCCGACGAGGTCCGGCGCTTCGTGCAGCTGCTGGATCGCGTCTACAGCGCGGTGGGGCTCAAGTACGCGGTGAAGCTGTCCACCCGTCCCGAGAACCGTCTGGGCACCGACGAGCAGTGGGACCGCGCCGAGGGCGGCCTCAAGAGCGCCCTGGAGAGCCTGGGCCTGCAGTACGAGCTCAAGCCGGGCGACGGCGCCTTCTACGGCCCGAAGATCGACTTCGACGTGTCCGACAGCATCGGCCGCAAGTGGCAGCTCGGCACCATGCAGCTCGACTACCAGGCCCCCGAGCGGTTCGACCTCACCTACGTGGGCGACGACAACGCCGAGCACCGCCCGGTGGTGCTGCACCGCGCCATCTACGGCTCCTTCGAGCGCTTCATCGCCATCCTCATCGAGCACTACGCGGGCGCCTTCCCGGCCTGGCTGGCCCCGGTGCAGGGCGTGCTCGTCACCGTGGCGGACCGCCAGATGGACTACGCCCGCAAGGTGCGCGACCAGCTCCGGGCCAAGGGCTACCGGATCGAGCTGGACGAGCGCGGACTCACACTCAACGCGAAGATCCGCGACGCCCAGATGCAGAAGATCCCCTTCACCCTCGTCATCGGAGACAACGAGGTGGAGGGTGGGGCGGTGTCCCCCCGGCGCTACGGCGGTGAGGACCTCAAGACCATGAAGCTCGAGACCTTCG
The DNA here is from genome assembly GCF_016887565.1 of Archangium violaceum. Classification (NCBI taxonomy): domain Bacteria; kingdom Pseudomonadati; phylum Myxococcota; class Myxococcia; order Myxococcales; family Archangiaceae; genus Archangium; species Archangium violaceum. The sequence continues at coordinate 6,235,556 of NZ_CP069396.1, forward strand.
AGGCCCTCCTGGAGAAGGAAGCCGCCTGGCCGTCGTGATATCACTGGGAGTCACGGGCCTCTGAGGGCTCTTGACTCCCTGAGGCTGGCAAGTATCTTGCCCCTCTTCCGAGGGGGGTACCTACTCCCACTACTGGAGGGCTTTCACATCGCTCGCGACCAAAGAACGAATCGCCGTATCCGTGCTCGGGAGGTCCGCGTCGTAGGACCGGAAGGCGAGCAGCTTGGCGTCCTTACGATCGAGCAGGCCCTGGATCGGGCTCAGTCAGCGGGCATGGACCTCGTCGAGGTCAACCCGATGGCCAAGCCGCCGGTCTGCAAGATCATGGACTACGGCAAGTTCAAGTACGAGGAGAAGAAGCGGGCCTCGGAAGCCAAGAAGAAGCAGGTCGTCGTCCACCTGAAGGAAGTCAAGCTCCGCCCGAAGACGGAGGAGCACGACTACGAGTTCAAGGTCCGCAACGTGCGGCGCTTCCTCGAGGATGGGGACAAGGCGAAGATCACCATCATGTTCCGTGGTCGTGAGATCACGCACAAGGAACTGGGATCGGCCATCCTGGACGACGTCATCAAGGATTTGAAGGACGTGGCGGTGGTGGAGCAGATGCCGCGCATGGAAGGGCGGCAGATGTTCATGATCATCGCCCCCAACCCGAAGGTGGCGCAGCGGGCGCGAGATCTGGCCCGGCAGCAGGCGGCGGCGGCGGAGGCGGCGGCGAAGGAGGGTGGCAGGAAGCCCGAGGCAAAGTCCGAAGCGAAGCCCGAGGGGGCTCCGGTCGTCGCCAAGCCCGAGGGGCAGGCGGTCGCCAATGCTCCGGCGGCTGCTCCCGCGGCGGGCGCTCCGGCGGCACAGTCTGGCGGGACGAAATAGTTGGACCTGGCTGCCGGCTTCCAAGCCGTCGGCCCTTGACACACGCTGACGGCGATTCGCTGCGGCGGATTGGTAGTGAAGGAAGGAATCGGCACCATGCCCAAGTTGAAGACCCGTAGCGGCGCCAAGAAGCGCTTCCAGGTGAAGAAGTCCGGCCAGGTGAAGTTCGCCAAGGCCTTCGGCAAGCACCTCTTCACCCATGCCAAGTCCCAGAAGCTCAAGCGGGAGCACCGCGGCACCGGGCACCTGAAGGACATGGATGCCAAGAAGGTGATCAAGGAGCTCTTCCCCTTCGGGGCGAACTAGCGGTACGCAGTCGCAGTAAAGAGGGCCCTGGCGGTGCGGCCGCGAGCTTGCGCCGGGGGTTCGAACACCTCGCAGCAGTCAGGAGTCAGCAATGCGCGTCAAGAAGGGTTTCAAGGCTCGTCGCCGTCGTAATCGGATTCTGAAGCTGGCCAAGGGTTACCGCGGCCGCCGCAAGAACTGCTACAAGCGGGCCAATCAGGCCGTGGAGCGCGCGCTGGATTACGCCAGCCGTGACCGCGCCGCGCGGAAGCGCAACTTCCGCTCCCTGTGGATCGTCCGCATCAACGCGGCCGCCCGCACCGTCGGTCTTTCCTACTCCCGGCTGATCGCCGGTCTGGCCAAGAACAAGGTCGCCCTGGATCGCAAGGTCCTCGCCGACATGGCCGTGGCCGATCCCGCCGGTTTTGCCGCCGTCGCCAACATCGCGAAGGCGGCCTGAGAATGAGGGCCGGCCCGAGGGGCCGGCTCCGAGAGCGAGCGGTCGCGGTCTCCCTGGAGGCCGCTTCCGTTCGCGGGTTGGAAACGGGCTGCCCCTGTGGGCGGCCCTTTTTTTTGCCCCGGCCGGGCCGGGGAAGGGAGGCGAAGTCCCATGCGAGACCGCTTGCAGGCGCTCGCGGACGCGGCGCGGCGGGAGATCTCCGTCGCCTCGGATCCGTCCGCGGTGGAAGCACTCCGAATCCGCTACCTCGGCAAGAAGGGTGAGCTGTCTGGTGTCCTCGGCGGCATGGGCAAGCTGCCCCCCGACGAGCGCCGTGCCCTCGGCGAGGTGGCCAACCAGGTGAAGGCCGAGATCGAGAAGCTCCTGGCCGACGCCGTCCAGCGCGTGGAGGAGGCGGCGCTCGAGGCCGAGCTGCGTGGCCCCAAGCTGGACGTCACGCTGCCCGGCCGCGCCGTGGCCCCCGGCAGCCGCCACCCGGTGTCCCGGACGATGGAGGAGATCGTCCGCACCTTCCAGCGGCTGGGCTTCGAGGTGGCCCACGGGCCGGAGATCGAGCTCGACTACTTCAACTTCGAGGCGCTCAACCTCCCGAAGGACCACCCCGCGCGCGACATGCAGGACACCTTCTACGTGGACGAGGCCTCGCTGGGCCACGCGAAGAAGGCGGACAGCCCGGTGCTGCTGCGCACGCACACGTCCCCGGTGCAGGTGCGCTTCATGCTCAACCGCAAGCCTCCGTTCCGCGCCGTCATGCCCGGCCGCGTCTACCGGCGCGACTCGGACATCACCCACACGCCCATGTTCCACCAGGTGGAGGGCCTGCTGGTGGACAAGGACGTCAGCTTCGCCGAGCTCAAGGGCACCCTGGACGCCTTCGTGAAGGCCTTCTTCGGCTCGGACACGCGCACGCGCTTCCGCCCGTCCTTCTTCCCCTTCACCGAGCCCTCGGCCGAGGTGGACATCTCCTGCACCTCGTGCGGCGGCAAGGGCTGCCGCGTGTGCAAGCAGACCGGCTGGCTGGAGGTGCTCGGCAGCGGCATGGTGCACCCCAACGTCTTCAAGTACAGCGGCTATGACCCCACCGAGGTCACCGGGTACGCGTTCGGCATGGGCGTGGAGCGCATCGCCATGCTGCGCTACCGCATCGACGACCTGCGGATGATGTTCGAGAACGACTCGCGCTTCCTGGAGCAGTTCTGATGAAGATCTCGGTCAAGTGGCTCGGAGACTACGTGGCGCTGCCGGCGTCCGTGGATGAGCTGGCGCGCAAGCTGACGGCCGTGGGTCTGGAGATCGAAGGCCTCGAGCGTCCCGGCGAGGGTCTGCGCGGCGTGGTGGTGGCGCAGATCAAGGAGTCCGTCCAGCACCCCAACGCGGACAAGCTGTCCGTCACCAAGATCGACGCGGGCGGCAAGGAGCCGCTCCAGGTGGTGTGCGGCGCCAAGAACTACAAGGTCGGCGACAAGGTGCCGCTGGCCACCCTCGGTACGAAGCTGCCCAACGGCGTGGAGATCAAGCAGGCCCCCCTGCGCGGCGTGGACAGCTTCGGCATGCTCTGCTCCGCCAAGGAGCTGGGTCTGTCCGAGGATGCCTCGGGCCTGCTCATCCTCCCGCCGGAGCTGAAGCCCGGGACGCCCATCGCCGAGGCGCTCGGGCTGGATGACGTGGTGCTGGAGGTGAACGTCACCCCCAACCGGCCGGATGCCCTGTCGCACCTGGGCGTGGCCCGGGAGGTGGCGGTGGCCACCGGGGGCACCCTGCGTCCGCCCCAGCCGAAGCTGGCCGAGTCCGGTGCGCCCACCTCCGAGAAGGTGAAGATCCGCATCGAGGACCCGGTGCGCTGCCCGCGCTACGCGGCCCGTGTCATCGAGAACGTGAAGATCGGCCCCTCGCCCCAGTGGCTGCAGGATCGGCTGAAGGCCTGCGGGGTGCGCCCCATCAGCAACGTGGTGGACGTCACCAACTTCGTCCTCCTCGAGTACGGCCAGCCGCTGCACGCCTTCGACCTGGACCGGGTGGCGGGGCAGGAGATCATCGTCCGCACCGCGAAGCCGGGCGAGAAGATGACCACGCTCGATGGCAAGGAGCGGGCGCTGGAGCCCGAGGACCTGCTCATCTGCGACCGGGACAGGGCCCAGGCCCTGGCTGGCGTGATGGGAGGCTCGGACAGTGAGGTGAGCGCGGGCACGACGCGCGTGTTGCTCGAGTCCGCCCACTTCCAGCCCTCGAGCATCCGCCGCACGTCCAAGCGCCACGGCCTGCACACCGAGGCCTCGCACCGCTTCGAGCGCGGGGTGGATATCGACGCCACGATCGCCGCCGCCGACCGGGCCGCGGCCCTCATCGCCGAGCTGGCCGGTGGCACGGTGGCCCCGGGCCGGGTGGACGTGTACCCGAAGCCCCAGCCGCCGCGCCGGGTGACGCTGCGCTACGGCCGCGTGGAGAAGGTGCTGGGCGTGGCCATCTCCGAGGCCGACTGCCGGCGCATCCTCGGCACCCTGGGCTTCCAGGCGGTGGAGGAGGGGAGTGGGCAGACCACCTTCGAGGTGCCCCGGGCCCGCGTGGACGTGGAGCGCGAGGAGGACCTGATGGAGGAGCTCGCCCGCGTCCACGGCTACGACAACATCCCCGCCCGGTTGCCGCGGGGGCTCGCCGAGCTGGCTCCCGAGCCGGCCGCCTCCGAGGCCGAGCGCCGCACCCGCCAGGCCCTGTCCGGGGTGGGGCTGAGCGAGGTGGTGAACTACTCCTTCGTCGCGCCGCGCACGCTGGAGGTGCTGGGCGGGAAGGAGCAGCCGGTGGCGCTGCTCAACCCGCTGAGCGTGGAGCAGTCGGTGATGCGCACCAGCCTTCTGCCGGGCCTGCTGGAGAACCTCTCCCGCAGCGTGCGGCACCAGGTGGACAGGGTGGCCCTGTACGAGACGGGCCGGGCCTACTTCCGCGATCCCGAGGGAGGGCAGGGCCAACGCCCGGCCACCCGCGAGGTGCACCGGCTCGCCGGCCTCGTGTGGGGTCTGCGCGGTGGGCGCACGTGGACGCAGAAGGACGCGCGGGCGGACTTCTATGACGCCAAGGGCGCACTGGAGGCCGTGCTGCACGCGCTCCACGTGGAGGGCGTCCGCTTCGTCCCCGCCGAGGCTCCGGCCTTCCACCCCCGCGCCTGCGCCCGGGTGGAGCTGGCCGACGGCACGGTGCTGGGCCACGTGGGCGAGCTGCACCCCCGGGTGATCAAGGGCCTGGAGCTGCCTCGGGACGTCTTCGTCTTCGAGGTGGACACCGCGCCGCTGTACTCGGCGGCCCGGCTGGTGCCGGCCTGGGGAGGGCTGCCCCGCTTCCCCGCCGTGCTCCGGGACCTGGCCGTGGTGGTGCCGGTGGAGCTCCAGAACGACGAGGTCCGCCGCGTCATCCTGGAGGTCGGTGGCACCCTGGTGGAGGACGCCCTCATCTTCGACGTCTACACCGGCAAGCCCATCCCCGAGGGCCGGAAGAACCTGGCCTACGCCATCCGCTACCGCTCGCCCGAGCGCACCCTCACCGACGCCGAGGTGAGTGCCGCGCACCAGCGAATCATCACCGAGGTCAACCAGCGCCTGGGTGGCGCCCTGCGCGCCTGAAGGTTGGGTGACTGCGGGAAAACCTGAGTGAAACCGGTGGGTTGACAGTTGTCGGGGAAGGCTGTCACAGTCCGCCGGGTTCACGGCAGAGAGGGGCGCGAAGGTACTCGCATGACCAAGGCGGACATCATCGAAGGGGTCTACGAGAAGGTCGGCTTCTCCAAGAAGGAGTCGGCGGAGATCGTCGAGCTCGTCTTCGACACCTTCAAGGAGACGCTGGAGCGCGGGGACAAGATCAAGATCTCGGGTTTCGGGAACTTCCAGGTGCGTCAGAAGAAGGCGCGCGTGGGGCGTAATCCCCAGACCGGCAAGGAGATCGAGATCTCGGCCCGCCGCGTGCTGACCTTCCGGCCGAGCGCGGTGCTGAAGGCGGCCCTCAACGGCGAGCAGATTCCGGAGAACCACTCCGAGCTGGATGCCGCGGAGGACGCGGCGGCCGACGCGGCCGAGGCAGCCGGGCTGGATCCCGAGGATCTGGACGAGGCCCTGGAGGAGATGGAGGAGCTCGAGCCCATGAAGGCCTCGGTGGGCGGAATGAAGGCGAAGGCCGAGTGAGTTTTTGAAGGGCCGCCCGATCTCGTACTTGACCTGGGAAACGGGTGGGGGCATAAGGCAGCCCATCTCGACGGCGCCGAACGGCACCGGCGGGAGACGAAATCTCGGGGCGTAGCGCAGCCTGGTAGCGCACTTGCTTGGGGTGCAAGTGGTCGCTGGTTCAAATCCAGTCGCCCCGACCATCGAAAGCCCTGGAGTTTCACTTCACGGTGGGCTCCAGGGCTTTCATCTTCTCCTCCAGGGGAGAGGTGCTGTGGGGAGTTAGTTCAGTTGGTTAGAACGCCGGCCTGTCACGCCGGAGGCCACGGGTTCAAGTCCCGTACTCCTCGCCAACAAGAAGGGCCTGGAATCGAGAGGGAAACCTCAAAGATTCCAGGCCCTTCGCCTTTTCTCATCCACCTGTCTTTCCCTGCGTCGCGGAGCCCGTCTTCCATGCGCGTCAGGTAACTTCGGGCCTGCTTCACGTCTTAACGAGCGATCGACACCCGCTGCACTGATGGGGGGATTGCTCATGTTGGAACGTAGAACCAGATTGATTGCCTACACGGCGTTTCTGTTGGCCCTCGCGGGATGCCCTGCCCCGGCGCCGAAGGAGATCGCGCCGACGCGGGAAGGGCTCGATGCGTACGCCCGGAGGCTCTACGACCTGGCCGAGGCCTCGGACCAGGGGCAAGCCGACGCGCTGGACGCGGAGCTCCGCCGGACCTTCCACTTCCTCGGCGTCCCGGTCGTCGACAGCCGCCAGCTCCCGGCCGACGAGCTGACCCAGCGGTTGGAGTCTCCCCATCCCCCCGCGGTCGACTTCGAGCTCCAGCTCCTCGCCCAGGGCTTGCGCTCCGGCGTGGTCGTGAGCCTCGAGTCGTTGCTGTTGGAGCTCGGGGACCAGGGCTTCAAGACCCGGGATCCCTCCGCCAGCCTCACGCCGGAGCACCTCATCGAGAAGCTGTCACCGCTGGTCGAGAAGGGTGACTACACCCAGGCCGAACGTCCGCTGGCGCTGATCCTGGCGCTGGGGCGCGAGCGCGCGCGCCGCTCGGGCGTTCCGCCGACGAACGCCGTGTTCGGGGATGACGTTCTGGATCCGCTCCAGCTCACGCTGTTCATGCGACAGGTCCTCCCGATCTACGCGGCGGCCCGTGCCGGGACCACCCAGGGCAAGCTCCAGAGCCAGCGGTCCGCCGCCGTGCTCCAGGAGATCGTGCTGGAGAAGGTCATCGAAAGTGTACCCGGCCTCGCGGATGCATTCGCGAAGGGCGGGGTCAACCTGGTCAAGATGGCCGTCATGCTCTACGGATCCAAACTCTATCTGAGTGCGACACCCACGAAGCTGTGGCACCAGCGGCCCGGCGCGGACTCCGTCAGCACGCTCACCGCTACCGTCGAGTACACCTGGTACCCCTACGACCTCGGCATCATGAATTACTTGCAGTCACTAGGCATCACGCTCCCCGACAAGGGGCCCCTGCCGGGCAAAACCATCAATTGGGCGTACGACAAGGACACGCTGGGACAGCACGGAGAGCTGACTTCATTCGCGCCCCGGACGGATGCCAAAGGTCAAGCCTCCGCCCAGTTCACCGTCACCACGTTCGAGGACACGCCGGAGGAGGGATGGATTGCCGACAACATCAAGACCGCGGCGACTGGCTTCGTCCGCATCCAGAGTCACGGGCTCGTCCAGGAGCTCGAGAAGCTCGAAGCCGAATTCCGTTTCATAACGGATGGAGGCCTCAAGGGGAAGACGCACAACGAGGTCCAGCTCGAGATCCTCGAATACCACCGCCTGCCCCTCTTGAGCGGAACCATCACCATCACCGAGGAGCAGGACCTCGACAGCTACACGCGCTACGACGCGCCGGACGACTCGCTGCACACCGAGACCAGCAGCATGGTCAAGAAACGGTTCACCCAGCACCTCACCCTGGAGGATGTCGCCATCAACAATTCCCATGTCACCGTGAGCTCCAGCGCGGAGTTCAGCTCGCTCGTGGAGGGCAATGGCCACTCGTGGGGCGTGGAGAATTGCCTGGACGAGCCCCCAGGCCCCTTCACGCGCTACACAGAGCAGGGGTACTCCATCTCGGGCTCCTCGACCGAGCCGGTAGAGGTCGACATCGCTCCCATCGATGGGGACGTCGAGAAGCCGGACGCCGTGGAGTTCCTCTCCATGGGATTCGAAACGAGCCACGTCTGGGCTTCTGGCATGGGGAAGGCCCGCGAGTATGGGAATAGGCCCTGCAAGAGCGGAGGCCCCTTCGACACCAGCTTCGAGTTCCCGGTCATGGAGGACTGGAGCAACTATTCAGTGGCTCTCATCATCCCGCGCTACCCGGTGAGCCCGGTCACCTTCCAGGGCAGCACAGCGCTGGCCCTCCCGACCCTCCCGCCCGGCCTGCGGTGGACGCGCACGGCCACCTGGGACCTGAGCCTGCGCCCCTGACCCGAGACCGACTCGTCCACCTGGTCGGGTGGCGTCAGGGCGTCTCCTTCGCGAGCTTGTCCACGCTCAGCCGTGCGTGCTGCCTCCTCCGGTACGCCCACCCGCGCTCCTCCATGTGCCCTCAGTCGAGCCACATGCCGAGAGGGCGGCGGCGCCGGGCATGGCCCCTCCGCCGCCGAGGGCCTGACGCCGGGAGACACGGTGAGAACGAAGTGCGCGAATCATCATGCGCCATGTCTATGGACCAGGGCCGACGCCCGGTAGACAGACTGGCGGCATGACACCAGCGTGGGGCCTGCTGGCTCCTGTGGCCGCCCGGGTGCGAGCGGCTCCCCAAGCTGCGGGCCTTCATCGACTTCGCCGGCCCGCTGTTCCCCTGGCCACTAGGGCTGGGGCGTCGCCAGGTCGGGCAGCATGGGCACGCGGCGCTCGCCGGGGCCGTTGGGCGTGGCGGCGCTGTTGTTCGTCACCCGCCGCAGCAGCGAGCGCAGCTTCGCCGCGTCCTTGCGGAGGTTGGCCGCGAAGGTCGAGGGCGCCGTCGGCTCCACGTAGAAGGTCACCGCCCCCACTGTCGCGTCCGTCACGTAGGCGCCGTAGTCCTGGAGCGCCTGCGCCACCATCTTCCCGTCCGCCGTCAGCCCCTGCGCGTTGATGTCCACGGAGGGCGGAATGGCGAAGTACGCCCCCATGGGGACGTTGCCCTTGTAGTTCCACTCGCTGTTCCAGTCCTGCTCGGTGGCGGGCCAGACGTAGCCCTTCGCGGTGCCGTAGCCCTTGGAGTCGTAGCCGCTGGACCCGCCGCTGTAATAGAGCTGCGCGCGGTCCACGGCCAGGGCGATGGCGTGCTGAATCTTCCCCGTGTACTTCGGGTGCGTGGACGTCGTCTCCCACGCGCGGATGAGGCCGCCCACCGCGGCGCCGCCGTAGGCGCGCACGCCGTTCTGCGGGCCCAGGCCGCTGCCGTAGAGGTCAATCTTGTGGTGGCGCCCCACGGTGTACGCCGTGGTCGACTGGCGCGTGGTGGCCCAGGCCTCGTCGATGTACGTCCGCGAGGGGTTGACCACGTGCATGTGCTTGTCGCTGCCGTTGGCGATGGTAGCGGTGGCGGGCACGTTGTAGGTGCCGTTGCGCGACGAGTCATTGAAGTCCGACACCGTCGCCCACGGGTCGGTGTTGGACGCGAAGCTGATGGGGTGCGAGTACTCGTTCCAGTTGGCCCAGGCGTTGATGGTCCGGTTGTCGAACCAGGTGGCGAGGAAGTCGCGCGTCGCCGGGTCCGTGGTGCTCGCGTACACCGCTTCCTGGCCGATGGGCAGGTTCCACACCGAGTTCGAGGTGAAGGGCTGCAGCGTGGCGTCACGCGTGCCCTGCGTGTAGACCTTGAACTCGTCGAAGCGCGCGAGGTTGTCCTGGCTCGCGAGCAGGCCGACGCGGGTGGCGTACTGGTGCGAGGTGTCGTTGACGCCGCCCTTGTGCACGCCGTTGATGTACACGTCGATGCGGGTGCCGGACGCGCGCACCTCGAGCACGTCCCCCGCGACGGGCGCCTGCGCAATCTGCAGCGGGAAGTACTGCGTATAGCCCACGTACTTCGTGAGGAAGTACTTCTGCGCGCCGAGGTCCGTCGCCAGCTTCCAGCAGTTGCCGCGGTCGACGTGGCGGAAGGTGAGGCCGGAGAACTCGCCCAGCGCGGCCAGCGTCACCATTACCCGGACGTTCGCGCTGCCGGGCACCGTGGCGTAGTGGTCCATCCAGGTGCCGTCGTCCTTGGAGAGGTACGCGCGGCCCGACATGATGCCCCAGGCGCTGCCCCAATAGGGATTCGGGGTCCACGCGTGCACGCCCTGCTCGAGGCTGTACAGGCGGGAGTCGTGGTTGGCCCGGGTGAACGAGTCATACAGGTTGGCGTCCGAGGCGCCCTGCGCCTGGGTCACCACGGGCTCCTCCCGCGTGTCGTCCAGGGGCGGCTCGCCACAAGCCGACCCCAGCCACAGCATGGGGAACAACACCGGGAGGAGGGCGGCACGCGCCGCCAGCTGAGTACGTCCAGAGGTGCTCTTCATTGCTTCTCCTTGTTGCCGCGACTGGGAACTCCAGCGCGGCCGACAAGGATACAGGTGAAGAGTGTAATTCAGGAAATCTCAGACTTCGAGGACATTTCAATATTCCACTCGATTGGCTCTGCTCCGAGCGCGAGCGTCGTCACGAGCCGGCGGGTTCGTCCCACGCACCGTGGAAGGCGTAGGGCATGAGTGGCATCGGAATGCGCGCGACGGGGCCGCTTGAAAGAGACTTCGCGTCGAAGATTGCGAGCGTGCTCACTTCGCGAAGTCCGTCGTACAACATCGCCAGCAGGTGCCCCTCGTCTTCGCGCTCGGCCGCGGGCGCGAAGATGGGCTCGCCCACGAAGACGTTCTCCGGCGCGGTCCACACGTCGGCGGGGCGCTCCAAGTCCATCAGATCCTTACGGACCACCGAGTCGAAGGGCGCGCCGTGTTTCAGGGCGGCGCGCGCGGCGCCGAAGAGCACGGGCGTCTCGCGGCCGTCATGCGCGGGATGCACGCGAGGGAAGTCGAGGCCATGCGGTGCGAGCTGCGTCCATGTACCTCTATCGGCGCCGTCCTGTACGACCACACGGAAGAGCCGCCCCGGCTCGTCAGCGTCGGGCCTTGCGGGATCGATCGGCACGGTCGGTCCCTGAAAGCCGAAAGCCGAGGCGAAGTCGATGTCCGGCGACAGGCACGCGTCGAGGTACACGGCACCATCACGCTCGAAAGCGTTACCGTAGTGCACCGCGAAGGCGCGATCAGGCAGGGTCACGGTGCGCAGCGGCGCGTCACTGGTTCGCGGTACGAGGTAGAGAGCGCCGGGCGCCTCGAGGTCGGTCGTGATGGCCTCGACGAGCGTGGCGCCACCGAGCAAGACACGCCCAAGCGTGCCAAATTTCATGCTCAGCAGGTTGCTGAACAGGCCGTACCAGTGTGGCGTGATGACGAAGTCGTGGATGAAGAGTGACGACGGCAAATCCACGTCGCGCGTGTGAACGAGTTTGCCAGCCTCGTCGAACTCGCGAAACGTGAGCGACGTCGTGCGTCCGAGCTTCACGCTGCAGGTGACGAGCCGCTTCATCGCCTCGTCGAGCTTCATATGCGCCAGTGTGGCCTGGCCGGCGATGACGCCGCCGAACGTCTCCTCTCCGTGCGTTTCGAGGGAGTCCGCGTCCAAGCTGTACGGCGCGCCGCCTTCCCACGCCGCGAGGAGTTTGCCGCTCCACCGCTGCACGGTGGTGTTGGCGACGTTGCGGGCGCGCGTAGCCACGATGTTCTTCCAAAAGTGCGGGCTCGGGTTGGTGCCTAGCCCGCGGCGCACGAGACGGCCCGCGGAGAGCTCCTCGCGGTACGTCGGCGTATCCACGAAGCGAGCGCGAAGGCGCACCGAGCCGTCGGCTTCGAACGAGAACGCGCGTACGTAGCCGTGCCCGTCGAAGGGATGCGCGAGGCGGTCACCGACCTTCGTCCACCCCGGTCCGTTCGACAGCAGGCGTCCCCTCGTCAGCGCGGCCGGGACGCGGCCTTCGATGCGCGAGGCCTCGATGGAGAGGTCGAGGTCGCCGGGCCTTGCGAGCAGCGCGTTGTTCCAGGATCGAGCGCGGACGCCCAGGCGGTGGGCATCATCTTGAAGCTTGATCATGAGCGGTCTTCCTTCGTCCCTTCGAGGGAGGATTTGCGGCGGCGCGCTTGCGCCCAGCCTGCGGTGGTCGGTTCAGCGAGCTCGAGGTCGTGTCCACCTCCGAGACGAAGCGCCAGAGAAGTCGACTGAACTGCGTGACGTCCTTCTTGGGCCATTGACGGAACCGCTCCTCGAGCAAGGCGCGCTGATATGCATGGATTTCACTCATCCGCTCGAGGCCGAGCGCGGTGAGCGAGAGCGTCTTCATCCGCGGAGTGGAGCGGCTCGGCGCACGGTGGAGCAGTCCTTCCTCCTCCAGCTCGGCGAGTTGGCGGCTGACGGTCGACTTCTCGAGCCCGAACCGCTCCGCGATTTCCGAGGCCGTCGGCTCCGGCGAGCGGCTGATGAACGCCAGCATCGAGTAGCTAACGAACGACAGGCCGCGGAACGTGTTGGTCGCCCGCACACTCGAATTGCGCGACAGCAGGGTTATCGCCTGGTGCACCACTTCGAGAGGATCGTCGGAGGTCGACACGTCCACAGCCTGACAGTTGTATCGTACAACTGTCAAGCTGGCTGGCGCGCAGGCCCCGCCAGTTCGGCCTTCGAAGTTCCCCAGCGGTTTACACTCCGCCCATGACCAACGAAGTTCGTGACTACTTGAGCCGGCAGTTCGAAACGGCGTGGGCGCTCACCAGCTTCCACCTCAACGGCCTCGCCACCGAGGAGTGTTTGTGGCGCCCTGCCCAGAAGGGACTGCACGTGCACCAGACCCCCGATGGAAGGTGGCGCGCCGATTGGCCGGATCGCGAGGACTATGACATTGGTCCGTCGAGCATCGCGTGGCTGACGTGGCACCTCGGCTTCTGGTGGTCCATGGTGCTCAACCACTCATTCGGCGACGGGACGCTCTCACGCGAGAACGTGATGTGGCCTGGCACCGCCGACGGCGTACGCGAGTGGATCAGCCAGCTACAGACACAGTGGCGAGCGGTGCTCGAGCAGGTCACTGACGAGGACCTGCGATCGGCACAGCGGACACGATGGCCCTTGCAGGACCGTCCGTTCGGCGACGTCGTCGCATGGGTCAATATCGAGCTCACGAAGAACGCCGCCGAGATCGGCTACGCGCGCTTCCTCTACGCCGTCCGCGCCGGCTGAGTCGCGGGTGCCTCATTCGCGGCCTTACAGGCCGTGGCGCGTCCGGTACTCGCTGCTGGTCATGAGGGCCCGGATGACGTCCGCCCGCGTCGCCCCCGTCTGCAGCGCGTTGACGTAGGCGTTCAGTCCCGACGCATCCGCGTCCCGGCCGAGCAGCACGATGTACGCGTACTTGACGAAGTCCGTATGGGACAGCGTGTTCGTCGAAGGCGCGGGCGTGTAGTTGTTCGCGTTGCGCCGGGTGAGCGACTCGGTGGAGTTGTAGAACGCGACCTGCACCTGGATTCGCGTGGCGGAGCCGGCCTCCAGCCTGCCGGTCCAGTATGACTGGCCCGACGCGTCCGCGTCCCGGCCATGGATGAACCGGTAGAGATAGGCCACGTAGTCGAAATGCGTCAGCGCCGCCGCCGTGGGCCCTCCCGTGCTTCCCGCCTGGTTCGCGTTGATCTCCGCGTCCGTCAGCAGGCCCCGGCTCGTCACCTGGCTCCGCTCGGAGGTGGTGAGGCTCCCGCCGGCGAAGGCGGACACCAGCATGAGCTGCACCTTGGGGGTGTTGATGTCATACATCAGCCCGAAGCGCCGTTCCGCTTCCCACGGCAGCTCCGGCTGATCCAGCAGCTGGTAGAAGGTCACGCCCTCCAGGGCGACCTTCGTCTGCGCCAGGATGATGCGCAGGTGCTTGTTGATGCTCTGGAAGCACCGCTCCGTCACCGGTTGGCCCGCCTGGTTCTCGTAGTCCGCCCGGTCGCCATAGGGCGTGTTCGGGTCTCCCGAGTAGACCTCCGCGCAGTTGAACTCGTTGATGCGCACCGGGCGGTTGAACCGCGCCATGTTCGCGAAGAGGCCGCCCGTGCCGAACCACGGGTCCGTGTCCAGGCTGGTCTGCTCGTACCAGGGATAGATGTGGTAGCCCACGACGTCGAACTGCACGCCCTGCGCGAGCATGAAGTCCAGGAAGCCGTACCCCCGGCCGATGAAGCCCAGGATGATGCGCAGGGGCACGCCAGAGCTCGCCCGCACGTCCCGGATGGCGCGCGACATGCCCCGGTTCACCGCGGCCTCCCGGTAGCCACAGTCATTCTGGTAGGGCGATGCGTCCATGGCGGATGAGGCCGGCGCGATCTTGAGCTGCCGCTCGTTCTGGATCTCCCAGTCCCGGATGAGCGACTTCATCTGGTTCACGATGGCGTAGGTCGCGTTGTACGCCTCCTGCTCGGTGGCCTGGGTCCCGCATACCGCGGTGTTCACCTTGGGATCATAGAGCATCGCCTCCACGGTGATGCCCTTGTCCTTGAAGGCCGTCACCACCTGCGTGAGCCACGAGATGTCCGAGAACGGCGACACGTCCAGCCGCACCACGCGCACCTTCCGCTGGCTCAGCACCAGCGCCGTCTGTTGGGCCTGCGCGACCGTGGCGACGTGTTTCGGATGGAGGTTCACCCCGTAATCGAAGGCTCGCGCTTCCGACGCGGGGAGGAAGAGCAGCACCCCCGCGACGAACAGCGACAGCCAGTTGAATCGACTCATGATCTTGCAGCCTCATCACCGTAATTGGAGGAAAAACAGCTTTTGCTGTTTTCGCCAATAACAGAGGCCGAAAGGGCGCGTCCACGAAAACTCCGGGACGCCCAGGGTCAATCACTGTCTTCGATTCTCAAGGTTCGTGAAACGAACCCGCGGCTGTACGGCCCGACGCGCACTACTGCTTCGAGATGACGCCGCACGCCTGACGGGCACCCGAGGCGCCCGCGGGATCCGTCTGGAGATCATCCTCGCCCGCGTGGATGACGAGCGCCTTGCCCACCACGTCCGTGCTGGCACCGTCACCGAGCGTCCACTCCTCCTTGGAGAGCTTCAGCGTGCCCTTGCCGTCCTGGCCGATCTGGATGTTGCCCAGATCGCCCAGGTGGTGCTCCGGATTGGGAGTTCCGTGGACCTTGGTGGTCGGGTTCCAGTGCCCGCCCGCGCTGGAGGCGTCGGCGGCGCTGCAGTCCCCCAGCTCGTGGATGTGCGCACCATGCGCGCCCGGGCTGGCTCCCGTGACATCCAGCTGCAACGTCACCTGATCCCCGTCCTCGCTGAACGTGGCGTTCCCGATGACGGTGCTGCCGCTCTTGCTCTCCAGGGTGGTGCTGGCCTGCATGCTCGCGCAGGCCGAAAGGGCGAGCACCGCCGCGAGAAGGGTACCGCGCAGGACGGGATCAATCTGGGTCTTCATGCTGGCTCCAGGGTCAGTGTCCCGTCCACGTACTCCCGAGCGGCCCCCACGCGGCGAACTCAATCCCACCGCGTCGTCCTTCCTGTGGCGTGGTGGACGGACCGCCCCATCCCCATTCCAGGACGTGTCGATAGGGCAACTCGTCTACAGTGGCCGCGTGACGCACCCCTCCGAACAGAGTCCTCCCGCTGGAGCCCGCGCCCGGCTTCATGAGGTCATCTTCGAGTCCCACACCCCGGCGGGGAAGGCGTTCGACGTGGCGCTGCTGTGCGCCATCCTCCTCAGCGTCCTGGCGGTGATGTTGGAGAGCGTGGCGCCCATCCGCGTGCGGTACGGGGAGGCCATCCGCTTCGCGGAGTGGGTCTTCACGGCCCTCTTCACCGTGGAGTACGGGCTGCGGCTCCTGTCCGTGAGGCGCCCGCTGCTCTACGCGTCCAGCTTCTTTGGTCTGGTGGATCTGCTGGCCCTCCTGCCCACCTACCTGAGCGTGATGCTGCCCGGGGCCCAGTCGCTGCTGGTGGTCCGCGTGATCCGCCTGTTGCGCGTCTTCCGCGTGCTCAAGCTGGTGAGCTTCCTCGGGCAGGCGGAGGTGCTCCTCACCGCCCTGCGCGCGAGCCGTCCGAAGATCACCGTCTTCCTCGGCGCGGTGCTGAGCACGGTCGTCATCATGGGCTCGGTGATGTACCTGGTGGAGGGCGAGAAGAACGGCTTCGACAGCATCCCGCGCGGGATGTACTGGGCCATCGTCACCATGACGACGGTGGGCTTCGGCGACATCACGCCCAAGACGGTCCCCGGGCAATTCATCGCGTCGGTGCTGATGATCCTGGGCTACGGAGTCCTCGCGGTCCCCACCGGCATCGTGTCGGTGGAGCTCGCGGCCGCCAGCCGGAAGGGACTCAACCCCGAGGCCTGCCCCGGTTGTGGTGCCGAGGGCCATGACGTGGACGCGGTGCACTGCAAGTACTGTGGCACTCGCCTCTGACGGCTCATTGATCAGCGGCGAGGCGCCCCTCGCCGGGCATCCTGGTGCTCGAGAGGGCCTTCAGGTCGTGCGCGGAGCCGTTGAAATAGCTCTGGTCCACCGCTCCGGGAATCCCGACCACCTTGCCGCTCTCGGAGTACTGCCAGAAGAGCCAGCTGTTCCAGCCCGGAGGCAGCTTCGGCTCCTGCGAGGGGTGGCCTGTGTATTGAGCGAGCCACAGGGGGTGGTCGTTGAAGTAGGGGTGATCACAGAAGCTCGTCCGCCAGGTCTGGTGGTTCGTGTAGATCATCGGCTTGCGCCCCAGCGCCTTCTCCACCCCTTGGGAGAAGCGCTGCATCATCCCTGCGAGCTGCTCGCACGTGAAGGCCTGGTACTCGTTCTTGAACTCCTCCACGTCCACCACGGGGGGGAGCTCTCCCGGGTCGTTCTTGAGGTGTTGGGTGAAGTTGGTGACCTGCTGATCCACGTCATGCTTCGGATGGAAGAAGTGGTAGGCGCCCCGGGGCAGTCCCACCTTCTTGGCCCCGCTCCAGTGCGAGCTGAAGTGCGAGTCCACCACGCCCGTGGAGTCCGTTGCCTTGACGAAGACGAAGGCGGTGGAGGACTTCACGGTGTCCCAGTCCACCGTCGGCTGGTAGTGGGAGACATCGATGCCTTGCACCCGTGCCTCCTGGGTCGCGCTGGCCTGCTGGATCTTGCTGGCCTCCTTCTCCTGCGTGGCCCCGGTGACGGCGGGAGGCGCGGCCGGCGCGACACGGGTGGGGGAGGGAGATGCCGCGGGGACCACCGCCTGCGCCTGGGGTGGAGCGGCGGGGGACGAGCAGGCCACGAGCAGCACCACGGATCCCAGCATCGACAGCGGTCTCATTCCATCCATCAACGAAGACATGACTGCGCTCCTTTTCGTGAAACCTGTTCGGCCCCGAACCAACGGGAGCCGGTTCATCAGTAGATGACGAAGTTGAGGGTGACGTTGGGCCGCACCCGCTGCGTTCCGCCCAGGGGCAGGTGAATGCCTCCCCCCAACACGAGCCCCAGCTGCCGCCCGCGGAAGGACGGGGTGTAGGTGAGGAACGCGTCCCCGCCGCTGCCCTCCAGGGATTGGAAGTCGGAGGAGAGCCCTCCGGCGAGCCCCACGGGCCCCACCTGCACCACGCGCGCCGAGCCGCCGAAGCGCAGCAGGCTGGCGGTGCGGAACGAGCTCCCGATGGTCGCCATGAAGGACGGACCCCACTTCACCAGGGCCGGAGGAGCGCCCTCCCGTGGGGCATTGGCGTAGGTGAAGTCCGCATCCACCAGCCGCGCCTGCGTGAGCGGGCGGTACTTCCCCGTGCCCTCCGGGGCGACCTCGATGAGCTGGACGCGTTCGGTCATCAGTGAGCCGTCCGTCTGTTGCAGGACGGTGCCCTCCACCCGGAAGAACTGAGCGAGCTGGAGCTTCTCGTCGCCCTGCACCCAGATGTTGGGGTCCTCGAGGTGAACGCGGCCCTCCTTGTCGGTGAACTCGTAGGAGATGGCCCTTTGGTCCGGGGGGATGGTGGGCTCGCCGGGTCGCGTCGGCGCGGGCGGCTCCTCCCGGGCCGTCTGAGTCCCTCCCAGCTCCTGCTGCCGTAATTCGAAGACGGCGTTGGAGATGCTCTTGAGGGCGAGCGCGTGCTCGAGGCGGAACTTCTCGAAGTCCGCGTCCCGGGCCGTGAGCTGCGCCTGGTACTTCTCCTCCAGCGTGCCCTGGGTCACCAGCTGGGCGCGCGCCAGGCTCAGCTGGGTGTTCAGCTCCTGCATCTGCTTCTCGCTCTCGGTGAGCTTGCCCTGGAGCTGGCGCTGGTATTCGTCGTCGCGGCGCTCCCAATCCGCGTCCTTGTAGCGGTGGTAGGCGTAGGCGCCGCCCGCGGCGGAGCCGATGACCAGCAACGCGCCCCCCATCACTCTTGCCGAGCCGAAACCGCCCATGTCTGCTTCTCCTCGTCACCAGATGCGAAGGAAGGAGCGCACGTCCTCTTTCGGGAAGGTGTTGAGGTCGGCGACGCACTTGCCGAGCTTCGATTCATCGAGGACCAGCGGGTTTCCAGCTTTCGAGACGTCGGGATCCGCCAGGAGCTCCCGGTAGGGATTGGTGTTGTCGGCGTAATGGATGAGCCAGATCGTGTTCAGGCGCATCGACCAGATGGCATTGCGCCACTTGTAGGCCGCATCCGAGGACCGGAAGGAGGTGACCGTCGGCTCGAGGGTGCCCGCGAATCCGCACTTGGTGGGTTCGAGATCTCTCGGGTACTCGAAGGCGTGAAACACCAGGAGCAGGTCTGGCGAGGAGCCAGACGTCTCGAGGACGAGGTGCCCGTGGAAGAAGTTGTTGCGGCTGAGTACCCTCTTGTTGCCGTACCTGGCCGACAGGTGTGAGGCCACCGAGTCGAACAGCGAGTCGATGTAGGTGGTGGTGGCTTGATCCGTGAATCGAGCGAAGGGCGCCCCGCCGCTGGCCCAGTTCTCGATCTTGAAGTAGCCGGGCGTCTTCTCGAGTTTCGATTCGTTGCTGAGCGTGTTGCTCGCGACGGGGCTGGTCTTGCTCTGCAGGTGGCTTTTGACCTCGGAGTCCGAGCTCTTCTGGAGCAGTGCGGAAAGATCCGCCGGGATGTTCTTGGGCCCGTCGACGACCTCGACGTGGGTGGACGAGCTGGTGACGCTCTTGAGCGCCGCGAGGGCGGACGTGGCGGTCATGGTTCCTCCAGAATGGGCAAGGGGTCTGCCTGACCGGATGGTCGCGGCAATCCCGCCTCCTGGAGACGATCCATCGACTGGCTTTGTGAAACGCCCGTTTAAAACATGGTATACAGGCTTTTCACGTTAAGGAGCTTCGCATGGTCCCACCCGTCCGTACCTGGCCCCCTCCGCGCACGCTGTCGCGCTTCCTCGTGCCCCTGCTCGGACTCGTCCTGTCCGCCACGGAGGCCGCCGCGGCGACGCGGCCCTCGCTGGTGAATACGCGCATCTCGACGCCCTTCGGCTCCAACGGCCACTCCTCGACCCTGGATGGCCGGGTCTTCATCGGCAACGTGGGGGAGGATCACGCGACGACGACCACCACCTGGAGGGCCCGGGTGTTCCGGCCCGAGGCGGTGACCTACGACGCCGAAGGGAAGCCGGGCTTTTCGAGTGCCTTCTCTCCCGGGAAGACGATCCAGGTGAAGAACGGGGAGAATGCGCTGGCCTTCTGCTTCACCAACCCGGCGCAGCCCTACACGCTCAGCAGCGGCGTCGCCGTCTACCAGCCGTTCATCTTCGACTCGATGATGTTCAACGGCCCGAACCGCTTCCGCCGCCGCACCACGGATATCCGGGTCAGCCAGCCCTTCACGGCCCAGGCGGAGATCGCCTCGTTCTCCACGGGGACGCTGGAGGAGCTGAAGACCGTCTCGGGTGCCCCCATCATGGGCATCGAGCCGACGATGACCTCCGACGGGCGGCTGTTCCTCTTCCAGGGCGGCCCCAACAACGACGGCGCCATCGATCACCTGATGTACAGCTACAACCCCACCCCCTGTGCCGCCACGGGTTGGAGCACTCCCCGGCCCCTGTCGATGATGTTCAACGACCCCAACCCGGGTCTCAAGCGCTACCCGCTGGCCTGGCAGCGGATGAAGGCGGCCACCGGCGAGGACTTCGGTGACACCGTGGCGGGCGGCAACCTGATCCGCGCCGCCTATCCCTGGGTGGATCACGAGGGCCGCAACGTCCTTTACGCCGCCGTCGGGTTCACCGGAGCCGCGGGCGGGCGTCGCGAGGCGATGAGCCTGATTGGCGCGGACACGGGGTGGATCGCCCATCACATCGACGGGAGCATCAACACCGACCGGCAGGACATCGCGCACCTCTTCTACTCGGGTCCCATGTGGAACTTCGAGCAGGAGCGCGCTCCCGAGCAGAACTTCCCGCCGGGCTCGAGCAACGAGACCCGCTTCCTCCCCGTCACCAAGACGCACGACGTGCTCGCGCTCTTCGGGAGCAACACGGCGGACTACAACGAGGTCGATCTGGGAGAGCTGCTCAATCCCTTCCAGATGCTCTTCCTGCCCATGAACGAGATGGTCACCCGGGCCGGAACGTATGACCTGACGCGCACGCCCGATGGCGCGGGCCGCTTCTACACGGGCACACTCGTGGGCACGGCGCAGATCTCCGAGAAGAACGACGTGACGCAGCCGTCCTCGGGCTCCCTGTGGGAGCCGCACGGCAAGGGCAAGGCCCTGGTGCTCGCCGGCGGAGGCGCCGCCACCGTGAACCTGACCGACCCAAGCAGCACCGTTCCCGGTGTCGGGGCGCTCGTGCGCGGCTTCACCGTGCAGCTCGCCATCCGTCCGGACGCCGCCATCAACCAGGGGTGCACGGGCAATCCCTACCGCTACCTCCTGGCGAAGCCCGGCGGCCTGGATCTCATCTACGAGGCGAATGGCGCGGTGCACATGTCGTTCGTGATCAACGGGCAGCGCGTTCGTCTGGGGTTCAGTCAGCCGCTTCCCAAGGGCGTGTGGACGCACCTGGCCTACACCTGGGATGGCGTCACCGGACAGTTCGGCGAGTACATCAACGGCAAGGCCACGGGGCGCGCGCTGCCCACCGCCCCCGGCTCCTTGCGGTTGGGCACGGGCACGCTCTTCATCGGCGCGGGCTCGAACCTGGACACCCAGAGCTGCCCGGCCAACGGGGAGGGCTCGTTCAAGGGCGCCATCGACGAGGTGCGCTTCTTCACCAACGCGCGCTCCAACCGCAGCATCTGCCTGACGACGCTGGGCGCGGACTGCAAGGAGGCCGCCATCCAGGAAGAGCCCACCGGGGGCCAGTTCGTCATGAATCAGCAGCACCCCGCGTGCAACAGCGTTTCGGCGCTGGGCTCGCAGGCATGCGCCGTGTCACTGCACCGTGTCTGCGCGCAGCGCGGGGCCGACGACGCGCTGAGCAGCGCCTCGAACTTCTACGAGACCCTCCAGCAGGTCATCGGCAACCGTCCGCCCATCTCCCTGCTGGGCGTTCCCGCCTCCGCCACCAGCACGGAGGTCAACGTGGCCTGCGCTCCCATCCAGCACGAGAGCCTGGGAGTGACCTTCGAGGAGCTGGCGCGCCGTCACGCGGGATGCACGGATGAGCGGTTCTCCCAGTCCACCGACTGCACCGCCGCCGCCCACCGGTGGTGCCAGGGCCTGGGTTGGACGACCGGGCAGATCTTCGAGATGACCTCCCGGCCCTGGGTGGGCTGCTTCAATTCGGGGCTCCTTCAGGATGTTCCCCGCTCGGAGCTCGGGCCCGCCTCCAACGCGGGCAACATCACCTCCGGGGAGTCGCGGCTGGAGGTCAGCAAGTGGTGCCAGTCGCGCGGCTACGGGGCGGGGGTCATCCAGGAGGTGCCCAGCACCACCACTGTCCACGTCCACTGCTTCAAGCCCGCGGTGACCCAGACGTGGAAGTTCGTTCCCTGAGCATCGCGTGACCTCGGGCGCCGCGATGGCGCCCGGGGTCGGGTCTCCCTGACGTTCTCACCGGAAGCCGTCGGCGGCGGGTTCGATTCCCGCCGCCTCCACTTTTTTACGCCGTGCTTACGGGTGGTTAGCAGCTCCCTCCATCCGTGTTGCACGTATGTCGCACGCGGGCGCAGAGGCCCGGTCGAGAACCCCGACCGCCTCTCTGCGCGTGTCCGGGCTCAGGTGGGCATAGCGCTCCGTCATGTCGATGGTCGCGTGCCCCATCAACTCCTTGATGACCGTCAGCGGTATCCCCCTCATGGCGAGGTGGCTGCCGTAGGTGTGCCGCAGGTCGTGCCAACCGATGCGGCCTTGCTCGCGCGTGATGCCCGCCCGCTGGAGGGCCCGGCGCAGCGGCAGCTTGAGCAGCCCGTCGGTAAGCGGCTGGCCGTCCTCCTGGCAGAACACGTAAGGGCCGCGCAGGTGCCGGTGTCCCTTGAGCGCGTCCACTGTCGAGCCGGGCAGTTCCACCGTTCGCTCGCGTCCGCCCTTGGGCAAGCCCGAGATACCGCGCCAGATGGTACGGCGGACGTGCAGCTTGCCACGCTGCAAGTCCACGTCGCCCCACTGGAGCCCGATCAACTCCCCTTGCCGCAGCCCCGCCTTGAGCGCCACCAGCAGCAGCGCTCGCCATTCCGGCTCGGCGGCGTTGCTCAGGCGCTCTGCCTCCTCGAAGGTGAGGAAATCAAAGGGCGGCTTCGGCAGCTTCGCGAAGAGCCTCACGCGCGGGGCCTGCTCTATTACCCGCTGCTCTTCCGCGACCGCCAGCAACTTGCTCAGCACCGTCAACACGTTGTTGATGGTTTTGAGGCTCAGCGGCTTCGGTTCCTCGCCGCTGCGCTTGCGGAGGGCTGCCCGCGTGGGGGCCTCCTTCCGGGCGCGCGCTGCCGACTTCTTCTTGCGCATGACAGCCTTGAAATCCTCAATCTCAGCCGGACCAATGGCAGCCAGCGCCATTTCACCGAAAAACGGCAGGATGTGAGCCTCTAGGATTTGGCTCTTGCTCACGACGCTGGAGTGCTTGTTGTTGTTCTCGCTGTAGGTCAGGAAGCGCGGGGCGAACTCCGCCAACGTCATGGGGCGCTCCCCGTTGTTGTTCTCCTTTCCGAAGGTTCCATTGAGGAGGGAGGCGCGCAATTCGCGCTCGTACTGCTCGGCACCCCGGCGCGTCTGCACAGGCGAGAACTTCACGACTCGCTGTCGCCGTCCGTCCGGGTGGTGGAACATGAAGTCCACTTGCCAAGCCTCCTCGACCTTCCCTGCCTTGTTCTGCCACTTCCGCAATCTGACGCTCATTTCCGACTCCCGAGCGCAGAATCACGGCCCTTACCGGCTGTCCACTCTAGCAGGGCAACTCGGCGGATGCGGAGGGTTTTCCCGATGCGAGCGACGCCGGGAACCTGTTCGAGTCGGATCGCCTCGTAGAGAGTCTTCCTGTTCACGCGCAGTATTTCGGCGGCTTCCTCCACCGTGAGAAACGCGGGCGTGGCGTCCGCAGCAACGGGGGGCGTACTCATGGCTGGCTCCCCTCCTGTACTGGCGTTGCTCTCCAAGTTGGAGAAGGGGCCGCACTCCAGAGAATGCCGCGCCGCTGGTGCATGGACGCGCGAGCTTCCCGCCGATCCCCAGCGCTGGCCCGTAGGCAAGTGACCACAGGCGCGGCCTGGAGTGCCCACAGGTGCTGCCTGGAGTGACTACCGGCGTCTTTCCCGGCGCCCTCACCTGTCAGCCAACAACGGCGCACGAATGCGCCACACACGGAGGGTTTCCCCTCCAGGGATTCGATCTTGTTCATCACCTACCCGCCCTGAACGACACGCCCAACAGCCCAAGAACTACCCAGGCCAGCAGTGACACAGCGCAAAGCCGCGTGTCCAGGCCACGAACAAAGCGAGAGGGGTGATCGGCAAGAGTGCACATAGGACCGGCCCGGTAATGACGGGCCAGGCCGACCCGTCGCGCGTGAGTGGTCAACAGGTCCGCGCCTTGCCGAGTCCTGCAAGGGCACACGCCGCGCACGAGCGGCCCGGCTAACCCATACATGTAGGGAACATTTCTGTACTGAATTCCCTGACTCGGGCCTGACCGCGCAATCCGTGCAATATTTGTTTCCGACTTGTTTGGAGCGGTCGCGAGCTTTGGAGGGGTCCACCTGCCGCCCCGGTCCCGCCGGGAGAGCCGCATCCTTGCGGTCATGGTACGCTCCCCCATCTACGAGGTGAGGTAGAGCGTGGGACTGGCACTCGGGCACCCGGACATCGGCGAGATGATCGGGGATTACAAGGTCGTGGGGTTCTTGGGCGCGGGGGGCCTCGGCATCGTCTACAAGGTCGAGCGCGGGGGCCGCTTCTTCGCGTTAAAGCTCCTTCTAATCCCCAAGCTGGACGGGCGGGGCAAGCGTGAGATCGGCATTCTCATTCACCTGGAGAACCCCGGCGTCGTCCGCTACGTGGGTTCGGATTTCTGGCCGGACCCGGTTATCGGCCATCCCTATATCGTGATGGAATACGTGCCGGGGGACACGCTTTGGACGTTTGCCTACAAGCGAAACCCGTCGGCTCGGAAGGCGACGCGCATCATCCTGGACGCGGCATTGACGCTCGGGGAGGTACACGCGGCGGGTGTGTTTCATCGCGATGTGAAGCCGGAGAACATCGTCATTCGGGAAGAGAACGAGCGCCCGATCCTGATTGATTTCGGGATTGGTTCTCTTGCCAGTGCCCCGACTCTCACCGGCTCGCAGCTCCCGCCCGGGACAGAGGAATTCCGCTCTCCCGAGCAGATACACTTTCAGCGCGCCAACCCGGACGGCTCGGGTCAATACGAGTACGGGCCCACCGATGAGATGTGGGCATTGGGCGTGACTTATTACTGGCTGCTGACGGATGTGCTGCCCTTTGGCGAGCGCACGGATGAAGGGGCCCTGGGCGGGCTGCGCGAGCGTATCTTGACTCAGCGGCCCGAAGCGCCGCACGTCGTCAACCCCCGCGTGCCGCTGGCCGCCTCGCTGCTGTGCATGAAGATGCTCGCGGAGCGGCCAGAGGACCGCTTCCCGTTGGTTGCGACACTGTGCGCGGCTCTGAATGACTCCCTGTCCAACGCGGAGAACGACGCTACCTGGGAGCCGCCGCTCGTGGATCCGCTTGAGCCGCAGACGACCACGACGCTCGATGACCCGGCAAAGCAGGAGCCAAACGAACAGCGGCGCATGTTTCTAAAGCTGGTGAAGCGGCGCCCCCGGCGCGGGCAGCCCTCGCCGAACGTGGCACCCGTGCTCTTCGTGCCCGCTGCGGTAGCAGGCCCCCGGCCCCCGGCCGCAGCCGCGAACCAGGACAAGCTCCCCATGGAGGAAGCGCCGCGCGTGGACCCGGCCCCGGTGGAGCACGAGCCGCCCGTAATGAGCGCCCCGGTGCCTCCAGCACGCGAACTCGAGCCTGCCGCAGGTCCACCCCCTCAGCGCGCAGCGTGGCGTCTCGGGGTCGTTGGGTCCGTGCTGACGGTGGCCGTCGTTGCCCTGTCCGTTGGCGCGGACTTGTGGGGGCATGGCTCTTCGAGCCGCACCAGCGAGGCATGGTTGGAACTGCCGCTACCGCCTACGTCCCCCAGCTCGACCGACGCAGGCGTGCGCGGTCGTGAAGTGGCGCCCGATGCAACGCCGCTGGAATCTCTCCCTGGAGGAGACGCGACACCCGTTGGGGCTCAACTTCCCGCGTCTACCGCTAACGCCATGCTTCGCACGTCCGCTCAGACGCCCAAGAACGAAACGCCGAAACCGCAGACGCAAGGTGCAGGGTTCCGCTTGCCGGTGAAGCCCGCAGCCGTGGCGGTCTGTGCGCTGCTCGATGGGGGATGCACCGCGCCCGCTTCCCAGGTGCGCACCGAGCCTCCCGCGATTTCCTGCCCCCAGGATTGGCGGGAGACCCACAAGCGGTTCAAGTTTTATAACCTTCCCGACGGCCCGGGCATGGCCACGGTCAATGGGTACAAGGCCGAGCCCGGAGAGGTGGCGAGGGTGAAGGATGGCCGCGTTACCCTCTATGTGGGTGAGGTCGGTGGCGTTGGATTCGGGAGCGTGGGCAATCTGCCTGACGGCACCCTGCTACTTGGACAGTGGCAGCTCGGTGACAACCGCCTTTTCGGCACCTTCACCGAGGCGAAGATTCCAGGCGAGGGGACTCTTCCCGTGTGTTTGGTTGCTGGCATAGAAGGCCGTAGCATGGGCTTTCAAGGCGCGAGCTATATGGACGAGCACGGCAAGAGTTTTCTCTGCCCCCCCGGCTTGGGCGTCTGCCTCACTCCCGGAAGCATGCCCGGCAACGCCAAGACACCCACGCGAATTCTTCTCATTGAGCCTGTCGGGCAGCCCTGATTATTACCTTGCCCTTTGGAGGTTGAGTTTCCGTGCTGCCCCCCTCTCCCGGTGCCGTCCTGCTGGCCGCCCTGCTCGCTGGTGCTGCGCAAGCCGCAGAACCTCCCCCCGTCTCCCGCTGCGCCGCGACGGCGCGTTTTGACTTGTCGGGGGAGTCCCCGGAGGGAGCGCCGGAAGTGTGCGCTAGCGCGGACGAGCCGACAGCGTTTGTCTTTGACTCTCGCGTCGCTGGGGGGCAGTGGAGTTTCAGCCAGTGGGACGCCTCGCGCATTGGGCACTCGGGGAAGACGGGCTGAGTCTCTACGTCATTCCCCAGGCGGATTATCTGCCAGGGGAGCGGGTAAAGGTGACGGTGCGCTTCGCGGATGGCGCGGTGCCGGCGACCGCGAGCTTTTGGCTCGTGGGCCATGCGGCAAAGGGGACGCGCCGGGTCGAGGTGTTCCGGCAGCCGCGCCCGCCCGACGTGCTCAAGAAAGAGAGGGACGAAGCCCAAGCCGAAGCGCGCCAGTGCCAGGAGGACAAAGCGCGGCTTCTGGCCGAGCGTGAGGAGCCGGGCGGGCTCATGGGGGCCGTGTGGCTGGAGGGGGCCGGGGTCGTGGCGTCCAAGTCGCTTGACTCGCAAGTGAGGAAGCCGCCAGCCAACGCGCTCGGGCTGGAGGTGGCCTGGAGCTACAGCTATACGCCCACGGGCGAGACCAACCCCGCAGGCGTGGTTGTGCGGCTGCGCCTCTTAAACCCCGGCGCCGAGCCCTGGACACTGGCGGGGGCGGCGTTGGTGGACTCGGCGGGGGAAGAGGTGGAGCTTGCCCGTTGGCCACTGGCGCCCATCCCCGCGAATGGGGCCGGTGCTGTCGTGGTGGGCATTGAGGGGGAGCGCGCGCAGCTCGGCTGCCCCTGCACCCTCAAGCTGTGGGAGGACGCCGGGCCTCGCACCGTCACCCTCGGGAACGTCGAGTTCCCGGTGAACCAGCAGGAGGGGCCCTGAGCACCGCCACCGCCAGCCGTGCCGAACCGCAAGGGGCTGCGCGCCCGCCGATCTCCGGCAAGCGCTCGTAGGCCCGTTGGAGCGGGTTCAAGTGCACGGGGTTGTCCAGGTCGAACTGCGCGCCCGTGAGCCCGAGGCGCGCGACCTCCGTTCTACAACGGCATGCGGTCCTTCGCTCCTCCGAGCAGCTCGAACGCGGCGTCCCACGTCTGTGAATCGGATTCAGCGCGCGGCGGCAGACGGTAGTGGGCGGGTCGACCGTCCTCGTCCGGGGCCCTCGGATCGGCGCCCGCGTCGAGAAGCAGCTTGATCATCGGAAGGTCCAGCCGACGTGCCGCGTGCCCGAGCGCGGTATATCCGGTCAGCCCGCCCCAGTCGTTGATCGTCCGAGTCGCCCCGGCGGCCAGGAGAAGAGTGGCCATGCCCACATTGCCCCTCTCTACGCACGCCCGCAGCGGCGTGTCCCCCTCGCTGCTGCACACGTTGGGCTCAGCCCCCGCCTTCAGGAGCTCTTCAACTG
Source organism: Archangium violaceum (assembly GCF_016887565.1). Classification (NCBI taxonomy): domain Bacteria; kingdom Pseudomonadati; phylum Myxococcota; class Myxococcia; order Myxococcales; family Archangiaceae; genus Archangium; species Archangium violaceum. The sequence continues at coordinate 6,263,194 of NZ_CP069396.1, forward strand.
CCGCCAGCTCGTTTTCGCAGACGGCTACCAACAAGGGAGTCATATCCCGCTCGACGTCCCAGGCGTTGACGTCCGCGCCGTGCTCGATGAGCGCCAGGACCACGTCGAATTCGCCTCCATCGGAGAGTTCGTTGATAGCCACCTGCAACGGACGCAACCCCGGCCACTTCGACTGCGGCTCGTTTGGATCGGCCCCTCCGGCCAGCAGCGCCCTGACCTGGACCGTATCGTGCCTCTTGATCGCTGCGATGAGTTCTTGCGACATAATTTATTTATCCGCCATCGGATGACCCGGAGCGCAATTCTCCTTTTCGAGCTTCTCGGCCTTTGTGACTGCCCGTTCGAGTTGGAGCATTATTTTCTTGTGGCCCTCATCGGGCTTTCCTCCAAAGCATTTTTTCTGAATTTCCCATCGCTTATCTACAATTTTCTTCAGAGCTTCGATACGCAGCCGGATGGCAGAGCACGGCGCCTTATCCAGCTGTTTTGAGTTGGGCGCCTTCGGATTGAAGGGGGGAACTGACGCGCTGAGCTTATCCTTCTCCGCCTGAAGTGTGTCGAGCAGACTGTTCTTGCAGGTCTGATTCGCATGGCGAGGAATCCGGTCATACTCCTCCACACTGGTGTAGGGCTTGCCCGTCGCCGGATTGGTCGCAGTCCGCCAAGAGGTGGGAGCCTTGACTGCCGCAACCGGATCCGAATCAAAGTCCGGCACGACCTCCTCTGCTTCCTGACGCTCAAATACCTCCATGAGCCGCCGTGACTCCTCCGCTACGTCCAGCAGTCGCGCCTCGTACTCCCCCTGAGCGTCGAGCCACTCCGGGCGGCGGTCGATCTCCGGCCCAGCGGTGCTGGAGGGGTAGAGCAGGACGAGGCCCACGAGCAACGGGCCCACCCGGGGGAGGAATTCGGCCAGCGTTCTGGCGCGTCCCGCCTGCGCGACGCCCTCCGCCCCCCTCACCACCTTGGCGGCTTGCCCGCTCGCTTTCGCGGCGCGCGAGAAGCGCTCGAAGGCCCGTTCCGCTGCGGTGAGCTTGCGGTTCAACTGTTCCCATTGACGCGGCTCGATGTCCTGGCGTGCCCGAGATAGCAGTGCCCTGGCCTTGTCCAGGTCCGGCTTTCCAATCCACGATCGTTCCGGTGTCGGCTCCATCGGCGCGGAAACGAGCCGGATGCGCGGACCCGAGGTGGGAGTCGACGCGAAGGCTTGGGGCCGTGGCATCGACCGCAGGGCGGGCGCGCTAGCGCAGGCTGAGGCCAAGAGCAGAAGTACAAGGCAGGCTCGGAAACGCATGGGGTCCTCCATTCGAGATAGGACCTGGCGGGTCCTGGCGGGGCCGCTCGGAGTATGGAGGGTCGCCCTGACAACTATGAACGAGCGCGTCGGGGGCACAGAAGGGGCGAGGGTGCCGCAGTCGCAACTCGGGCCAGGGCGAGCGCAAACGCAGCGGGCCGCCCATGCTCTGGGGCGGTGCAAGGCTCTAGGGCGCCATATTGCACGGCCGCGTGGCCCCGGCCGGTGAACGGTGAGGCGCGCACCTGGACCGCGCCAGGAGGCTCCAGCGGCGCGGCTGCTGGGGTTCGGGGCTGGTTGAGGGAACGGCACACGTCAGCCGCATTCGGGGCTGTGGAGGGCTCCAGGGCGGTAACGGTGCCAGCCGGGCGCGCGCTCACGGATAGTGCCGGGACAGGCGACCGCTTTCCCATAGCCGGGGGGAGATACCGGGCATCCAGGTCGCTCGCGCCTCAACTGGCGTCCCTCGGATCTGGGGTCGGGGCATCTGGACACGAGGGCATGGGTGAGGCTTTACCGTGCGTATTCCGGCCATCGTGATCACCCAGATCGGTCGATCGTGATCACCTGGATCGGTCATCGTGATCGGAGCGAAGCGACGCTGACCGGGGACCTACTTCTCCGCAGACTCCTCCTTCCTGCGGGAGGGGCCCTTTAACACGACCCGATGGGAGTTATGTAGCACCCTGTCGCAAATAGCGTCGGCTACCGTCGGGTCCCCCAGGTGGTCGTGCCACTTCGTGGTGGGCAGCTGGCTGGTCATGAGGGTGCTGCGGTTGCCGTACCTGTCCTCGAGAATCTCGAGCATGTCCCGGCGCTCCTGCTCCTTGAGTGGAGCCAGCCCCCAGTCGTCGATGACCAGCACGTCCACCTTGGCCAGACGCGCCAGCACCCGCGCGTACGAGCCATCCGCGTGTGCCAGCGTCAGCTCGTCGAAGAGCCGGGGCGCTCTGCGGTAGAGCGCCTTGTAGCCCTTGCGGCACGCAGCCTCCGCCAGTGCGCAGGCCAGGTACGTCTTGCCGGTCCCCGTGGCTCCCGTAATCACCACGTTCTGGTGCTCGGCCACCCAGCGGCACGAGCCCAGCTGGCGCACCAGACTCTTGTCCAGCTCGCGCTTGGGCGCGTAGTCGAGGTCCTCCAGGCTCGCGCTGCTCAGCCGCAGCTTCGCCTCGCGCAGGCAGCGCGCCGTACGCGCGTTCTCCCGGTGCAGCCACTCGGCGTCCACCAACATCCCCAGCCGCTCATCGAAGGACAGCTTCGCCAGCTCGGGGTCCTTCTGCTGCCGTTCCCACTCGGCCGCCAGGGCGGAGAGCTTCAGGGAGTGCAGCTTCTGCATCGTCGGTTCGTTCAGCATGTGCTTGTCCTCGGGTGTGTGGCACCTGCTTGGGTGCCGCGGTGTTGGAGAGCTTCGTCGTCGCGCGCCGGCGCACGCAGTGCGACGGCGCGCCCCTCACGCACGAGGCTCGTGGGTAGCGTGAGGGTCAGTGGTAGTAGTCGCTGCCGCGCACGTTCTCGTGCGTCTGCGCGGCGAGCTCCGGTTGCGCTTCGTCCGTTGGTGGGGCGAGCCGGTCCAGCCCATTCTGGAGAATGGAGTCCACGTGCCGGAAGGAGCGGGCGCTCACGGCCAGGGCTCGCGTGCACGCCGCCTCCAGCCGCTCGTTGCCGTAGCGCCTGGCCAGCCGCAGTATCCCCAGGCAGGAGCGGTAACCCAGCTCCGGGTGAGGACGCTCGCGCAGGATGCTCTCCACCAGCTTCTGGGTGTTGGGGCCGATGGTGCCCGCCCAGTGCACCAGCCGCGAGGGCGTCCACTCCAGGTGCTTCTGGTGCGCCTTGGGCATGTGCTCCGGCTGCGTGGTGTGCCGGCCCCGCTCGTCGCTACGCACGTGACTCGCCACGCGCTCGCCGCGCTGGTACAGCTCCACCGTGGTGGCCGTCACTCGCGCCTCCAGCACCTGGTGCACCAGCGCGTACGGCACCGAGTAGAAGTGATGGTGCACCTGCACGTGGTAGTCGATGTTGACTCGCACCTGCTTCCACTCGCCGTAGGTGAAAGCCTCGGCCGGTAGCGGCCGCAGCGCCGGTTTGTCCAGCCGCTCGAAGAGCTCTCTCCGGCTCGCGTCGTACAGCCTCATTTTTCGGTTATTGAGGTCCTCCAGCAGCTCGCCAATGCGCTCGTTGAGCGCCTCCAGCGAGAAGAAGGTGTGGTGGCGCAGCCGCGCCAGTAGCCAGCGCTGCACCACCAGCACGCCCACCTCCACCTTCGCCTTGTCCCGGGGCGAGCGCGGGCGCGCTGGCAGCACCACCGTGCCGCAGTGCCGCGCGAATTCCTCGTACGTGCGCTGCACTCCCGGCTCGTAGCGGCACGCGCGCGTCACCCCGCTCTTGAGCTGGTCAGGCACCAGCGCTCCCGGCACGCCACCGAGGTACACGAAGCAGCGCTGGTGACTGGCGATGAAGTCCGGCCCTCGCTGCGTGCGCGTGGCCTCCGCGTACGTGTAGTTGGAGGCCCCCAGCACCGCCACGAACAGCTCCACCTCCACGCGCTCGCCCGTTGTCTCGTCCACCAGGTGCGGCTTGTTTCCCGAGTAGTCGACGAAGAGCTTTTCTCCCGCCCGGTGCTCCTGCCTCATGGTGAGCCGGTGTTTGGCCAACCACTGCCGGTAGTACTCGCAGAACTGCGTGTAGCGGTACCCCTCCGGGTGTTTCTCCAGGTACTCCAGGTGCAACAGCTCCAGCGTGACGCCGGGCTTCTTTCTCTCCGTGTGGATGTACACCGGGTCGGGCAGGGGCCTCTGGGCCGTGGGCTTCGGCACGGCGCCATACAGCCGCTCCTCCAGCTCCTCCTCCCGCATCTGCTCCACCTGCTCCCAGCTCAGCTTCGCCGCCGCAGCGCGCGCCAGCACGCTCCCCACCGCCCCCGCGCTGATTCCCAGGCTGCTGGCCACCTCCCGGTGGCTTCTCTTCTGCTCCCACTTCTGCCGTAGCACTTCTCGTATGTGACGCATGGACAGTCGCTCCGTGGCCATCGGCCCTCCTCGCGGAGGGCCGTCGACGAATGCCGTCCAGCGTGCTCGCTCGGCTCGCCCGCCCTCCCGCGTCCGGTTGCTACCAGCCGACGGGCCCCGTAGGGCGAACCACCTGACCTCCAGCGTAGTCCTCGGGCACCTTGGCCCGCTGAGCACGATGGCCGATCCCGGTGATCACGATGCTCCGATCTCGCTGATCACGATGCTCCGATCCTGGTGATCACGATGGGCCGACGCGCGCAGGTGTCCTCCGCGCCGGAGCAGACTGGCGTGCGGCACTCCATGTCCAGAGTTTGGTGCACCGTGCTCAGGGGGCGATGGCGTATAAGATGGATGGGAGGCCTGTTGAGGGAGAGGGCTGGTGCAGAGAGGTAGAGGAGGGCCGCTGAAGGGGGCCGGCCGAGTGGAGCGCCAGGACGGTGGAGAGGCGGCGCAGTCGCCGTGGGGAGCAAGGTCGGTGGGATTACGAGGAGGCCTGCCTGGCGGAGTAGCCGCGCAGGAAGAGGCTTTCCAGACGTGGAAGTTCGTTCCCTGAGCATCGTGTGACCCCGGGTGCCGCGACGGTGCCCGGGGTCGGGTCTCCCCGTAGGGGTGCTCGTAAGGGTGGCGGGCCGGCCTACCACGTGTCGATGAACCTGCGCCGCCCCTCACGGACCGTACGAGGATTGGACCGCAGGCCCCGGAGGATCCACGAGCGCGTCTCCGCGGGATCGATCACCGCGTCGATCTCCAGGAGCGAGGCCATGTTGAGCGCCTCTCCACGCCGGTGGGCCTCGGCGATCATCGCCTGGGTCATCTCCTCGCGAGCCGCCGGATCCTCGATGGCCTCGAGCTGCTTGCGCATGCCGATGCGCACCGCTCCCTCCAGGTTCATCCCCCCGAACTCGCCCGTGGGCCAGGACACGATGAAGAACGGCGCGCGGAAGTGTCCTCCGGCCATCGCCTGCGCTCCGAGTCCGTAGCCCCGCCGCAGGACGACCGTGAAGAACGGGACCGAGAGGCTGGCCGCGTTCACGAACATCCGAGAGACATGGCGCACGAGGGCGGTCGTCTCGGCCTGGGGCCCCACCATGAATCCGGGCGTGTCACACAGCGACACGAGGGGGAGCCCGAAGGCGTCGCACAGCTGGAAGAAGCGCGCGGCCTTGTCCGAGGCGTTCGCGTCGATGGCGCCGCCCAGGTGGAAGGTGTCGTTCGCGATGAGCCCGAGCGGCTGTCCCTCGATGCGCACGAGCGCCGTCACCAGGCTGCGCCCGAAGTCCCGGCGCAGCTCGATCACGGACCCCGTGTCCGCGAGCGTCTCGATGAGGGGCCGGATCTTGTACGCCCGGCGGCGGTTGGCGGGCAGGGCCTCGCGCAGCGCCGTCTGGTCGGCACAGGGGCCGGGAGCGGTCGCGCCCTGGAAGTAGGACAGGTAGCGCCGGGCGACGGCCACCGCCTCGGCCTCGTCGCGCACACGCACGTCGATGACACCGTTGCGCGTCTGGACGTCCGCGGGGCCAATCTCCTCCGGGGCGAACGACCCGAGCCCGCCGCCCTCGATCATCGCGGGCCCGCCCATGCCGATGTTGCTGTTGTCCGTGGCGATGACGACGTCGCAGCACCCTAGCAATGCCGCGTTCCCGGCGAAGCAGCGTCCGGAGGCGATTCCCACGCGCGGCACGAGGCCCGAGAGCCCGGCGAAGGACAGGAAGCTGGGTGTGTCCAGGCCCGCGACGGAGTGCGTGTCCGTGTCGTTCGGGCGCCCACCACCGCCCTCGGCGAAGAGCACCACCGGCAGGCGCCCCTGCGCGGCGAGCGCGAGCATGCGATCGAGCTTCCTGTGCCCCACGAGGCCCTGGGTGCCCGCGAAGACCGTGTAGTCGTAGGCCATCACCAGGGTGCGCGCCCGCTCCTCGTCGAAGAGGGCGTGGTTGACGGTCCCCAGTCCGCAGACGAGGCCATCGGCGGGGCTTGCGCGGACCAGGTCCTCCAGGGAGCGGGACGAGCGTTGCGCCGCGAGCGCGAGCCCGCCGTACTCGATGAAGCTCCCCGGATCGACGAGGTCCTCGATGTTCTCGCGAGCCGTGCGCTGACCCGTCTTGCGCCGCCGGGCCACCGCATCCGGACGGCCAGCATCCGAGATGGCCCCGAGCCGGTCACGCAACCGCGCGAGCTCGGGGTGGATCTCCGCCGGAGAGGGCTTGTCCCCAGGACCCTTCGTGTCACTCATGCGCGCACTGTAGCGCCCGGGGGTCGCGCGGACAGGTCAAACCGTCCCGTCCAGTCCCTGAGGCATCCCCAAAGGACAGGGCACCTGCCGGGCGCGTTCTGGACGAACTGGTCTGACAGTCAGACCAGTTGCTCCCAAGCGCGCCCGGGACCTCCCTGAAGGACTTACCCCATCTGGTTTAGCGATACACCTCGATCTCCCACCAGGACACCCAGGAGGGGCTCGCGGTGGTGAGTACTCGCAGGTAGCGGATGCCACCGACGCCACTGTTCAGCTCGATCCACTGGCCCGTCGAAGTCGTTCCACTCAGGGTGCCGAGCAGGGTAGTGGGGTTGGGCGAGGCGCCCCCACGGATCTCATGCACGGTGTACCCGCTCGGCGTCTGATCGGGAAGCAGGCGGATCTTCCGGGCGGTGATGACCTGGCCCAGGTCCAGCTCCACCCATCGCGCGGGGAAGCCTCCGCTCTGCCAGAGGGTCTGGAGGTTGGCGTCCGCCACATCGAGCAGGGTCAGGTTGTCGTTGCTGGAGGCCGCCACGGGCAGGGCATACACCCGGGAGGGCGGCACCGAGCGGTACACCTCGATCTCCCGCCAGGACACCCACGACGGGTTGTCCACCGTCACGATGCGCACGTAGCGGATGTCGTGCAGTGTTCCCGTCAATTCCAGCCATTGCAGCGACTGGGTGGACTGTTGGAAGCGCCCGATCTCCGTCTGGGGATTGGGCGTGGGGCCGCCATAGATGACGTGGTGGGTGGGCCCGGCGGGAAATTGCTCGACCTGAAGCCGCAGCCGCGTCACCGTCGTGCGCTCCCCGAGGTCCAGCTCGATCCACTGCCGCTGTCCCGTCCCGGAGCTGGCGCCCGCGCCCGCGTTCCACACGGTGTTGGAGTCCCCATCGACGACGTTCTCGGGCGACGTGCCCGCGTAGGTCTGGGACGCGGACACCGCGCAGGGATGGGCGCGCAGGGGTGTGCCGGAACGGACGTGATTGCCAATGCGGGCATACTGGCGACGGACGAGCGGCAGGTGCTCCGGGCCGAACCAGTCCTCGCGGATGCCGCCACCGTAGTCGAGGTGCTGCGACTGATAGGTGAACGGGAAGATGCCGATGAAGCGGGGATCTCCCAGGGCCAGGGAGACTTCCTTCTCGATGCGGCACAGCAGGGACGTCTGGCCGGCGAGGGCGGCGGACTGCTGGCTCTGGGTCCCGAAGTACGCGGCCTGCGGCACGAGGATGAGCCGCTGCGAGGCCGTCATCTTCTGCTTGAGCCGATTCGTGTACCAGACGAGTGAGCGGCCACCGCACGACTCGAACGTGGAGCCGGTGTAGTAGCAGTCCACGCCGAGCCAATCGAGCTCCGAGGGAAGGCCCGCGGCCTCGAAAGAAGGATACGTGGTGCCATCGTCCTGGATGGAGGCGTAGTCGAAGATGGCTGCGACGGGCTTGCCGGGGAAACGGGCCTTGATGGCCTGGGCGACCGTGTTGATGGCGTCGCGGATACCGGCCTTGTCACCGCGGACGTGCAGGTAGGGCTCGTCGAGGAGGTAGAAAGCCGTCACGGACCCGAGGTAGGGCGCGATCTGGTTGGCGTAGTTCTGCCAGCGCGTCAGGTAGTCGGAGCGGAGATAGCGGGGGGCTCTGGTCGTGTTGCCCAGGTCGAAGAAGAGGCCGGTGACATCCAGCACGCCGCCCATGCCGAGGCCCTGGGCTTCCCGCAGGCGTTCGAGGTGCCAGTTCACGGCCGCGGTGTTGTCACCCAGGCCAGGGTACGCGATCCAGGTGACGTTGGCGTGATCGCTGGTGGCCGCCGTGTAGTTGCCGGTGCCCACCCAGCTCGCGGCACTGGCGTAGTAGCCAAAGTATCGCGGACCGGTGCTCCCGCTCTGGGCTGCCGAGAGCCCGGGCATCATGCCCGTGAGCATCACTCCCAGAATCCCGAGCACCAGGCGCCAGCGTTCATGGAACCACATAGGTCTCCTCCCGTGTGTGTCTTCAGTTGCTCACCGCGATCGTTTCGCGGGAGCCGCGATCTATCACGCGGAGTGTCAATTCCCTGATTACACTCGCCCTCCATCATGAACCCTCGTTCCTTCTCCTTCGTCCCATCCCAGCGCTTGTTCGTCTGTTCCATCCTCCTCACCGCGCTCCTCTCCGCGTGTGGTCCCTCCGAGGAGGCGGAGGGCATCGCTGGACCCGGCACACACCATGAAGAAGCCCTTCAAGGGGCGGGCTGGACCATCCTCCAGGCCAGCGGCCCGGCGCCGATTCGCAGCATCATCCGCCGCTCCGATGGAATGCTGCTGGGGCCTCGGAGCTCCGGACATGAGATCGAAGTCTGGGCGAGCAGCAACAACGGCGCGAGCTGGTTCCGCCGCGGCTCCGTGGCCAACAACCCATCCGTCGATTTCGGCGATGTGACGATGCTCCGCATCCCCGGCACGACCACCGTCTTCTGTGCCTTCCGTGAGCACAGCAACGGTCAGTTCCGCATCACCGTCACCCGGAGCGACAACGATGGCGACAGCTGGGTCTACGACAGCACCGTCGTGGGCCCCGTCTCCCGCTTCGTCGGCGCGCCGTTCCTCTTCCTCCGCGCGAATGGCGACCTCCAGGTCTATTACGACTCCGAGGAGCTGGCCGCGGCGAAGGGTTATCCCGGCCACCAGTGGATCGCCATGCAAGGCCGCGTGGGAAGGACTGGCCCCTGGACCGCGTACGGCGTCGTCACCGTTTCGCGGGAAAAGGCGGCCGGCGCGCTGTCCCGCGAGGGGATGGCCACCGTCGTGCAACTGGGCGGGGATCGCCTCATGGTCGTCGCCGAGGGCGTCGAGCCATTCACGACGGGTGGCGCTCGCGCCAACGTCATTCATGCCACCCAATCGTGGGACGGCGGGAAGACCTGGGACGACTCGCTGCGCCGCACCGTCTACCAGTCGCGAATCCACGCGGGAACCGGGCGGCGCTACAACGCCTACGCGCCCTATGCCATTCGCGTGGGCAATGGCCCCGTGGGCGTCGCCTTCTGCACCGACGAGGACAAGACCACGGCGCCCGATCTCGCGAGCACGCCCCCGGAGCAGCGGCAGTGCCACGTCGGGTATGTCAGCACGACCACGAACTTCGAGACCTGGTCGGGGACGAGCGCTATCTGGACCGGGAGCACCCAGAACTACACGCCTGGCCTCTTCGAGCGGAGCGCCAACGACGTCATCGTGACCATCGATGCGTTCTTCGGGAACCAGCGCGTGATGCACCGGCCGTGAGCCCCGGTTCGTCGAGCTGACACGTTCGTTCACAGGGGGACGTCCGCCGCCCGTTCTCGGTGCGGTATCCGGCACTTGGACACGTGCCCCTTCCGTCACGACGACCGTCCGTGTCCCTCGCCGCTACCTTGCCGCGTGCTCATGCGAACCCGACGTGCGAAGAACCTGGATGGGGCGGGGAGGGTGGTTTCATGAATCCTTCCTCGCGGGACGTGGCCGCCGGAGCGGTGCCGGCTGGATCGCCCTCGGGCGTGGAGATCACGCTCGAGGTCAACGGCGTGGAGAAGCGGATGGAGGTCGCGCCGTGGACCACCTTGCTCGACCTGCTGCGCGAGTACCTCGCGCTGACCGGCACGAAGAAGGGCTGTGATCACGGCCAGTGCGGAGCCTGCACCGTCCTCGTCAACGGCACGCGCATCAATTCCTGTCTGACCCTGGCGGTCATGAAGGACGGTGCGAAGGTGACGACGATCGAAGGGCTGGCCTCGGGTGAAACACTCCACCCTCTGCAGCAGGCCTTCGTCGAGCACGACGCCTTCCAGTGTGGTTACTGCACGCCAGGGCAGATCTGCTCCGCCCAGGGGTTGATCAACGAAGGCAAGGCCCGGACCCTGGACGACATCCGCGAGCTGATGAGCGGCAATCTCTGCCGTTGTGGCGCCTACACCAACATCGTCGCCGCCATCGAGCAGGCGATGCGCGCGAGCGGGAAGGGGCCGGCGCGATGAACAGGTTCTCCTACGAACGCGCCCCGGATGTCGCCAGCGCCGTGAACGCGAGCGTGCGGAATGACTCGGCCCGGTTCATCGCGGGTGGCACCAATCTCCTCGATTTGATGAAGGAGAACGTCTCGCGGCCCAGCCACCTGATCGACATCACGCGGCTGCCGCTGAACAGGATCGAGGAGACCGGAGACGGTGGCCTGCGGATTGGCGCGCTCGTCACCAATTCGGACGTCGCCTACAACGAACACGTCGAGCGGCGCTATCCGCTGCTCTCGAAGGCGATCCTCTCCGGCGCTACGTCCCAGCTGCGCAATATGGCGACCACGGGCGGAAACCTGCTCCAGCGCACGCGTTGTTATTACTTCTACGATACGGGGGTGCCCTGCAACAAACGCGAGCCCGGGACCGGCTGTGGCGCGCTCAACGGCTTCAACCGCATCCACGCCATCCTGGGCATGAGCGCCGCGTGCATCGCCACCCATCCGTCGGACATGTGCGTGGCACTCGCGGCGCTCGACGCGACTGTTCGGGTGACCGGGCCGGACGGTGATCGCACGATTCCGTTCTCCGAGTTCCACCGGCTGCCGGGTGACACGCCTCACCTGGACACGAACCTGCGGCAAGGCGAGCTCATCACGGCCGTGGACCTGCCCGCGAAGGGCTTCGCCAGACACCATACCTATTTGAAGATCCGCGACCGGGCGTCGTATGCCTTCGCGCTCGTGTCGGTGGCCGCCGCACTGGAGATGGATGGCGAGCGGATCCAGCAGGCCCGGCTCGCGCTCGGTGGCGTGGCCCACAAGCCCTGGCGCGACACGGCCGCCGAGTCGATGCTGAACGGCCAGCGCGCCACCGTGGAGCTCTTCCATTCCGTGGGGGAGGCGATCGTCCGGGAAGCGAAGGGATTCGGCTACAACACCTTCAAGATCGATCTGGCGAAGCGGGCCGTGGTGCGAGCCCTGGCCCAGGCCACCGGGATGGAGCAGCCCTCATGACGAAGTCATCCACTCCGCTCGGAGAGCCCCTCGGCCGTGTCGACGGGCGCGCCAAGGTGACGGGTCAGGCGAAGTACGCCGCTGAGTTCAGCGAGCCCGGCCTCCTGCATGGTGTCGTGGTGTCGGGCACGATCGCCCGGGGACGGATCAAGAAGATCGACGCGAGCGAGGCCCTCGCGCTCCCGGGCGTGCTGCACGTCTTCACGCACGAGAACCGGCCGCACGTGGCCTGGTTCGACCGCAGCTACCGTGACGAGGACGCGCCCTCCGGCTCGCCGTTCCGGCCGCTCTACGATGACGAGATCCTGTTCAGCGGACAGCCCGTCGCGCTCGTCGTCGCCCAGACGCTCGAGCTCGCCCTCCACGCGGCGTCACTCGTCCGGGTCGAGTACAAGACCCAGCCACACGAGACGGAGCTGCGCTCGCGGCGTCAGGAGGCCTATGCGCCCGGCAAGGACAAGGGGGGCTTCGAACCACCCCCGAAGCCCCGAGGTCATGCGGACAAGGCCTTCGAGCGCGCCGCCGTGAAGGTCGACGCGGAGTACTCGACGCCCGTCGAGCACCACAACCCCATGGAGATGCATGCGTCGACGGTCCTCCATGGGAACGACGGGGTGCTCACCGTCCACGACAAGACCCAGGGCGTCCAGAACTGCCAGAAATACCTCTCCCGGGTGTTCAACCTCCCCAAGGACGGCGTGCGCGTGCTGTCGCCCTTCGTCGGCGGAGCGTTCGGCTCGGGGTTGCGGCCGCAATACCAGTTGTTCCTGGCGGTCCTGGCGGCGCGCGAGTTGAAGCGCTCGGTCCGGGTGGCGCTGACGCGCCAGCAGATGTTCACCTTCGGCCATCGGCCCGAGACGGTGCAACGCGTCGCGCTCGGCGCGTCGTCCGACGGCACCCTCCAGGCCATCATCCATGAGGCCGTCGCCGAGACGTCCCGCTTCGAGGATTACGTCGAGATCATCGTCAACTGGTCCGGCCTGCTCTACCAGTGCGACAACGTCCGGCTCGATTACAAGCTCGTCGCGTTGGACAACTACACGCCCCTGGACATGCGCGCGCCCGGAGCGGTCGTCGGTGTCTACGCGCTGGAATGCGCGATGGACGAGCTGGCGCACAAGGCCGGCATCGATCCGCTCGAGCTGCGTCTCAAGAACTACGCCGAGCGGGACCAGAACGAGGACAAGCCATTCTCGAGCAAGGAGCTGCGGGCCTGCTACCGGCAGGGCGCCGAACGCTTCGGCTGGGCCGGACGCAATCCCACCCCGCGCTCGATGCGCGACGGCAAGCAGCTCATCGGCTGGGGTCTGGCCACCGGCATCTGGGAAGCGATGCAGCAACAGGCGAGCGCCAGGGCCGTGTTGAGCATCGACGGCCGGCTCACGGTCGGCAGCGCCACCTCGGACATCGGCACCGGCACCTACACGGTCATGACGCAGATCGCCGCGGACACGCTCGGCGTGCCGGTCGAGGACGTGACGTTCTCCCTCGGGGACTCCCTCCTGCCCACGTCACCCGTCGAGGGGGGTTCATGGACCGTGTCATCGGTCGGCTCGGCGGTGAAGCTGGCCTGCGAGAAGGTGCGCGCGCGGGTGTTCGAGCTCGCCCGGAAGGTGGAGGGCTCGCCGCTCGCGAAGGCGAGCCTGGAGGAGGTGACGTTCGCCGGAGGGCGGATCCACCTGTCCGGGGAGCCCTCGCGGTCCGTGTCCATCACGGACGCGATGCGGCACGGCGGAGTCCTCAGCCTCGAGGAGGAGGCACTGGCCATTCCCAATCTGGCGAAGCAGAACCAGTACACGCGCTGTGCGCACTCCGCGGTGTTCGTGGAGGTGAAGGTCGACGAGGCGCTTGGCACGGTGAGGGTGACCCGCGTCGTCAGCGCCATCGCGGGCGGGCGCGTTTTGAACCCCCAGACGGCTCGAAGTCAGATCCTCGGTGGGATCGTCTGGGGCCTGGGCATGGCGCTTCAAGAGGAGTCGGCCATGGACCCGAAGCTCGGCCGGTTCATGAATCACAATCTGGCCGAGTACCACGTGCCCGTGAACGCCGACGTGGGGGAGCTCGACGTGCTCTTCGTCGAGGAGCACGATGATGTCGTCAATCCGTTGGGGGCCAAGGGATTGGGTGAGATCGGCATCGTCGGCGTCGCGGCGGCCATTGCCAACGCCATCTTCCACGCAACCGGAAAGCGCGTCCGCGACCTGCCCATCACGCTCGACAAGGTGCTTTGATTCCATCTGGATCCACAAGTAGCGACATGCCTGTAAAGGGCCCGGAGCCGCGAGTCGGCTCCGGGCCCTTCGTCTTTCCAGCCGGCACGAATTGATCCGTTTGAGCTCAAGTCATGTTTCTCAATCTAAACGGGTATATGAATGAAACCACTCATTGTGCTATAAGCCTTTTTACCGGGGTGGCCTCGTGGCTACCGGTCCTGATCCAGAAAGGGAGTCCTGCGTGAGCAAGAACCTTCGCGGTAACTTCAAGTGGCTGGTTGGCGGAATCGTCGGTGTGTCCCTGCTGGGCGCGTGCGGCGCTCCGGCGGAGGGCGAGGACGGCTCCGTGATGCAGGACCAGGCCGCTGGCGAGGTCGCGGTGAGCCTGTCGGTGGCGAAGTCGTCGCTGAGCGCTCGCGAGGACGTGGCGGTGTCGGTCACCTTCACCAACACCTCGTCCCAGCCGGTGCAGCTGCTCAAGTTCTACGTCCCGGACGGCCACCTCAAGGAGGGTCTGTTCGAGGTCACCCGCAACGGCGAGCCCGTGGAGTACATCGGCCCCGCGATCAAGCGCGCCGCGCCGACCGCCGAGGACTACATCACCCTGGCCCCCGGCGAGAGCCTGACGGGCTCGGCGCCCGTGTCGGGCATGTATGACCTGTCCGAGTCCGGCAGCTACACCATCCGCTACGCCGCGCGCTCGCTGGATCAGCACAGCGCGCTGCTCTCCAAGGCCGCCCAGCTCGACTCCAACCTGGTGAACCTGTGGATCGAGGGCCGTGACAGCGGCCAGCCCGAGCTCCAGGCCCAGGGCACCGTGTCGGCCCAGGCCCTGTCGTACTCCGGCGCCTGCACCAGCTCGGAGCAGTCGTCGATCAGCACCGCGGTGACCAACGCCAGGACGTACGCGAACAACGCGTCGACCTACCTCAACGGCATCACCTCGGGCACCTCGCGCTACACCACCTGGTTCGGCACCTACTCGACCACCAACGTGGGCACGGCCCGCAGCCACTTCACCAACATCAAGAACGCCTTCGCCAACGCGGCGATCGTGGTCGACTGCAGCTGCTCCGACAGCTACTACGCCTACGTGTACCCGGCCCAGCCGTACAAGATCTACGTGTGCAACGCCTTCTGGAGCGCCCCCGCGACGGGCACGGACTCCAAGGCGGGCACGCTGGTGCACGAGATGAGCCACTTCAACGTGGTGGCCGGCACGGATGACCACGCCTACGGCCAGAGCGCGGCCAAGAGCCTGGCCAAGTCCAGCGCCTCCCAGGCCCTGGACAACGCGGACAACCATGAGTACTTCGCGGAGAACACCCCCTCGCTGCCGTAAGCTCGGCTAGGGTAGGTGGTTGGGAAACGGGAGCGGCGACGCTCCCGTTTTTCTTTTCCGCGTGTGCCCCTTCCGGGCACCGCCTGGAGGCGAGCATCCGTCTATGATTCGTGGACACGTTGGTTGGGTCGCGCTGTGCTGTCTGGCACTCGGCGGGAACGCATGTACGCCGCGGAACACGACCCCGGAGCAGAAGCCGGCTCCCGAGCAGAAGGAGAACCCGGCCGTGGCGACGACCCTGGAGTGCTCATTGAGCGTGCCGCCCACCTTGAAGGCGGGTCAGCCGGTGGAGGCGCGCTTCCAGCTCACCAACCGCACGGCGCAGCCGCTGTTCGTGCTCAAGTGGCGGACGCCGCTCGAGGGGCGGCTGCTCGGCAATGACTTCGCGATCACCCGCGATGGCACCGAGATTCCCTACCAGGGGCCCATGGCCAAGCGCGCCAATCCGGGCGCGGACAGCTACGTTGCCATCGCGCCCGGCGCGTCGGTGGAGGCCAAGGTCGAGCTGTCCCTGGCCTACGAGCTGACGCAGCCGGGGCGCTACCGGATCGCCTTCCGCAACGAGTTGCTGGACGTGGCCGACAAGCAGGCGGACGTGCCTCGTATCATGGATCAGTTCCGGCCCATGCCTGTGCAGTGCCCGGCGGTCGAGACGACGATCACCGCCCCCTGAGCGCGGCGCCCGCTAGCGGGAGATGGAGCTGACGAGCCGCCGGGGAGGGAGCGACTCGATGGCCTGGCCGATGGCCTTGGCGGCCTGGGGGAAGGGACCCCGGGCCAGCTCGCGGCCCGAGGGGCTCACCGCCTGGACGAGCACCTGGCGGAAGCCCTTCTCCAGCCCGAGCTCGCGGTGGGGCGCGCCGTTGGAGTCGGCCACCATGTAGAGCGAGTCCTCCAGGTCGGCGGGCGGCTGCTGGCCCTGGTCGCGGAAGAGCTTGCGGATCCGCTCGAGCGAATCGTGGTGGATCTTGCGGATCTCCTTGCTCGCGGCGCCCATGAAGAGGCCGGGGATGCCGCGCAGGTCCACATGCACCACCACGATGGGGTGCTCGCGGCGCAGCTCGTAGGCGAAACGCAGGGCGTTCTCGCGGAGCACGTCGCGCGTGTCCCGGTTGGCGTACAGGACCACCGCCGGCCGTCCCTGGCCGAGGGGGATCTCCCGGCCGAACACGTCCGCGGTCGCGGCGGCCCGCGCCGGGAGGGCTCCCAACAGTCCCATCAAGCAACTGAGTACCACCAGGATTCGCATGGACAAGATCTCCTCTCCGGGCAATGGGGACGTTCCGGTCACCGCGGTCCCTGGCCCCTGGGGCTCGTGGACGATCAGTGTACGGTCCGTCCTGACGGTCCTCGTCGAACAGCCGCGTTTCGCCGCCTCTGCCCGGCATCCTCCCGTTCGTGACATCCCACCGGCTCGGCAGCCTGCCCCCCGGAGCGACTCCCGGGACGAGGGGCGGTCGGCCGATCAGGGCCGCTCGCGCCCCTGGTCCGCCCGGGTGCGAGCGCGTCTCAGTGGCGGAGCCCCGGCGTTTCCTCCATAAAGCGGGCCGGCTCCGGGCCTCCGGAGCCCATCGTCTCGCCGTACGGCAAGGAGAAGGCATGAGTCGTGTCCTGGAGGATCTGCTGGAGCTCCTGAAGCTGGAGCCCATCGAGGAGAACCTGTTCCGCGGAAGGAGCCAGGACCTCGGTTACCACCAGCTCTTCGGAGGACAGGTGCTGGGCCAGGCGCTGTCGGCGGCCAGCCAGACGGTGACGCACTCCGAGCGCCACGTGCACTCGCTGCACGGCTACTTCCTGCGCCCCGGCGATGCCAGCCTCCCCGTGGTCTACACGGTGGTGCGTGTGCGAGATGGCGGCAGCTTCACCACCCGCAGCGTGACGGCCATCCAGAAGGGCCAGCCCATCTTCACCTTGATGGCTTCCTTCCAGGGTGACGAGCCCGGGTTCGACCACCAGGCGAAGATGCCCGAGGTGCCCGGGCCCGAGGGCTTCCCCAGCGATCTCGAGCTGCTGCGGCGCAAGACCGACCTCATCCCCGAGCGGGTGCGCGACAAGCTGCTGTGCCCCAAGCCCATCGAGATCCGCCCGGTGACGCAGTACGATCCGTTCGACCCCAAGCCGGGCGAGCCCCTCAAGTACGTGTGGTTCCGCGCCGACGGGCCGCTCCCGGACGATACGCAGGTGCACAAGTACGTGCTCGCCTACGCGTCGGACTTCAACCTCATCACCACGGCGCTGCAGCCGCACGGCGCCAGCTTCATGAAGCGCAACATGCAGATGGCGAGCCTGGATCACGCCCTGTGGTTCCACGGCAACGTGCGCGTGAACGACTGGCTGCTGTACGTCATGGACAGCCCCTGGGCGGGCAACGCGAGAGGCCTGGCGCGCGGGCAGATCTTCTCCCGTGACGGACGGCTGGTGGCGTCCGTGGCCCAGGAGGGCCTCATGCGCCTGCGCCAGGACGGGCGCTGAGCAGCCCTGGAGGAGTCCATGGACGTGCTGGTGGTGTCACTGTTGGGCATTCTGGTGTTTGGCGGCGTCTTCTTGCTCCTGGCCCCGGAGTGGTGGAGCTCGAGCCTGGGCACGCTCAAGGACAAGTCGAAGAAGTCGGATAAGGGAGACGCCAACCCTCCCAAGGACGACAAGTAGACGGCTCCACGTCGGACGGGGAGGGGAGGCAGTCAGGCGGTCTCGAGGGCGTCGAACTGGAAAGCGCCCTCCCGCTTGCCTGCCAGCATGCTCAATCCAGGCTGGCCACGACGATTTCAGGTAGGCCCATGTAGGCATATCATGCCTACATTTCCTGATATTTACCCATCTTAGGTGTGCATGAAGGCGTGCAACCCCGGGTGTAGGTTTTTGTGCCCTATGTGGACTGTTGTGCCCACATTGTGCGCGAGGCTGGCTTTCGTGAGTGTCGAGCGCCCGTCACTCGGTCCGAGGCCTTCTGCCTCGGATATAATGCCTACATTTCTCGACCCTTACAGACACGCATCGGGATGGCATGTCATGCCTACATTTCGCCACCCCTGAGGGAATGTGGTGCCATGCCTACATTTCGGCATGATTGGTGTGTATGTGTGTCGGGCCTGGTTTTATTCCTGACATTTAATACATTTAATTTCAAGCATTTGTTGTATGTGTTTGATTTGTGGATGTGGTGTTTTGTTTGTGTTTGTTTTGTTGTTTGGATTTGACTTCTGTTGTTGGTGTATGTCTTTTGTTGTTTGTTTTGGTTTGTTGTGTCTGTGTTTGCGTGTTTGGTGATAGGGATTGGGGCGGAGGGTTCGCGAGACATATACACACGCCCCTCCGCCCTCTGTTTCACGGAGAGGTCTTGGGGATCGGCCCCGTGAACTCCGGCAGCAGGAACTCGTCCACGGCCGGCGCCTTCTCGATGAGACCCAAGTCCACCAACTGCTGACCCAGCGTCTCCCAGCGCTCACGGCTCATCGTCCCCAGTCCCCTGGCCTTCGTCTCCTCCGTCTCGATGAGCGGCTTCTGCGCCTGCGCCGCCGCCGCGAAGGTCTCCGCGTCCAGGGTGGTGTTCAGCTTCCCCATCACCGCGTTGGCCGGCGCCGGGTCCTCCAGGTAGGCGCGCCAACCCTCGCGCACCGCCGCCACGAAGGACTTCACCCGCTCCGGCTGCTGCTTCCACAACTCCCGGCGGGTGATGACCACGGCCACGTAGGGGTTGAAGCCCTCGTCGGCCACCAGGAACACCGAGGGATCCGCGCCCTGCTTGCGCGCGGCGACGGGCTCCGAGGTGATGAAGCACTGCTGGGCGAAGTTCTTGTCCGCCACGAAGCGCGCCACGCCCCCGTCGTAGGGCACCACCTTCACCTTGTCGAAGCCATACTTCTTCTTCAGGTAGGCGGCGTAGGGCAGGCCGGGCTCCAGGGCCACCGTGCCCGAGGAGAGCACGTCCTTGATGCCCTTCGCCCCGCGCGAGGCGTGGGCCATGATGGCTTGCGGCGACGTCTGGTACACCGCGAACAGCGGAATCACATCCACGCCCCGCGTCCGGGCGGTGAGGATCTCATCCGCGCCGGCGATGCCGAACTCCACCTGCCCCGAGGCCACCATCTGCATCACGGGCACGCCAGCCCCGCCGCCGAGGATCTCCACCTCCAGGCCGTGCCGGGTGAACTCGCCCTTCTCGCGCGCGGCGTAGAAGCCGCCGAACTCGGGCTCGGGCACCCAGTTGAGCGCCAGCTTCACCCGGACGGGCGTGGCGGGCGCGGTGGCCGCTGCCTGTGCGCCGCCCCCCGCGTCCTTGCCCTCCGCCTGCTTCGTTCCTTCCTTCGAGCGCGAGCATGCCCCCACCACCGCGAGCAGCGCCACACATCCCAACAATCCGACGAGTTGTCTTCTCACTTGCGGTTCCCTCCACACGAAATGGTTACGGCCCTCACGAGCCCGAGGCCGACGGGTGCCAGCGCCTCAGCAGCCGCGAGCCCGTCAGGCTCACCGCGCCGAACAGCACCAGGCCCAGCACCGAGGCCGCCAGCACGGCGGCGAAGAGCAGATCCGTGCGCAGCTGCCGGTAGGCGGACAGCACCAGGATGCCCAGGCCGGCGGCGTCCTCGGAGAAGCCGGCGACGAACTCCCCCACGATGGCGCCGATGACGGCCAGCCCCGAGGCGATGCGCAGGCCGGTGAACAGGTGCGGCAGCGACGCGGGCAGCTCCAGCTTCCACAGTCTGGCCAACCGGCGCGCGCCATAGAGGCGGAACAGATCCCTCAGTGGCGGCTCCACCGAGCGCAGCCCGCTGAGCGTGTTGGCGATGACGGGGAAGAGCGAGACGATGAAGGACGAGATGGCCACCGCGCGCGCCCCCGGGCCGAACCACAGCACCAGCAGGGGCGCCACGGCGACGATGGGCACCGTCTGCAGGAAGAGGGTGTACGGGTAGAGCGCTCGCTCCAGCAGCCGCGAGGAGGCGAGGACGATGGCGGCCAGCACCCCCACCACCGCGCTCAGTCCGAAGCCCACCAGCGCCGAGCGGCCCGTGGTGATCGCCGCGCCCAGGAGGGTCGACGCATCGTGGGCCCCGGCGGCGGCGATGGCCGAGGGGGGCGGCAGCAGCCAGACGGGGATGGAGAGCAGGCGTGTCACGGACTCCCACAGCACCAGGAGGATGACGAGCGCGGCCAGCGGGGCCAGGGCCGAACGGAGGGCCTCGGTCTTCATAGGGACTCTCCTCGCTCCAGGGCTCGGTGGAGCAGGCCGATCTCCCGGGCGAAGTCGGGCTCGGCGCGCAGGGCGGCGCTTCGCTCCACGGGGAGGGCGAGCCGATGGTCCAGCATCACGCGCGCTGGCCGCCGTGACAGCACCACGGCGCGCTCGGCCAGGTAGGCCGCCTCGGAGAGCGAGTGGGTGACGAAGAGGACGGTCATCCCCAGCTCCCGCCACAGCACGCGGAGCTGGTCGTCCAGCCGGTTGCGCGTCAGCTCGTCCAGCGCGGCGAAGGGTTCGTCCAGCAGCAGCAGCCGGGGCCGGGTGACGAGCGCGCGGGCCAGGGAGACGCGCATGCGCATGCCGCCGGAGAGCTCGGCCGGGTAGCGCGAGGTGGCATCGCCGAGTCCCACGTGCTCCAGCATCGCTCGCGCCGCCTCACGGCGCTCCGTGGCCGGAACCCCCGTCAGCTCCAGTGGCAGGGCCGCGTTGTCCAGCACGGAGCGCCAGGGCAGCAGGTGCGCGTCCTGGAAGACGTAGGCGATGGGGGCGCGGGTATCCCGGGTGCGCTCGAGGGCCGGGGAGAAGGAGAGGGTGCCCGCGTCCGGCTGGTCCAGTCCGGCCACCAGGCGCAGCAGCGTGGACTTGCCGCAGCCGGAGGGGCCCACCAGGGCCACGAAGGAGCCCGCGGCGATGTCCAGGGTCATCCCGTCCAGGACCGAGACGCCTCCCGGGAAGGTGCGCCGGAGGTTGGCGACCTGCACGCGCACGCCCCCCTTGCCATCATCGAGTGGGGGAGGTGTGGAAGGGACCGGGCCGGGTGGAGCCATGTGGGGAATGGGTTTCTAACCGCCCGCTCCCGGGCGGCCAACCCCCATGTACGGAAACCGCTCTGCTCGCTCCTGCGCAGATGTGAACCCCGGTGCACAGGGAACGCGAAGTCCCCGCGCCGGAGCCGGGCTCGCGGCACCGCTTCCCAGCGGAGATTTTCCTCTCTGCTCGAAAGTTGGCACGAAGCACGCAGGGGGGCGGGGTGCCCCACGCCTGGGGCGCCTGGCCCGGCACGTCGGGTCACCCAGAGGTGATGATGAGGCTCCCGTTCCTCCTCCTGTTGCTGCTGTCCGCTCCCGCGCTCGCGGCGATGCGCCCGGCATACGTCCTGCGCATCGAGGGCGCGGACGCCTTCGTCGACCTCGGGCGCGCGGATGCCACCCGGCCCGGTGAGAGGCTGCGCGTCTACCGCGTCGTCGAGGCGCGCCACCCGGCGACCGGCAAGGTGATGCGCGACCGGTTCCTCCTGGGCGAGGTGGAGGTGCTGGAGGCCGGCGAGACGCTCTCGCGCATCTCCGCCCCGGATGAGCTCCTCTTCCGCCTGGAGGTGGGGGATGAGGTGGAGCCCGTGAGCCCACCCGCCCCGCGCGAGCGCCCCTCCACGCCCGCTCCGGCCGCTCCCACGCAGGCGCCCCTGGCCTTCGCCCCCTCCACCGGGGGTCCGTCCGACGCCGAGCGCACCGCCCTGCGCACCGCGTGGAACGCCGCCCTCAAGCTCCCGCCCGCCGAGCGCGCCAGGGTCTGGGAGGACTTCCTCGCCGCCTGGCCCCAGACGGACCTGGCCGGCCCCATCCGCTCCGAGATCGCGCTCCTGCGCGAGGCCCCCGCGTCGGCCTCGGCCGCCGGGGTGCCCGCCGCCGCGGTGGCGCCCGTCCTCAAGGTGAGTGCTCCCTCCCGCGCGCTCACCGATGAGCCCCTCACCATCGGCATGTCGAGCCTCGCCGGTCCCACGCCGCGCGCGGCGATGGTGCACTGGCGCGAGCGGGGCTCGCCCACCTTCCGCACCGTGCACATGAGCGCCGAGCCCCATGGGCACTTCCGCGCCACGCTGCCCGAGGGCGCGGCGGTGGTGCCGGCCGTCGAGTACTACGTCGAGGCCGTGGATCCCGAGGGGACCACGCTCGCCGCGGCCGGTAGCGCGACCCGTCCGCAGCACATCGACATCCGCCGGCCTCCGCGCGACGAGCGCCTCGAGCTCCGCGGTCGCAGCCGGGTGCGCGTCAGCGACGAGTACGTCGACTTCAACCGCTTCAAGGGCAACGACGTCTACAACCTGTTCGAGGCGGACTTCCTCTACCGCGTCCAGACGGCGCTGCACGCGGTGCGCGTGGGCTTCGGCAGCTACCGGGGCACCGGCACGCGGCGCGAGCTGCTCGACACGGGCGGCCCCAGCCAGCTGGTGGGCTACACCTATGGCTTCTCCGAGCTGGAGCTGCGCCTCCATCCCTCGCTCTCCATGCTGGTGAAGGGCAGCGCCGGTGTGAACCGCGAGGGCCTCAAGGGCGGGTTGGATCTCGGCCTGCGCATCGGCAGCGAGATGGGCACGTCCCTGCTCGTCCGCGGAGCCACCATCGCGGGCATCGGCCAGCGCGCCAGCCTCGCGCTCGCCTGGGACGCCGTGCGCGGCTGGCCCATGAGCGCCGAGGTCGTCGTCACCAATGAGCCCATCGGCGAGGACCTCGGCGTGCGCCTCATCTACACCGTGGGCCGCTCCGTGACGCCCTGGCTCGATGTGACCGGCCGCGTGGGCTACCAACTGCGCGACATCAACCACTCCGGCCTCACCCTCGGGGTGGGCACCACCTTCCACTGGTAGCGGACCCCGGGAGAACGCCTTCCATGATGACCCTTTCCACCGCCACCTGCCTCCTCCTCCTGCTCGCCGCCCAGCCGCCGCCCGCGGGGGCCACGCCGCCGCCTCCTCCTGCGGAGCCCCTCGAGGTGCGGCACATCCCGGCCGCCCAGGTGACCGCCGGTACCGAGCTCGTGCTCCGCGCCGAGGTGGCTCCCGCCTGGCGTCTCGGGGCGCTCGTCGCCCACCACCGCGCCACCGGCGAGAAGGACTTCCGCGACACGGCCTTCGAACTCAGCTCCGACGGCACCTACGCGGCCGTCATCCCCATCACGGCCGAGCAGCGCGTGTCCGTGGAGTACTACCTCACCGCTCGTGACACCGAGGGTGTGGAGTCGGTGCGCTTCGCCAGTGCGCAAGCGCCCTATCCGGTGCTCGTCGACGTGCCCCAGTCCACGCTGGAGCGCGAGGCCCTGCTGGCCGTGTACGGGCAGCGCCGCTCACGCGTGAGCGCCTCCGCCGAGTACGTGGATTATGGCTCGCAGACGATCGACGGCACGCGCTACCAGGACCACTACTACCGCCTGGAGGCGAACTACCTCTATCGGTTGCTCACCCAGGTGGGCGGCCTGCGGATCGACTCCATCCGCATCGGCGTGGGCCACCTGCGCGCGCACACGCCGCCCTTCGGACTGACGGCCCCGGGGGAGCCCGCCCGGCCGGAGCTGCGCCCGGGCCTCGACTATGGCTTCTCCGAGGTGGACGTGGGCTTCAATCCCTACTTCGGCCTTGGCCTGCGCCTGACGCTCGGCGGCAACGCGACCGGCTTCTCGGCGGGTTTCGGTGGCAAGGTGCGCATCGGCCGGCCCCACGGCGCGCACGCGGAGATCGGAGGGGAGTACACGGCGGGCCTCGGCGGCGCGGGGACCGTCCGGCTCGTCTGGGACACGGTGCCGCGCTTCCCCATGAGCGCCGCGGTGCAGGTGACGAACGTCCCCTCGGGCCCCACGGGCGTGCGGCTGCTCTACACCGTGGACTACCAGCTCACCGACGCCATCCTCATCGGCGCCCAGGCCGGTTATCAGGCGCGCGCCTCCGTCGGCGGCGGGCCGTCGCTGGGGTTCTCCGCGAGCTACGGTTGGTAGGGGAGGGTGCTCCGATGATGCTCACCGCGCTCACGCTGCTCCTGCTCTCCGCGGAGCCGGGCCCGTCCCAGCCCGCTCCGTCCGTCTCCAGTGCTTCCCTGGCCGTGGTGTCCACCTCGGCGCCCGGTCTGGAGAAGCTGGCCTCCGACGCGGGGCGGACGCTCGGCACCCGGCTCGAGGCGCCCTTCGTGGACCTCGGGGGCTACCTCAAGTCCCGGGGGGAGGGATGCCAGAGGGATCCGCGCTGCCTCGTGGCGGCCCCTGGGCTCTCGGGGACCTCGCGCGTGTTGCACCTGCGCCTGCGCCCGCTCTCCGCCGGACGGGTCGCCGCCGATCTGCGCCTCATCGAGCTCCGGACCTGGAAGGTCATCGGCCGGAGCGCCTCGGTGGTGGAGACGGGCGAGCTCGCCACCTGGGCGGAGACCTCCTCCTCCCGGCTGCTCAAGCGGGCCGATCCGTATGCGCGCAATCCGCCCCAGAGCCCCTTCTCGGTGAAGCATCCCTCCGAGACGCCTCCCGCCACGACGCGCCCCGCCCCCGAGGCAAAGTGACTTTCGTGACCCTTTGACCGAAAAAACGAATCCGGTCATATTCTCCATATGGCCGTTTCCACCAAACCGTCGGAGCCCGCTGGCCGCTCGTCCGCCGAGGCCCGGCGCCAGCGCATCCTCCAGGTGGCCAAGAGCCACTTCGAGCGTTTCGGCTTCCGGCGCACCCGCATCGAGGACGTCGCCCGCGAGGCCGGCATCGCCAAGGGCGCCGTGTACCTGGAGTTCGAGAGCAAGGAGGTCTTGCTCCACGCGGTCATCGAATCCCTGTTCGAGCAGATAGGGCGCCGGTACGCCGCGGAGGTGATGCCACTGGAGTCGCCTCGCGAGCGGCTGCGCGCCACGCTGCGCTTCTCCTACCGCGAGCTCGCCCGTGACGCCTTGTTCGAGCGGCTCGTGCGCGAGGATCCCGACGTGGCGGTGCTGCGCTCCCTGGCGGAGAGTGGAGACAATCCGCGCAAGGCGGATGCCCAGTTGGAGATGCTGCGCGGCTGGGTGCGCGAGGGCATCGAGCGGGGCGAGCTCCGCGCCGACCTGGACATCGAGGCGGTTCCCTTCGTCTTCGGCGTGCTGCGCTTCCTGCACTACCACACCGCGCTCGTCACGGTGGGAGACCGCATCTCCCGCGAGCGGCTGCTCGACGCCGTCATCGACATCTTCATCGCGGGTCTCTCCGCGCCGGGCGTTTCCAACACGAGGTGATGCCATGCATGCCATCGAGATCGATCGTCTGACCCGCGTCTACGGCTCCGTGCGCGCCGTGGACGGGGTGAGCTTTCACGTGGATCCCGGAGAGATCTTCGGCTTCATGGGGCACAACGGCGCGGGGAAGACGACCACGCTCCGGATGCTGCTCGGACTGACGCGCCCCACCTCGGGCAGCGCGCGGGTGCTCGGCCATGACGTGGTGCGCGAGAGCCTCGAGGTGCGCCGCCAGTGCGGCTTCCTCCCCGCGAGCTACGCGCTCCCGGCCCACATGACGGCGCGCCAGTTCCTCGCCTACGTAGCCGCCATGTTCGACCTCGCGCCCGAGGTCTCCGAGCCGCGCATCCAGTCGCTGCTCCAGCTCTTCGGGCTGGAGGCGGCGGCGGACCGGAGGCTCGGCGGCTTCTCCACCGGCATGACGCAGAAGGTGGGGCTCGCCCAGGCCCTCATCAACGAGCCCCGCGTCCTGCTGCTGGACGAGCCGACCTCGGGGTTGGATCCGCTCGGCCGCCACGAGCTGCTGGAGCACCTGCGCCGCCTCTCCGGCGAGCGCGGCGTCACCGTGCTCTTCTCCAGCCACATCCTGTCGGACATCGAGACGCTGTGCCGGCGCGTGGCGGCGCTGCACCGGGGCCAGCTCGTCGCCTTCGGGCCCATCGAGGCGCTCAAGAGCGAGCACCGCTCCTCGAACATGGACGAGCTCTACCTGTCGCTCGCGCGGAGGGCGGCATGAATGCGCGCCTGCTGTGGCTCGACATGTGCGCCTCGCTCCGCGAGCGGAAGACGCTGCTGGCCGCGGGCATGATGGTCTACGCGGCGCTCTCCATGCCCTTCGTCGCCGCGAAGCCGCCCGCGCACGTGCTGTCGGCCTTGAAGGGGTGGTTCGGGACGTCGGACCCCTCCCTGATCTTCCTCTTCGTGTGGACCGATCTGGCGATGAACAAGACCCTCGCCGTGCTGGGCGTGGTGCTCGCGGGCAGCCTGGTCATCCGCGAACGCGAGACGGGCGTGCTCCAGGTGCTGCTGTCCAAGCCCGTGTCCCCCTCCGCGTACTTCCTGATGCGCACGCTCTCCGCCTGCGGCGTCATGGCGCTGCTCTACGTCGGGGGGCACCTGCTGGCCGTGCCCATCGTCGCCCGCACCCTGCCGGGCTTCCGTCCGGGGCTGTTCTTCGCCTCGATGTCGGTGCACCTCTTCGCCGCGTTCTTCGCCGTCTGCCTCAGCGCCCTCGTGGCCGTGCTCGTCCAGAGGCGCTCGCTGGCGGCGCTGGTGAGCCTGCTGGTGCTCTTCCTGCTCGTGGGCCTGGCGTTCATCGGCTTCTACAATCCCGCCTGGCGCCAGGCCTCCCTCTTCAACCCCATCACCCAGGGTATCTCCGTGCTCGGCCACGTGGATGACCTGAGCCTCGGGCACGTGCTGGGGCCCATCGCCATCCTGCTCGGCATGAACGTGGCCGTGCTCGCGCTCGGCGCCCTGCGGGTGCGCCACCTGGAGGTGTGACTCCCATGCAGGCCTCCCTTCTTCGCTACCGTGCCCTCGAGGCCCGCCACGCCATCGGCTGGGCGCTCCTCGTGTCCCTGTTCATGGGCGTCGCCGTGGTCCTGCTCACGGGCGTGCTCATTCCGCTCCTGCCCGCCCCGGTCAATGCGTTCATGGAGCGCGCGTTCCTGATCCGCGGCCTCGGCGCGGTGGTCCTGGTGAACGAGTACATGGGCATCTACCTCATGCCCTTCTTCGCCGGGGCCTCGGCGCTGATGCGGGCCCTCGTCGAGCCACGTGAGAACCGGGCCCTCGAGATGCTGCTCAGCAAGCCCATCTCCCGCCGCGCCTTCCTGGAGGCCCGGGTGGGGCCGATCCTGCTCGCCTCCGCGCTCGTGGGGCTCGTGATGACCCTGACCACGGCGCTCATCGTGCGGCCCTACACCGGCGAGGGCGCCTCCGTGAGTGTGGCGGGGACGATCGGGGCCGGGCTGGTCCTCACGTCCCTGGCGGTGCTGCTGCTCGCCGTGCTCGTCATCCCGCTGCTCCTGGTGCGCGACGCCTTCCAGGGGCTCCTCATCGCGTTCCTGCTCTGGATGGTACCGATGCTCCCGACCGCGGTGCTGATGTACCGCCCCGACCTGTTCGAGGGCCATGAGCGACTGCGGGAGTTGAGCTGCCTGGGACCGAACCTCCTCTGGTTCGACGCGGCGATGCCCCGCCTCGGGCTGCTCGCGGTGGGAGTGGCCGTCGTGGCCTCGTGGGGTGCGCTCGTGCTCGGCGCCCGCGTGTTCGAGCGCACGGAACTGCGCTGAGCACGCGGTCACCCGGGGGACTCAGGGTCCGAGGGTGGCGGAGCTGGCGAGGTTCTTCAGCACCTGCTCCGTGGCTCCGGCCGAGGTGGGGTCCACACCGTCCAGCCACTTGTCATAGGCCAGCTGGACGGTGCGGCTCGCCTCCGGGGCATCTTGGGTGAGGGAGAGCCCCTCCAGCGACACCTCGGCGTTGGCGAGGCCGTTGGTCTCCAGGCGGAAGGGGCGCGCGGCCCCTCCACCGGTGGGGAGGACCTCTCCCTCCAGCAGCAGGGTCTTGCCTTCCATGCTCGCGCCGGTGGGCAGGCCCTCGGCGTCCGCGTCCGCCGGAGAGAAGACGAGACGCGCGCGGCAGTAACTGCCCGGGGGCGGTTGCAGGGTGCCGAGCGCCAGCGCTTCTCCGTCCGGGCGCTCCAGGCCGCTCACGTGCGGGACACCCAGCTTGCGGGGGCTGCTGGTCTCGTGCGCCTCGGCCGTCCCGATGGGAGAGAGCAGACGCAGCCACCGCCATGCACTGGTGGTCGGGCAGGGGAAGATCTCCACACTGCTCAGGGTGACGTAGGCGCGGGTCAGGGTGATGCGCTCGCCCCGATCGTTGGTGAACGAGCGGGTGGCGTTCTCGGAGACCGCGGTCCCAGAGGGACGGAGGGCGAGGTCGAGGTGGAGCTGGATGCCTTCCTCGCGCGAGCCGCACGCGCAGAGGGCCAGGAGGAGCAGGGCGGGGGAGAGGTGGAGCTTCATAGGTCGTAGGCGATGGAGGCCTGGAGGATGGGCGTCTGGTGGACGTTGCGCAGGCGGTTGAGGACGGGGACGCGCACGCCGAGCTGCACCACCACGTCGGTGGTCGGGCTGAGGAGCAGGTCCGGGGAGAGGAAGGCGATGAAGCCGCTGCCCACGGGATCCTTCACGCCGAAGGTATCGCTGGGACCCTCGAGGCGGCCGTCCACGGCGAGACGCAGCGCCCAGCGAGGGCTCGGCTGGAATTGGGTGGCCAGCGTGGTGCGGAGGGCGGCTCCGGCGCGGAAGCCCTCACGCCCGCGCGTGGGGAGATAGCCGGTGGCGCTGGCGAGGAAGGACCAGTCGGCGCGGAAGCCAGACCAGGCCAGCCCGAGGAACGGGTCCACGGAGCCGGTGCCGAGCTGTGCATCGAGCGAGAGCGGACGTCCGGTCGCATCGCGCTGCGTGGGCGAGGTGGGGAGGCGGGTGCCCACGAGGATGCCGAAGAGGTTGTCCGGCGAGAAGTCGCGATCGCGGAAGACGAAGACCTTGGCGCCGACCTCCATGTCCCCGAGCCCCCAGGCCGTCTCGCGAGCGAGGCTGACGTCCTGCACCGTCCGGGCTTGAAGGGGAAGGGTGGCAGACAGGAAGAGCCAGGGGGCGGGGGCGTAGGCGACGGAGACGTCCATGCGCAGCTCGCGCAGTGAGACGGCGTCGATGGCCTCCTGGCCGGTCGTCTGACTCCAGGCGCGCAGCTGGGTGGCGAGCCGCAGGCGGCCGGCGAAGGGCTGCTCGGTGCCCATGGAGGTGAGGGTGGGATCGCCACAGGAGCAGGTGGCGCAGGCGAGCCCCGCGGTGGGAACGAGGAGGCTGGCCACGAGCAGGGGGATGAGGGAGAGGGACTTCCACATGGCGGGAGCCACGTTAGCGGGCGGGGCTCGCGGGCACCTGCGGCGAGTTGTCGCAGCTCACTCCGTCAGTGCGGCACTGAACCGCAGCGTCCGCACCACCTCGAAGGGGCGATCATGTTCACGGCGGATCGCCTGGATCGGCGGCCAGACCTCGGTGGGAGGTATGAAGACGACCGCCGTCCAATGGGTCTACGCTGGATTCGCCATCTCCCCTCAGGCCTCGGTGGGCTCCGGGGCCTTCTCCTTCTCCTTCTCCGCGGCCGGGGCCAGCTCGAAGTCCACGATCTCGAAGGTGTTGTCGGCGAGGTCCGCCTTCTCCACCAACTCCGCGCTCTGGCAACGGACTGCGGACAGCACGTCCTCCCGTACCCGCTCGAAGCCTGTGAGCGTGGCGGCGTTGGCCGCGAGCCTCATGCGCGTGATGCCCCGGCCCACGCCTGCCCCCGACTCGCTCTTGCGCTTGTTGATCGCCTGCTGCGCGCCCTCCGCGAGTTGGAAGGAGGCCGGGTGGACCGGCTTCGCGATGCCCTCGAAGGTGCGGGCGTCGGGCCAGGGAGCACGGTGGATGCTCTTGTGCCCCGTGTCCTCCGCGAAGGCCCAGCCCCACACCTCCTCGGTGATGTAGGGCAGCACGGGCGCGAACAGCCGCAACAGCACGTTCAGCCCCAGCCGCAGCGCCGCCACCGCCGAGCCGCGTGCCTCCTCGCCACCCGAGGACTCACCCCGCGCACGCGCCTTCACCAGCTCCAGGTACGTGTCCGTGAAGTTCGACCAGAAGAAGCTCTCCGTGTTCGCCAGCGCTGGCGCGAACTCGAAGTCCTTGTAGGAACCCGTCGCCGCCTCCACCAGGCTCGCGAGCTTCCACACGAAGGCCCGATCCAGCTCGTGGGTGATGGGGTGCTCCTGGGCCGTCTGGGCGAGCACGTACTTGCCCGCGTTGAAGATCTTCGTGACCAGCCGCTTGCCCACCTTGAAGACCTTCTCGTCGAAGGCCGTGTCCGTGCCCAGGCGCGCCGAGGCCGCCCAGTAGCGCACCGCGTCCGCGCCGTAGTTCTCGATGAGGTGCATGGGCGTGATGACGTTGCCCTTGCTCTTGGACATCTTCTTGCGGTCCGGATCGAGGATCCACCCGGAGATGAGCACGTGCTTCCACGGGATGGAGTCCTCGTGCAGCATCGCCTTGGCGATGGTGTAGAAGGCCCACGTCCGGATGATCTCGTGGCTCTGCGGCCGGATGTCCGCGGGGAACACCCTCCGGTGGCGCTCCGGATCCTTCACCCAGCCCGAGGCGATCTGCGGCGTCAGCGAGCTGGTGAACCAGGTGTCGAACACGTCCGACTCGGCCGTGAAGCCGTTGGGCTGGTCGCGCTGCGAGGCCTCGTAGCCCGGCGGCACGTCCACCGTCGGATCCACCGGCAGCCGCTCGCGAGGCGCGAGGATGGGCTTGTCGTGCAGCGGGTTGCCCTCCGCGTCCAGCGGGTACCACACGGGGAACTGCACGCCGAAGTAGCGCTGGCGGCTGATACACCAGTCGAGCTGCAGGTTCTCCGTCCAGTTGCGGTAGCGCGAGCCCATGTGCTCGGGGTGCCACTGCACCCGCTCGCCGAAGCGCAGCAGCTGCTCCTTCTTGTCCATCAGCCTCACGAACCACTGGCGAGTGGAGATGAATTCGAGCGGCTGGTCGCCCTTCTCGAAGAACTTCACGTCGCGCTGGATGGGCTTCGGCTCGCCGATGAGCGGTGCGCCCATGCCCGGCTTCGCCGCGCCGTCCTCGCGCCGCAGCAGCTCCACCATGGCCGTGCGCGCCTGCTTCACCGTCTTGCCCTGCAGGCCCGCGTAGAAGCCCTGCGCGGCCGTGGCGTCGAGGCTCTCCCAGCCCGGCGCTCCGAAGGTGAGGGGCAGCAGCCGACCGTTGCGTCCGATGATCTGCCGCAGCGGCAGCTTCTGCTGGCGCCACCACAGCACGTCCGTGGCGTCACCGAAGGTGCACACCATGAGGATGCCGGTGCCCTTGGTGGGATCCGCCAGCTCACTGGGGAAGATGGGCACCGGGACGCGGAACAGTGGGGTGATGGCGCGCTTGCCGAAGAGGCCCTTGTAGCGCTCGTCGTCGGGGTGCGCGGTGACGCCCACGCAGGCGGCCAGCAGCTCCGGCCGCGTGGTGGCGATGGTGAAGTGCGCGTCCGAGCCCTCCACCGCGAACGCGATGTCGTGGAACGCGCCCGCCTGCGGCCGATCCTCCACCTCCGCCTGGGCCACCGCCGTCTGGAAGTCCACGTCCCACATCGTGGGCGCCGTCACCGAGTACGCATGACCCTTCTCGTACAGGTCCAGGAAGGAGAACTGCGCCAGCTCGCGGCTGTGGTCGTCGATGGTGGCGTACTCCTCCTCCCAGTCCACCGACAGGCCGATGCGCCGCCACAGCGCCTTGAAGACCTGCTCGTCCTGCTTCGTCACCTGGTGGCACAGCTCGATGAAGTTGGGGCGCGACACCGTGCGCGGCGGCTGCTTCGAGGACTCGGCCGTCGCCTGCTCCATGCGCAGGCCGGGCTCGTACGGGGTGCGCACGTCGGCGCGGACGTTGAAGTAGTTCTGCACCCGGCGCTCGGTGGGCAGGCCGTTGTCGTCCCAGCCCATGGGGTAGAAGATGTTGCGCCCGAGCATCCGCTGCTGCCGGACGATGACGTCCGCGTGCGTGTAGCTGAAGATGTGGCCCACGTGCAGCGAGCCCGACACCGTGGGGGGCGGCGTGTCGACGACGAACGTCTCCTCCCGCGGGCGCGAGGGGTCGTAGCGGTGCAGCCCCTCCGACTCCCAGCGGGCATCGAGGCGCTTCTCGACGCTCTCGGCTTCGAAGTGCTTGGGGAGGAGCTCGGGGTTGATGGAACGGAACGTCTTCATCGTCGGGTTCGCCTGGGGTTACGCGGCCATCGTTCGGCCTGTGGAGGGCGCGCAGGCTACGACAGCAAGTGCTCGAGGGGGAGCACTCAGTGTGTCCGCTGCAGCCAGCGAGGCAGCCGGAAGCGGCCACTCGGCGGATGGGCCCGCGCCTGCGAGGGTTCGTGCGGCCTCAGGCGGATCCGCGCCAGGAGGATGTCGTAGAGCTCCTGGTAGCTTTCGGCCTCGCGCAGCTCCTCGATGCTCCCCGTCCACTCCAGGGACATCGCGTGCAGCTCCTGCATGAGCCGGTCCTTGAAGCGCGTCTGGACCTCGGGAGAGTCCAGCTGCCGGGCATCGAAGGGCCCTCCGGGGATGCCGTCCATGTCGGGCTCGCCCTGCGGGGTCAGCCCCGCCTCCTCGAGCGCCCGGCGGATGGCCTCGACCAGCGTCCGCAGCGGCCAGGACTGGCTGCGGCGGTTGCGCAGGTACGCCAGGAAATCCACCTGGTAGTCCTCCGCGAGCCTCGCGCCGACGTTGTAGATCGCCTGCGGCGGCATGCCGCTCCGGGTGGACAGATCCAGCAGCAGGGTCCTCGCCCGCTCGGTCGCGTCCAGCAGATCGGTCCGGGTCCGATCCTCCGGGTCCGTGCGCAACCGCGCCTCCAGGTAGAGCTCGCGCATGTCGATGGCCCCACGCACGCCCAGCTGCCGCGCCACGCCGATCTTGTCCCGCAGATAGGTGATGAGGAGCGCCTGGTCCACCCAGTCGATGGCGCGCGAGAGCGGGTAGAGCGTTCGCAGCGTCAGCTCCCCCGGGTCCGCCGAGGCCAGGTGCTGGATGTCCGAGATGCCCAGCTCCTCCAGCCGCTCGGTGATGCGATCATTGACGCCGTCCACGTACTCCAGGGACAGGGCCTCCTGGCTGGGCACGGTGGGCTGGAAGATCGACACCACGCGCCGCCGCAGGGCCTGAAGTGCCCAGCTCGGGAAGGCACCCATGATGAAGTAGAGGAAGCGGCTCTGGTTGTCCGTGCCGACCGCCTGGATGAGCTGCGTCTGCCCGGCGACGAATCCCAGCACCAGCG
Organism: Archangium violaceum; assembly: GCF_016887565.1. NCBI lineage: Bacteria > Pseudomonadati > Myxococcota > Myxococcia > Myxococcales > Archangiaceae > Archangium > Archangium violaceum. Next base: position 6,296,352 of record NZ_CP069396.1, read on the forward strand.
TCATGAGGGCGCGCAGGGTGGCGCCCAGGAGGAACTCGGAGGAGAGCGCCGCCGACTGCATGCGGTGGATGATGAGCAGCAGCGTGTACACGTACACGCCGTACCCGGCGAACATCAGCCCGCGCAGTCCCTCCTCGAAGTCGCCGGTGACGGCCGCGTACAGGGTCATCTCGTCGATGATGTCGGGGAACATGTAGGCCGCCGAGAGGCTGGCCACCAGCAGGAAGGGGAGGGCGAGCGCCACCGCGCCTCCCATCAACATGAGGATGCCGGGCCTGTTCTGTTCCACCGCCTCCTTGCCCAACCCCGCGGTGAAGATCCGGGCCGTCTCGGCGCGGCCCCGGGTGCTCGCGTAGTGACGCGCCGCGATGAGGTAGCAGCGCAGCACCTCCGTCCGGGCTCCCACGTAGCGCTTGTTGCTGCGCACCCGGTGGGCGAACGACAGCAGGCTCGGCAGCAGCGCGCAGATCCCCAGCCAGAAGAAGAAGAAGAAGTGCTCCCAGGAGTAGCGCAGCCCTCGTACGAGCTTGTCGCGCACCTGGGGCTCGACGAACACCACCCCCACCGCGACGAGCCCGAGCAGCGTCCACAGGAGCCTCCGCATGCGCTCGCGAGCGACGGCTCGGGACGGACGGCGGACCTTCTGCTCCTCGCCAGCCATGGGACCTCCAGCGACCGGTGCGGCCAGGGAAGGAAGATGTGCACGACGCCGAGCGCCCGGAGGCCCGCCCGTGGTGCGAGACGCTCGCGCGGGGGCTCCCCTGACACGGATGTCGTGCCAGCCATGGCCCAGGTGTCAGGATTTCCAGGCTCTGACGCGGTGTAACCCCGCGACATCACTGGGTGTGCAAATGGCATCCAAAGTGCTACTGCCCTGGCCGCTGATCCTTTTCCAAGGGAAGCCGCGATGCCACGAGCACTCTGCTGGATGACACTGACCTTGCTGGCGCTCGGAGCCGCCGGCTGCGCCTCTTCCGCCGATGACGGGGAGAGTCCTTCCCCCTCGGAGGACGGGAGTGGAGGCGCCCCCAACGACCCCGGTTCGGGAGCGCCGGTCTGCAAAACGGCGGCGGACTGCCCGGCCGGCTACACCTGCACCCAGTCCGCCTGCGTTCCGCCGGAGGACGAGAAGGACGCCTCGGACGCGCCCCCTCCGCTGGCCAGCAAGAGCTTCGTCTACGTCCTCTCGCCGAGCGCCAACAGCCTCACGCGCATCGATCCGCGCACGCTCTCGCTGGAGGCCATCCCGGTGGGCGCCTCGCCGGTGGACGTGGCCGTGGTGCCCGGCGAGGACTCGGCGGTGACGCTGTCCTCCCTGGAGGCCTCGTTGTCCCTGGTGGATTCCGCCACGCAGCCCTCGCACGTGCTGCGTGTCTCGCTCGGCCGCCGCTACGGGCGCGTGGCCGTCTCTCCGGATGGGGCGTACGCGCTGGCCTGGCCGGATCCGTCCTCTCCACCCGGCTCCGGTGCCGAGGGCGTGGTGTCCCTGGTGGATCTGCGCGCGGTGCGGCGCGGTGAGCCCGCGGAGCGCACGGTGCTCGAGCGCTCCGCCGGGTTCCGCGTGACGGATGTTCTCTTCCGTCAGGAGGAGGGCGTGGCCACGCACGCCTACATCTTCGCCAAGAGCACGGTGACGGTGCTCGATCTGTCCGCCCCGCGCCAGCAGCCGCTGCCGGTGCGCATCGCGCTGCCGGCGGCCATGGCGGCGGACATCAACTCGCGCGAGGTGGTGGCCACGCCCGATGGGCAGCGCGTCCTGCTGCGCGCCACCAGCGCGGCGATGCTGGCGTCCTTCGACGGAACGGCCTTCCGCACCGTGACGCTCCCCGAGGTGGCCACGGACGTGGATCTGCTCCCGGATGGCTCGGGCGCCGTGGCGGCGCTGCGCACCGCGGGCCAGCTCGCCTTCATCGAGCTGCCGGGCGATCTCGAGGACCCCTCGGGCATCCAGCTCATCGACGTGCCGGGGTCCTCGGTGGGCCAGGTGGTGCTGCCGCCAGAGGGCGGGGGGCACTTCGCGCTCGTCTACACCACCGTCCTCAATGACGAGTCGCTCACCCGGGTGGAGCTCCCCTCGGGCACCGTCACCCGCTACCCGCTGGAGAAGCGCGTGGACCGGGTGGCCCTCTCGGCGGACGGCCACACGGCGGTCATCGTCCACAAGCCCGAGCCCGCCTCCACCGCGACCGACCCGTACGAGCGCGCCGTGGACGCGGACCGGGGGTACTCGGTGCTCGACCTTCCCTCGGGCTACCTGCAACTGCGTCGCACCGGGGCGCTGGAGCCGGCGCAGCTGGCCTTCTCCTCCGGCGGGGGCTTCGTCGGGGTGACGCTGCGGAGTGACACGGAGCGCCGCTACGCCGTGGACGCGGTGGACCTCTCGACGCTCGTGTCCCACTCCGTCTCGCTGGCCTCGCCTCCGGCCTATGCCGGTGGGTTCGCCGGGGCCACCGAGGAGACCCGCCACCGCGTCTTCGTGTCCCAGCTCCATCCGGCCGGCCGCATCAGCTTCGTCAACCTGGACGACAGCCAGATCCGGACCGTCACCGGCTTCACCCTCAACTCGCGGATCGAGTGAACCCATGAGAATCGTTCGACGACTGCTGCCCGCGGTGCTGCTGCTCGCGGGGGCGTGTGGTGGCCGCGGAGACCTCTATACCCAGAAGCTCGCGCCCCTGCCGCTGCTCACCACGGGGGATGCGCTCGTGTCGGTGGTGCCGCAGACGCAGCGGGTGGTGCGGGTGCGCCAGGGCGAGAAGCCCCAGGGCATCCCCATCGCCCAGGGTGCGCGCAGGGCGGTGAGGCTCCAGGAGGACCTGGTGGCCGTGCTGACCGGAGATCTGCGCCATCCGCTGTTGCAGCTCGTGTCGGTGGACAGCGGGGACGTGCGGACGCTGGAGCTGCCGGGCGCGTACGACACCCTCGCCTTCAGCGCCGACAACCGCTTCGGCGTCCTCTCCTACAGCACCGCGAGCCTGGGTCCGGACGTGGTGGCGCGCAACCTCAACGAGGTGGCGGTGGTGGACGTCGAAGCCCGGGAGGTGACGCGCCTGGCGCTGGGGACGGAGAGCCTCGCGCCGCGCTCGGTCGTCTTCGCCCCGCCGAAGGAGGACCGGCAGTACGTGGCCATCACCCTGGATCGGGGCGTGGTGGTCCTCGACGCGAAGGCCCCCCGGCGTGCACCGAGGCGCATCCCCACGCGCCTGTCGGAGACGCAGCCCGAGGTGGCCGTGCAGGAGGCGCTCTTCTCCCCGAATGGAGACGTGCTCTTCCTGCGGCTCTCCGGCATGGACGATGTCTTCGCGGTGGAGCTGGGCAGGGAAGGGGACGAGCTGACGGCGTCCGTGAACTTCCTCGCCGGGGGCACGGGGCTCAGCGACATCGAGCTTCCGCCGGCCTCGGCGCCGGCCGCGGAGCGCTCGGTGCTGGCCGTCTACGCGGGCAGCCAGGAGGCCATGGTGCTCGACGCGCGGGGACTGCAGGACGTGCCCCGGCTCCCGCTGGGGGCGCCCCTGACGAGCACCCATGTGCTCGCGGATGGACGCGCGCTCTTCTACGACGCGAAGCTGCGCACGGTGGTGGCCTGGGACGTGGCCACCGGGAAGAGCGGCACGGTGCTGCTGAGCGCCGGCTTCGACGCGGTCCGTTTCAGCGACGCGCTCGGCACGGCCGTGTTCCGTCACCCCAGCGTGGGCAGCGGCGGCGCGGCGCTCTCCGTGGTGACGGTGCGCGAGGAGGACACCCGCCTGCGCGTGCGCATCAACCCCATCCCCGTGTCGCGCACGGTGGGCGTCGACGTCATGGACACGGCCAGGGGCCGGCTCTACTTCGTGCCCCAGGGCCAGTTCATCCTGGCCCGCCTGGACGTGGAGACGCTCGCCATCGACCAGGTCACCCTGGATGCCCCCATCAGCGCGCTGCACTACCTGCCGGCGCGGGACATGCTGGCCGCACAGCACGCGGAGCCCGCGCTGGGCGATGTCACCCTGATTCCCGCGGACCGGCTCGAGCGCGGTGCCGCGGAGCGTGTGCGGTACTTCACCCTCGCGGATGAGCTCGACCGCGCCCCGGAGGGCCCCTGACCATGAGACACCTTCCCGTCACCTGCGCCGTCCTCCTGCTGGCCGCCGTCCTCTCTTCCTCGGAGGCCTCGGCCCGGCCACCGGTGAGCCTCCGTCTGGGCTACGCCGGCCAGGTCAGCACCGCGCGCGCGTATGATCTCGTGGACGAGAACGATCACCTGCCCCTGTTCCGCGTGGGGGCCGCCTACGCGCTGCCCCTGACGGGCGGCCGGCTGGAAGTGGAGGGCGGTTTCCTCGCCGGAGGCACCTTCGCCTCCCTCCACCAGGTCGCCGAGGCGAGGCTGGGGCTGGTGGGCGTGGAGCTCGGGGCCGCGTACCGCGTGTCCCTGGGCTCCTTCGTCGAGCCCTACGCCCAGGCGCTGATCGGCTACGACTGGCTGGACCTGAGGATCGGCCAGCTGCGCCAGGACGTCGGGCAGGTCTCCGCCACGGGCCTGCTCGGTGTCTCGTTCGTCGTCCCCCTCCATCCGGGCCGCGCTGGCGGCCCCAGCCCGGCCTTCCTCTTCGACGTGGGGGCGGGGTACGGCTTCCGGCCCGGGGCCCGCTTCGACGCGCTCGCGCCGGAGCCCCCGGGCAAAGGCCAGACGGAGCCCATCCCCTCGACTGCCCTCCAGGCGGGCTCGCTCCCTTTGTCCGGGGTGGCGTACCGCATCCAGGTCGGCCTGCGGCTGTGATGACACGGGGTGTGGGAGCGATGCTCACCCCCCGTCCCGGATTCTGGGGGAGTTAATGAGTGTGCTAAACAACGCACATCTCTAGACTCCCCCCATGCTGGAATCCCTCTCTGTACCCAAGCGACGCGTGGCGGCCCAGTTGATCCTGCCGGGTGGCGCCTCGCGCAACGTGGCCGTGTTCCTCTCCGAGGCCGCTCCCGGATACACCGGGGGTGAGCGGCTCTCGGATCTCCTCAACGCCAGTGGCCCCCAGTTCATCCCCGCGCTTGACGCGGAGACGAACGTGATGACGTTCGTGCACTGCGAGAACCTCGCCCTGGCACGCGTGGACGCCGAGCACGAGCCCAACATCATCGACCAGTTCACCATCCCCACCGAGCACGAGGTGGAGGTGACGATGGTGGATGGGCAGAAGCTGCGCGGGCTCATCACCTACGTGCTGCCCGACGCGCACTCGCGCCTCACGGACTACCTCAACAACGCGCCCGCGTTCTTCCCCGTGTTGGAGGGGGAGCGCGTCGCACTCGTCAACAAGCGCCACGTCGCGTACGTGGAAACCCTTCGTCGCTGAGAAGCCATGGCCCGGTTCGACGCCTTCATCGAGAAGCTCTACAAGGAATCTGGTGTCGCCGTGATGCTGGAGACCGGCAGCGGCATCACCCTGCGGACCGCCTCGGGCAACGTGCCCATGGTCAAGGCGGGGTTGAGCTCGCAGCAGATCATCGGCGCGCTGTCGGAGATCGTCCCCGCGGATCTGCGGTCCAACTTCCCCACCGAGGGGGTCTCCTCCTTCCCGTACAACGCCCCCGCTGGCTCCGTGCAGGTGAAGGTGCAGAACGTCGCGGGACACCTGAAGGTGGCGCTGGTCCCCTACAAGCCGCCCGCCAACACCATGGCCCCCGTCCCGCTGCCGCCGCCCACCCTGGCCCCGGCCGCCGGATTGGATCTGCCGCCCGCGTCCGAGGAGGACAAGCTCGAGCTGGCCTCTCCGGCCGACATGATGGATCTGGCGGCCCGTGGCACCGGTGGAGCCTTCACGGCCGCTCCCGCCGCCGCCCCGGCGCGCACGCCTTCCCCCGCGGCTCCGGCGGCCCAGGCCCGCGCGGTGCCCGCCGCCGCTCCCTCGGCCGTCGAGGCCAAATCGAGCATCCAGGTGCTGCCGCCCCAGGACGGGCCGGACCCGGACGCCGCCAAGGCCATGGCCGCGCTGCTGGATCGCATGCTCGACAAGAAGGCCTCGGACCTCCACCTGTCGAGCACCGTGGTGCCCATGCTGCGCATCGACGGTGACATGGTGCCCCAGGAGGACTACCGCCCCCTAGCTCCCGAGCGCCTCAAGGCCATGCTCTGGACCATGGCTCCGGAGAAGAACAAGAAGCAGTGGGAGGAGACCAAGGACACCGACTTCGCCCACGAGACCGAGCGCGCCCGCTTCCGCGTCAACGTCTTCGAGGATCGCAAGGGCATCGGCTCGGTCATGCGGCAGATTCCCAACAAGATCATGACCGCCGAGGACATGGGGCTGTCCAAGCACATCCTCGACCTGTGCTTCCTCAGCAAGGGCCTGGTGCTCGTCACCGGCCCCACCGGCTCGGGCAAGTCCACGACGCTGGCCGCGATGATCGACTACATCAATCGCAATCGCGAGGACCACATCATCACGATCGAGGACCCGATCGAGTTCGTCCACCCGAACAAGAAGTGTCTGGTCAACCAGCGCGAGGTCCACGTCCATACGCACGGCTTCAAGAACGCCCTGCGCGCCGCCCTCCGTGAAGACCCCGACATCGTGCTCGTCGGCGAAATGCGAGACCTCGAGACGATCGCCATCGCCATCGAAACGGCCGAAACGGGCCACCTCGTCTTCGGCACGCTCCACACCAACACCGCTCCCTCGACCGTCGACCGCATCATCGACCAGTTCCCCGCCGACCGGCAGGAGCAGATCCGCATGATGCTCTCCGAGTCCCTCAAGGGCGTCATCTCGCAGATGCTCGTCAAGAAGATCGGCGGCGGCCGCGTGCCCGCTCAGGAAGTCCTCCTGTGCACCAGCTCCGTCGCCAACCTCATCCGCGAGGGCAAGACGTTCCAGATTCCCTCCATCATGCAGACCTCTCGCGGCATCGGCATGCAGACGCTCAACGACGCCCTGCTCGACCTCGTGAAGAAGAAGCTCTGCGAGCCCAACGACGCCTACATCAAGGCCATCGCCAAGGCCGAGTTCAAGCAGATGCTCGAGCGCTCGGGCTTCAAGGTTGATCTCCCCACCTCCTGAGCCTCGGAGGTGGAGCGCCGCCATCCTCGTGGCGGCGCTCACTGTCGGCGCGTTCCTCGTCCGGCTCTCGCGCCTCCTGGAGAGCCCCGAGCCTCCTGGCACCGACGGTTATTATTACGTCGTCCAGATGCAGCACTGGCTCGCCGAGGGGCGCTTCCATGTGCGCGACGCGAGTTGGGTGTTGCGCGCGCTTGGATTGGGGGCCGCCTTGTTCGGTGGGCCCGTGGTCGGTATGAAGGTTGGCAGTGCGCTTCTGGCCGCGCTGTGTGTACCGGCTGCCTGGTTCGCGGGTGGGGAGATTGGGGGCCGACATACCCTCACCCCAGCCCTCTCCCAGAGGGAGAGGGGGCATACGCGGGCTCTCGGATTTGCCTCCTGGGCCGCTGTTTCTCCGACGCTCACTCACCTCGCCGGGGACTTTCCCAAGACCCTTGGCATCGTTGCTCCTCTGTTCTTCGTGCTCGGCTGGGCCGTCTCGGGTCGACGCTCGTGGGGAATGCTCCTGGGTGGAGTCGGAGCGGTGCTGCTCGCGGCTACCGCCCACCGGCTCGGGGCCTCGTTGCTCGGTTTGGGTGCGCTGGGCGCCGTGCTGGGGCTTGGGCTTCGCGGACGCACGGACTCGCCCGAGCGCAAGTGGCCCCTCGTCCTCGTCGGCGTGGTGGGCCTGGTCTCCTTCGCGCTCCTCACCTCCATCCTCCCCAATCTGCTCCACCCGAAGGACCTGGAGCGTCTCTCCGCCCAGCTCGACCTGTCCCCCGGCTGGCCTCCTCCCTTCCCGTACTTCGCGCTCCGCCGGACCCACTGGCTTCAACAGGTGGAGCTGGGCTCCGCGTGGCTTGGACTCGTCTGTGGGGCCGTGCTCCTGTGGCGGCGCCGGGAATTGCGTCCGCTCGTCATGGGGCTCGTGCTCCCGCTCGCCGTGTGTCTGTTTCCCCTCTGGCGCGGGGATGTGCTCGACATGGGCTACCGCACCTCGCTCCTCGCGCCGCTGCTCGCCGTGCCCCTCGTGCTGCTCGCCATTCCCGCGGTGCGTCAGGGTCTCCGCCCGCGCCCCTGGGTTCCCGCCCTCGTGGCTCTGGCCCTGGTTCCCCTGGCGCGGTTCGGCTTCGACCCCCACGCCACTCCGCCCTATGGCCGCTATCGGGCGCTCATCGCCCGCATTCCCCAGCCCCTGCCCGAGCTGCTCATCGCCCACCAGGGCGTGAACTTCCTCTACGACCACGTCACCGGCCACGAGGCCATGGCCTGGGCTCCCGAGCCCGGGTTGGATCGCACCCGCGTCGGACGGCTCGTGTGGGGCGTGCTCGATGGGGAGTGGATGGCCTACGCGCCCATCCGGGAGGAACTGCCACTCCCAGTGCGGCTCGATCATGACTACGTCTATGTGCGCGAGGACTTCTTCGAGGCCTTCCTGGCCCGCGTCCGGGAGGAGGGGGACGAGGAATTGCTGGACCGGCTCGCCGACTGGCACAACCCTTCCGCCGTGCGCCCCGCCTCCCTCCTGCGCAACCGGGACTGAGGCGTATTAGCCTGGAGTGCCATGAAGGACCCCGAGGAGAAGATCGCCGCCGTCATCGAGCTGTCCGATCGTCGGCCGACCCCGAAGGAGGTTCCCGTCTTCGTGCCGGGCGAGCCATCGGCCGCGGAGGCCTCCTCCAAGAACGAGTTCTGGACCGCGATGGAGCCCCTGCTCGACGGGCTCCAGGGAGTGCAGGGGCAGATCCTCACCCGGCTCATCCAGCTGGCACTGCCGGAGATGAAGCGCTTCCAACGCTCTCCCATCCGCGAGGTGGTCCGCACGTCGGACGGGCTGCCCGAGGAGATGCTGAAGGAGTTGGAGGCGCGGCTCGGCACGCACCCGGCGCGAGTCCGCAGGACGAAGTGGCTGGATGCGAGCGGGTACATCATCGGCAGGGACTACGCCGTCCGGGGCGCGGAGAACGCACGGCCGGGCGAGTCCGGGATGATCCAGGGGCGCTGCCTGGTCCTGCTCGAGGATGGCCGGCTGGGGCTCATCGAGGTGGTGGGGACCTGGGTGTGGAGGATGGGGCTCCACCACTACGACAGCCTCACCACCGTGGGAGACGCGGAGCTCATCGACCCCGTGCGCGCGGTGAGGGAATTTCCCCTGGCGGGCCTCATCACGAGCTTGCGGAGCATCCTGTTCTACGACGACGCCACGCCCCTGGGCCCGCCCGGTCCGGAGCTCCTGGCGCGACGGGAGCGCTTCATGGCCACGGTGAAGGATCTCTCCAAGGCGACGGCCGCCTACGTCGAGCGGATCCGCCGGGCGGGGATCGGCCCCGCCTGAGCGGGACCGACCCGGGCGGACTCAGTCCAGCGAGGCCTGATCCGCGAAGAAGACCACGCGTCCGCCGGTCGCCGGGTTGGTGGTGCCGTTGTAGCCCTCGGTGACCGTCCACAGGTTGGTACCGCTGCCGGTGGCGTGCATGCCCTCGGGCATCCGCGCCCACTGGCCGCTGCCCGACAGGTACGCGGTGCGCGAGGCACTGGTGGACACCTTGAAGAGGGCCCCGGAGTAGCGCGTGGAGCTCAGCCAGTACGACGTGGTCGAGGTCGTGGTCATGATGGGGGCCACGCCCTGCACGTTGGGCTCGTTCATGATGTAGGCGCGCTCGGGCTTCACCACGCCGCTCACCGTCTTCAGGCGGTACGTGGTGGAGTCCACCGGCCAGCGGTAGAGCCGCCCGCCGAGCCCCGGCGTGGAGCCGTCATAGGGGCAGGGCGTGTCGCCGTTGTTGCAGTACTCGCCGGAGAGCACCACGTCGGTGGTGCCGCGCGTGTCCTTGCCGAGGAAGGAGAACTTGGTGCGGCAGGGGCTGGTGATGGTCGAGGGCTGGACGTAGGCGCTCACCTGCGGCAGCACGTACTTGTAGCCATAGGCGCACCACACCGAGCCGACCTTGCCGATCGCGGTGTCACAGGTGGTGCTGGTGTCCACCTCGCGGATCTGCGTGAGGTCGAACACGCGCATGCCATCGGAGGTGTCGGCCATGTAGAGGTAGTTGCCGAACCAGGTGAGGCCGCCGCCGTGCTCGGGCACCACGGTGAAGTTGCCGGAGCTGGTGGGCCGGACCAGGAGGATGTGCCGGTAGTTCACCGCGCTCAGGGACATGTCCGAGATATCCGCCACCGAGATGCGCACGCCCTTCTCTGGAGCGGTGGTGGGGGCGTAGTGCCAGGAGACGATGGCGACGTTGGTGCTACCGGACACGCCCGCGGTCAGCGCCTGGGGAATCCAGTCCGTGGTGCTCATGTCGCCGTCGTTCCAGCGGAAGCCGCCCTTGTAGCCCACGGCCGGCGGGTGGGTGGTGGAGGTGAGCATGGGGCCCGCGCGGTTCAGGTCCTGCACGATGCTCGACAGCCCGAGCGCCGGGCCCACGGGCGTCATGTACGAGGCGTACGTGCTCCACGTGTTCTGGTCCTGCAACTGGAGGCAGCTCGCGTCGTGCGTCGTCAGCGGCGCGCCTTCCGTCAGCGCCTGTGTCCCGGTGACGGGGGACTCGTCCGCCAGGAGTGGCTCCTGCTCGGGGCCACACCCCGATAGCCCGACTCCGGCGAGACACGTCGCGATGAAGAGATTCCGGTACTCCGGGTGAGACCTGAACATTCCTGCCTCCTGAAAATGTGGGAGAGGCAGGAATTACCTGACACATAATCGTGACACAAGCGGCGTCGCGCTACTCGGCGGAGAAGAGGTCCGTCACCGCCGTGCCGCGCACGACGAAGGCGTCCGCCTTCACCAGGTCGTCGTAGGTGTTTCCCTGCTCACCCACGCACCGCACCTTGTCGGCCTGGGTGCCCTTGCTCCACTGGGCCACGAGCTTCTCGAACTCCTGCCTGCCCAGATCCGCCACCCGAGCCACCTCCAGCTTGCCGCCGGCGATGCGCACGGTGTCCTTCGTCGTGCTGTCCGCGTAGGGGTCCCAGTTCGTCTCGCTTCGGTGCCGCCGGCCGAACAGCTCCACCGAGGCCCACGGGCCGCTCGCGTTCTTCACCACCCAGGCCCCATCGAGCACCTCGGACACGCTCGTCTCCTCGGCCGCGTTGTTGTCGTAGTAGACGAAGGTGTTGTTGGTGCGCAGCTTGAACCGCCGGGGATCGTTGATGTCGTTGTTGGTGATGCAGCGTCCGCTCCAGCGGTGGTTGATCACCTTTTCCAACGGTGAGCCCGTCAGTCCGGCCTCCAGCGTGCGTTGGCGCTCGGCCGCGTCCGCTGTACGCACCCCCAGGGGCCCCTGGGCGTCCACCAGCCGCAGCTCGCTGAGCACCATGTCCGGGTAGCGCTTGCCGGGGTACACCTCCTCCACCGCCAGCTTCCACACGCGGCCCTTCATCGGTGCCGGCAACTTCAGCGTCTGCACGCCGTTCGCATCCTTCACGGCCAGCGACACCGGCGCGCCCCCATCCACCGAGAGCGCCACCGTCTTCGCCCGCGCGTTCTTCTGGAAGTGGTCCGCCGAGCGCTGGTAGCCGTTCCAGAGCTCCAGGGCCACCACCTCCACCGGCGCCTCCAGCGTGAGCGTGAAGGACTCGCCCGTGCCGGGGCCCTTGGAGCCCTCTGCCCAGCCGAAGTCCAGGCGCCCGTCGAAGAGGAAGCCCGGGTGGTACGCGTCCGCGGGGCTCAGCACCGACGAGGCCTCAAGGCGACCCGCCACCGTGCGCGGCGCGTTCACCGCCAGCGGCTTGCCTCCCTGGAGCAGCTTCACCTCGCCCAGGCACGCCTTCGCATCACCGGTCGAGTGCAGGCGCACGAAGAGCGAGCGCAGCTCCTTCCTGGCGAACTTCAGCGTCTTCTCCTCGGCGCCGACCTTCTCATCGGACATCGCCTCGGCGCCGTTCAGGTACAGGGCCGCCTCGAGCTCCGGAGCGCCCGTGCAGGTGCGCAGCACCACGCCGTCCAGCGGCACGGGCTTCTCGAAGCGCAGCAGCACGCCTTCCTCGGAGGGATCTCCCTCGGGGCTCCATCCGGTGGCCGGGTTGCCGTCGAGCAGCAGCTCGGCACCGGTCCCCGAGGTGGGCGTCAGCGTCTGCAGGGTGATGGGGTTGGCGGCGAGGGCGGCGCTGCCCAGGCCCAGCGTGGCGAGGAAGGCGAGACGGCGGCTCATGAGGTACCTCCAGCGGCGGCGGATTCCGGAAGCTCGAGCTGGTGCTCGGGGACGACGTAGGCGACGCGGGCGTGGTTCTCGCTCAAGGGGTCGTCCCGGAACGAGCCCCCGGTGTGCGTGCGGCGCACGAGGCGGTTCTCCCTCCAGACGGAGCCATCGCGTCGCACGAAGCGGTGCGCCACCTCGAGCACCTCGCAGCGGAAGCCTGGGTTCTCGGGCATCCGCACCGCGCCGTGCACGTGCGTGGCGTCCACGCGCACCTCCAGCATCACGGGCCACGGGTGCGGGTTGCGGAAGCGCAGATCCCTGAAGGGGAAGAAGACGGTGGCCCCGCAGCCGAAGGGCGCGGTGCGCTCGTGGTCGGGGAAGAGATCCAGGTCGTGCCGGTGACGCTCCACCACCTCCAGCCCCGCGTGGATGGCGAGCCAGTAGAGCAGGTTGGCCACCTGGCACAGCCCGCCTCCGGGTCCCTCGGAGAGGCTGCCGTCATGCAGCTCGGGCCCCGGGCGGAAGCCGCGCAGCCGGATGGGCGGCCCCACCACCGTGTGCCACGAGAAGGTCTCCCCGGGCGCGAGCACGAGGCCGTGGATGCGCGAGGCCCCCAGCCGCACGTTGTGCTCCTTGGCTTGTTGGAGGGCCTCTTCGTAGATCGTGATCTCCCGGCGCAGTGGGCTGGAGCGCTCGCAGTGCGCGTGCGGGAAGTGGGTGGTGTCTCCGCGCTCGGGCGGGGGCGGGGGACGGAGGAGTGCCATCGCGACCGCGGGCAGCCGTCGCAGGCCCGCGCGGATGGAGAATGGCACGAGCCTCCGGGCCAGGGCTCGCAGGGTGGGGGAGGGCGAGGTCATTCGGTGACGGGCCTCGGGTGTTTTCCGCGTGGGGGCGTTTTCGAGAGTCCTAGCCTTGCCCACGCGCGGGCCGCGCGTCCAGCCGGGGGCTCGGCCTGGGTATCCGCGACGCGCTCCGTACGAGGTGGCCCCTCCGGTCGCGCTCTTGACCAACTGGTCCGACAGTCAGACCAGTTGGTGAACTTCGGCGGGTCAGGGCTCCGCGTTGGCGGACCGGGTCTCGGCGAGCACCGGGGCCGTGGCGGGCACGGGCATCGAGCGGGCCCGGAGCCGCGAGCTCATCATGGACACCAGCGCGCCCAGCGAGCATACCGGCTTCGCGTCCGGCTCGATGATGCGCGTGGCCAGGAAGGCCGCGGACACCCGCGTCACCGCGGACAGCAGGAAGAGCACATGCAGGTTCACCCAGAGGTGGCCCCCGAGGGTGAACTCGGTGGGCAGCAGGCTCGCGAGGCCCCCGCCCAGCGCCGAGGCCGCCGCATAGGCCAGCCCGCCCGCCGTGGAGAACGCCGCGAGGTAGAACGGCCGGCCCTTGCGCGGCGCCACCGACAGCGGCAGCGCGAAGATGGCCAGGCCGTGGCCGCCCCAGAGCACACCGGCCATCACCACGTCCAGCAGCAGGGGCCAGAGGAACGTGGCCGTCGGGAACAGCCAGATGGTGGGGATGACGCCGATTCCCAGCGAGCACGCCAGCAGCACCGGCTGCGCCCCCACCCGGTCGAGGATCTTCCCCCACAGGGGCGCGGCGAGCATGCGCATCCCGGCCACGGCCGCCAGGTACAGGGCCATGGTGAGGAAGCTCATCTTCAGGTTCTTCAGCATGTGGAACGAGTAGAAGGGCGCGGACACGCCCACCGCCGCGTTCCAGGCCACCTGGTACACCAGCACCCGGCGCGCCCGCTCGTCACGCAGCGGCAGCAGCGCCGCGCGGAAGTCCAGCTTCGCCTTCTCCTTCTGCGGCGCCGGGTCGTGCTGGCGCATCATCAGCACCGTGGTCACCCCGCCCGCCACACAGGCCAGTCCGGCCAGCAGCGGCAGGCCCAGGCCCACGCCCTCGGGGGGGCGCAGCTTGTCCATCAGCACGCCGGCCACCAGCGAGGCCAACGTGCTCCCCAGCGTGCACAGCGCCGTGCGCCGGCCGAAGAAGCGCCCCCGGATGGACTCGGGCACGAGCTCGCCCATCCATGCCACCCAGGCGTTGTTGCCGATGACGCCCAGCACCGCCGAGACCGCCGCCACCGCCACCAGCAACCGCTGCTGTCCGGCGAGCGTCAGCGGCAACCAGGGCAGCACGCACAGCGGCAGCATCACCTGCCGCGACAGGAAGACGGCCACCAGCGCCACCCGCCTGTAGCCAAAGGTGGACGTCAGCCACGCGGCCGGGAACTGGATGAACTGGGCGAAAAAGGGCAGGGCCGTCATCACCCCCACCAGGAAGGGCCCCAGCTTCAGCGCCAGCGCCCAGGCGGTGAGCACCGTGGCACCCGCACACGCGGTGAACACCTCCGCGACGATGCCCTCGGACACCGAGGCCTTCAGGGAGAGTCGCAGGGCCCGCCGTGCGGCGGTGCCAGGGGCGGCCGTCGGGGTGGTGCTCGCGGGGGGGGCCCCCATGAGCGGGGCGGCGGCGCCCGGCAGCGAGTTTCCAGGACGGAACAGCGGGACGGCGGAGGCCAGGGCAGCGAAGCTGCGGAGGACGTTGCGGCGCAGGACAGCGAGTGACACACGACCCCGGGGGCGATGGAGCCCGGACTCTGTCTCACGACGCACCGCGCCTACTCAATCCGACCCCCCAGGCCCGCCTGCCCCCCTTCCAGGCCCCTCCGCCCGCCCGGCCATGCAGGAAGCAGGTGCAGTTCACGCGGTCTTGAACTATATGAACGGCCGCAGAGGGAGAAGAGGGGTACATGGAACTCGCGCGTGAACTGGCGGACTTTCTGGGGAGCGTGGAGCAGCGGCTGGGCACCATGCTGGCGGACGGGAATGCGGGCCCGGGCGTGAAGGGCGACACGCTGATGGAGGCCGCGCGCCACCTGTGCATCGGCACCGGCGGCAAGCGCGCCCGTCCCATGCTGGTGCGCCTGTTCGGCGGCGCCGTGGGGATTGCTCCCGAGAGGCTGGTGGACGTGGCGGTGGCCTCGGAGATGATCCACTCCTCCAGTCTCCTGCACGACGACGTGGTGGACGCCGGCATGTACCGCCGCGCCAAGCCCACGGTGAACGCCCGCTGGGGCAACATCGTCGCGGTGATGAGTGGAGACCTCATCCTCTCCACCGCGCTGCACCGCCTGTCCAACCTGGACGCGCGCCTCACCCAGAGCGCCCTGGCGGTGGTGGTGGAGATGTCGCGCGCCGCCATCACCGAGGTGGAGGCCCGCGGCAACCTGGAGCTGCCCCTGGAGCGCCTGCGCTACATCGCCGAGGGCAAGACGGGCTCGCTCTTCGGCTGGTGCGGCAGTGCCGCCGCCACGCTCGCCGGTCATCCCGAGGCCGCCCAGCGCTTCGATCTGTTCGGCCGCCGCTTCGGCGTGGCCTTCCAGATCGCCGACGACATCCGGGACGTGCTCGGCACGGATCCGGGCAAGCCGCGCTACGCGGACGTGCTCTCGGGGACGCCCTCGCTGCCCATCCTGCTGGCGGTGGCGCGGGATGCCACCCTGAAGAGCAAGCTGAAGGACGCCTGGGCCTTCACCACGGTGAACCCCGAGCGCACCCGGGCCATCGGTGACGCCATCGAGGCCACGGGCGCCGTCGAGCTGGCCCTGGAGCGGATGAACCGGGAGCTGGACGCGGCGGTGGACGCGCTGGGGCCGTACGGGCAGCAGGGCACGGGGACGGAGCTGGTGGACTGGGCGCGCAAGCTGTCGGTGGGCATGTCCGCCCAGGCCCAGGAACGGAGCCGCGCTGCATGAAGGGCTACCTGTGGACGGGCGGTCTCGAAGCGGCCCGGGGGGAGGGCTCCAGCAACGGTCGTCTCGCTCCCTGGGAAGCCATCGCGATTGACGCGGTAGGCAATGTGATTGAGTTCTGGGGCTTCAAGCGCAACCAGGGCCGGGTCTGGGCCCTGCTGTACCTGCGCGGCGAGCCCCTGACCGCCGGGGAGCTCGAGCGCGAGCTGGAGCTGTCCAAGGGCGGGGTGTCCATGCTGTTGAGGGACCTGGAGCGCTGGGGCGTCATCCGGCGCGTGCGCTCGCCGCAGGACAGCGCCTGGCGCTACGGGGCGGAGACGGACCTCATCCGCATGGTGTCGCACGTGATTGAGGAGCGGGAAGCGGGCTTCATCGAGCGCATCCGGGCGGACCTGTCCGAGGCCCGGAGGCTGGCCGGTGAGGCGGGGAATGTTCCCCAGGAGCACCTGTCGCGCCTGGAGAAGATGGCCACGCTTGCCGAGCACGTGGAGCGCGCGTTACGGCTGTTCATCAAGACGGCGCGCCTGGACGTGGGTGGCATTCTGGGAGTGCTGCGCGACGAGGAGCCGGGCCGGCGGTGAGTCGGCCGTCAGGCCGAGGGAGGCACGGATGGACTCGCATTACGATCAGGTGATGAAGGCGCGGAACCAGGCGGATACCGCGGCGTCGAAGCTGTACTTCGCGTACTCGACGATTCTCGACCGGGCGGCGTTCGAGGAGTGGCGGGCGCAGCACAGCTACGAGTTCTTCGAGCTGCCCGAGGGCAAGCTGGCCGAGGCGCTGGACGTGGACCTGGTCTACGACTTCCCCTCGAGGTGGTGGGGCGGGCGGGTGGCGGGGCTGAAGGACGAGCCGGGGAAGAGCGTGTACGGGAGGCTCTTCGAGATTGGCGGGAAGGACTGGCCGATCATCCAGCACAAGGAGGGGGCGGTGACGGGGATGTGCGTGGAGCGCATCGTCCGTGTCCGCGTGGAGGGCCAGGAGTTGCAGGCGACGGCGTTCGTGACGTCGCCGAGGCGGGCGGCCAGCGAGGGCCCCGTGAGCCAGCGGTTCATCGAGGCGCTGGTGCGAGGCGCCCAGAGCGCGGGACTGCCGGCGCAGTACATCGAGCGGCTGCGCCGGGGAGAGTAGGGGAGGCACGGTGGCGCCCCTGGGTTCGGGACCAAGGGGTCGCAGGTTCAAATCCTGTCTCCCCGACCATCTCTACCGGGAGTGACCGGCGGCCAGATCGCGGTCCGCGGTGGACTGCTTCAGAACTGGGTCCACTTCTGCGCGACGGTGCCGTTGCACCCCCAGATCTGCACCCGCGTCCCGATGGCCGTGCCCGCGTTGTCCACGTCCAGGCAGATGTTGCTCCCCAACGCGCTCCGGAGCTCACGCCCGGCGGTGAGCGCCCACTTCTGCGCGGCCGTGCCGTTGCACTCCCAGAGCTGCACCTGGGTCCCCGGGGCCGTGTTCGCGTTGGACACATCCAGGCAGAGGCTGGGGGCCAGGGTGCTGCGCACCTCGCCTCGGGCGGTCAGGAACCACTCCTGCGCGGCCGTGCCATTGCAGTTCCAGAGCTGTGTGCGAGTTCCCTGGGCCGTGCTGCCGTTGGACACCTCCAGGCAGCGATCCGTGGCCACGTCGCTGCGGATGCGGGTACGCGTGCTGAGGATGGACTCCGCGCCGTAGAAGTCTCCATGGGACAGCCCATCGCGCTGACCCAGGCCCGACGTCCCCCCTCCATCCTTGCGCTCGATGGTGGGCAGACCATTGATGGAAAAACCGTAGCCACCGTAGTGCATGATGGAGCCGTAATCGTAGGACCCGATTTCGATGCCATCGTTTCCTCGTTGCACGTAGGTCTGGAAGTTGTGCTCGGTTCCGGGCTGGATGTTGGCCCAGTTGATCTGGATGTAGTTGTCCCGGTCGGCGCGGCTCTGCTCATGCCAGAGACCCACGGCATGCCCGATCTCATGGATCGCGGCGCCCACGTAGCATCCAGTGCCCAGGGTCACCTGCTGCTCGCCACCGATCCTGCCGACGTACGAGCCGCAGCCGGCGCCGGGCACGAACCGCACGTAGTCCGTCTCCGTCGTGCGGGCCTTGAAGCGCAAGGAGGTCATGGTTTCCCAGTGGCTGATGGCGAACAGCACCCGGCTGATGTCGGGCAGGTTGGGATCGATGACATACGGGATGGTGCCATTCGGCCAGCGGGCGCTCGAAGCGGTTCTGCCCACGGAGAGACCGCTGCGGGTCTGGCCCTCCCGGAGATCGAGCAGGATATCCCCCTCCAGTACGGCCTGTCCGTCGATCTTCTCGTAGGTGACGGTCTGGCGTCCAAGGCCCGGCAGCGTCACCTCGGCGGTCACCACTTCACCCTTCTGAGCGGGGAGCGCCAGCTCCGTCCCCTGGGAGAGGCCCTCCGGCGTGAGCTCGCTACCGGGACCGCAGCCGCCCAGCAGCGCGGCACCCAGCGTGGAGATACCCAAAGACAGACGGAGGAAGTTCTGATGACGGATCATGGTTGCGCCCTGGCGTGTTGTGGCTCGATTGCTTTGTCGAGCATGTGCAAACACTACCGGCAGCCTCGGGGGGCGGCTGTGACGCAGCCCATACCGTTTTAGTGAGCGCGATCACCCATCGGCTCAGCCACATCGCTAGCGTGGTGGTGAGCAAGTACCGGCGCACCCGGAGGGGAGATGCGCCCGGGGCGCGGCAATACGCCGGGCGACGCGGCCCTGTTTCTCCCCAAGGTGGGCCCTTCGTACCCTGGAGCGTCAGACACGCGCCGGTGACACCTTCACGGGGGCCTATCTCATCCTGGCCCTGCTCTTCACGCAGTCACCCCAGACCCTCATCATCGCGGACGATTTTCCCGTCAAGGTGTTCGGACACGCGGCGGTGGTCTTTCGCTATGACGCCGAGCTCCAGCGTTTCGAGCTCTATGACAACAACTTCCCCGGGGAGACGGTCTACCTCTACTGGAGCCTCACCAAGGGCTTTGGCCTCTACTCCAAATACTCCGGACTCGCCAAGAAGTTCGCAGTCGACTCCATGCATTCGACCTTCTCGCCAGCGACCTTTGAAGAACTTTTCGCGGGAGCGGAGAGCGGTTGGACGGATTCGAAGTTTCCCAGGATCACGCTCTCGCAACCGGTCCCGCTGGCGACCAACCCCAATCTCTACGAAGTGACGAACGCCAATGATGTCACCCTGGTGGCGAGCGTCCCCCGGCCGCCGGATGCCACGAATCCGGCTGCGCAGCGCTACGCCCATGTCTATCTGAACGGCATCCACAAGGTCGCAGTGGTTCCCATCAATGACGAGGGCGAGTTCAGCTACCACATCGGTGCGTTGCCCAATCCACTGGGCACCGAAGTGATGCTAATCGTTTCAGAGAGCAACCTGAATTTCCGCGTGGGCTTCCATGCCTTCAAGCATTTCAAGATACGGGGACAGGGGCTTTCTCTTTTCAAGAACCTTGGCTTCGAGACCGGCGGATTCGATTTCTGGACCTCCGAGCGCCACATCTGGGGAGGCGGCGACGGCAGGACTCCCCGTGCGGGGCCGTCCCCCCTGTAGGGTTGGTCGTCCCGCACCCTATCCTTCAGGACTGCTACATCTGGGGGAGGCCAACGTCATGGCGGAGCAGAACCGAAGTCCTGGGGTGGGGGAGGGCGGCGGTACGCAGCTCGACGGCAGGCGGAGCGCGCTGGGCTGGCCGTGGCGGCTGTCGCGCGTGGTGGTGCTGTTGCTCCTTGGGCTGCAGGCGGCGTGCGCGACGGGCTACCCCATGGGGGGGATGCTGGCTGGCGGTGCTCGCCATCGGTGGCGGGTGCAGCGTGAGAGTCCCAGGCCACAGGAGATGGCGGGCCAGGCCCAGGGGGCGTCCGCAACGACGGCCGGGGAGGCCGTTGCGGACCTGGAGGGCACTGTCGCGCAAGCCGAGGAGCTCGAGGCCGGTGTGCCGGTGGCGGCGGGCACGGGCCATGTTGTCGGGGCGACAGAGCGGGCCCGGCAACGTGCGCGGCGCGTGAGCGAGGGGGACGACGAGGAGAGCGTGGAGGGGAAGGGCGTTGGATGGCCGGATGGAGTGGGCGACGGACGGCCCTTCGAGGTGCCCATGACGCTCGACTACTTCCAGGGCTTCCTCGCGCAGGCAGGTGTCCCCAGCACGGCGTTGCCGAAGGACGGGCGCACGCTCGCGCCTCGGCAGGCGATGGAGCTGGTGCCCCATCTGCTCTCCACGCCGCTGACACTGGGCAACTTCGGGCTCCGGAGGATGGCGGCGCACCTGCTCCTGGAGGTGGCCGCTGGCGGCGAGGTTGTGACGCGGGACGAGTTCCACACGCGGATGCGGCGCTTCTCGCGGTTGTTGGTGCTTCGTCCGGACGGATACCTGGTGAGGGCCTCCTCGGGGGTGGCGGTCCAGAAGGTCGGGCAGGTCGTGCTCGCCGAGGACGGAACGCTACGGGCCGGTCGCTTCGAGGTGGGTCCATTCTACGCCATCGAGGGCGAACGCCTCTTCCCGGTGGACCAGATGCTCGAGGTTCCGAGAGGCGCGCGTCCAGCGGGCCTCTATGAGCCCGACGACAACCCAGCGCTGGCGGTGGCCGAGGGGGCGGTGCTCGCAGTAGTAGACATGGTGGAAGGCCTCTACCGGCTGGTCTTCTACACGGGCGAGACGATTGAGGGGCTGGCGCAGCTGCCGGGCGCGGTGAGGCAGCTCTACGAGACCTCGCCGCAACTGTGGGAGGAGTTCCGCCACAAGCCCTACGCTGAGAGGGTGCGCACCGTGTCGCGGCTAGCGACGGGCGCGGTGCTGACGGTGGGCACGGCCGGTGCTGGAACTGCGAAGGTAGCGGCCTGGGGCGGCAAGCTGGGAAGCCTCACGGTGCCCCTGTTGTCGCTCACGGGGGACGGGCTCCTGGCGGTGCGCTTGGTGGCCGTCCCCGTTGGGAGTGTCGCCACCGCGGCGGCGCCGACGTTGAGTGCCACCTACGTCCTGCACATGGCCGCCACGAGCGCCCAGGGCGCGGGGGGCGGTGGTGGGTGGCCTCCAGTGGGTGGGCCCGGGCAGTGGGTGGAGGACACCTCGAGCATGTCGGAGCAGTCCCGCGCCTACCAAGCCCAGGTGACTGGCGCCCCCAAAGGCTGGTGCTACAAGGTGTGCCGGAATGGGAAGTGCGTCGAGTACGACGGGTTTGATCCGACCGAGGGCGTGCTGCTCGAGGGCAAGGCTCGCGGGTACGATCAGTGGTTCGACGCGGACCTCAACCCTACGCACGATTTCTACGGGGGCCTGAAGGGTATGCTCGAGCAGGCGCGACGTCAGTTGCAGATGGCTGGCGGGCTGCCAATCCGTTGGCACGTCGCCGAGCCGAGGATGGTGGCCGTGCTTCGGAAGTATTTCGATTCCCGAGGTCTTCAGTCCATAGACGTCGTTTACACGCAGCCCGTGAAGTGAGGCCGCCAAGCATGAGCGAGAGGTACGGAATCAAGGCGTATTGGGGGCACCGGCCGGAGTCGGCCGAGGAGTGCGCGCGGCGGGCGGAGATATTCTTCCGCCTCCTCGGGGAGTGCCATCCGGACCTAGCCCGCTGGTACGAGCAGAGCAGCTCGGCACGGAAAGCGCTGCAGCTCGGCTTTGAGCCCACCCGCGAGACGTTCCGGAAGTTCTTCGGCCGGGAGAAGTACCAGATTCTGGATGACGGTTTTGCGTTCAGCGCCTGGACCGGGCACGTGGAACAGCGCCAGGGCGGAATGGTCATGTTCGAGTGCGGCTCAAAGGCTGAGGTCGCACCGAACTTCCTCTGGCTCTTCCTCCCCAAGGAGGCCCTGGGTCAGGAGCGGGTAGTCACGGAGCCTGTCGTCTCTGGTGCCATGCGTGCCGTTGCTGTGGCCTGGGAGCCTGAGTGGGCAGTGGCGACGGCGGACGGACTATGGGACGAGCTCTCCGGCGGCAGTCGGCTCGGCTGCTTCGTGGGCTGGATGACGTACTTCTCGCGGGAACGGGGCGAGGTGCCGGCGCTGCCCGCCCCCGTGCGCGTGGAGCCCGTGGGGGACAAGGGCACGCTTATCACCCTGACTTCCGAGCGGCTCACTCCGAGCAATCCAGAGCACGTTGCGCTCGCTTGGCGCACACAGAAGCTGCTGGAGGAGCGAGGGCTGTTCCGGTTGATGGTCCACCCGTCTGCCATACGGAAGAGCTGAACCGAGGTCCGGGTGACACCCAACGTCCACTACGAGGAGCGAGAGATCCAGGGTGAGCGACTGGAGCTCACCGATAAGGAAGCCATCTATCGGCTAGGCCCGAACGTCACACTGGGAGTGTCGGAGCCGACCTAGCCACTCCCGAAAAACAGTCGAGCCGCTAGTAGCAGGCGCAGCCCACAGGCTTCTTGCAGTCGTAGCTGGTGGTGATGGCCCCACTGGAAGGCGTGCCGAAAGCTCCGTAAGACCTCGCCGCGCCCCGTGAAGGCGGAGGTTGACGTCACGCCCAATCCGAGAACCACCAGACTGCCTTGTTGCCGATCTATTGGTGGCGCCAGTGCCCGGAATCGGGGCCGGCTCAGAACCTACCACCCGGGTGGTATGGCGGCCCCAGCCGAGGCAGCTCAATCTTCGCGAGAAAGATGAGCGCACGAGGTGCTCGCGAGCTCGGTCCAGGTCTCGAGCCGCGAACAGTCGCTTCGTGCCCTGCTGCCCGAGGAGGAGTACATGTCAGGAGGGAGTGGAGGCCCGTCGTGGCCTGAGCCAAGGCCGATCACGAAGCCCAAGGAGGGAGACGGAGGAGGCGGCGGCGGAATCCCCGACGCATGCAACATCCAGGAAACGACCACCCTCAACTCACCCGACCGCACGGTCATCTCAGGGCTCAGGGCCGGGGATGTTCTGGAAGTCGTGTTCGAGGCCGGCCCTCCCCGACGGCTGGTCGCCAGGACGTTGGCGGGTGCGGTCGCGGGCGCCATCACGTCACCCTCGTTGCCGCAGTTCATCCAGTGCATCACCCACTCCAACGTCAGGTACACGGCTGAGGTCCTCGGCGTTCGGGGAGCTGTGTGCCAGGTCCGGGTGCAGCCGAAATGACAGCCATCACCATTGCAGGAGGTGTCTACCACGAGCGGTGCATCTGGCCTGACTGGGACCAACTCTACGGGTCGGCAGGGCGTGCCGCCGCAGCGCTCTCTGGCCACGTCGATAGCATCACCCTGCGCGGCTATGCCCGACCGGACGTCGCCACCCGCTTCTCGCCGTACGCCAACCTATACGGCTTCACCTTCGACCCCGTACACACCGAGCAGGTGGTCTCTTTCGAGTACATCCACAGCCTGTCGGTGCCCCTCATCCGGCCAGCTCCGGTGATGATTCCGCCCAATCCTCCCATTCCGGTGTCCGCGTCAGTCGTCCTGCGCTTCGGAATGCTGGAGGGCAGCGCCCGGGTCGAGGCCGAGCGCTGTGTCTATGACCCGCAATCCGCTTTTCGTCCGGAACCCTTCGACGCCAATGGCAGCACCGCGAAGCACCTGGCGATTGTCGCGAACCAGGCAGAGACGCTCGCGCTGGGAGGAGGCAACGACCCCATTGCGGCAGCGCAGTCCTTGTTGAAACGCGGTGCCGAGGTCGTGGTTGTCAAGTCCGGAGCGAAAGGCGCCTATATCGTGGAAGCGAGCGGCGTTTCCCACGTCTCAGCCTACCGGACGGACCGGGTCTGGACGGTTGGCTCTGGGGATGTGTTCGCGGCCATCTTCGCCGCCTACTGGGGAGCTCACGGAGCCACCACGGTCCATGCCGCCGAGCTCGCCTCCCGCGCCGTCGCCGCATACGTCGACTCGATGGCGCTCCCCGTTCCGCTGCCGCCCGTACTGCTCCAGAGCCCTCGTCCCAAGACTGTGGCCGCAGGTGGGAAGGTCTATCTCGCGGCTCCCTTCTTCACGCTCGGCCAGCGCTGGTTGGTCGACGAGGCACGGCGCGGCCTGGGTGAGCTGGGTCTCGAGGTCTTCTCTCCCGTTCACGACGTGGGAGCCGGCCCGGCGGACCAGGTGGCGCCCGCCGACCTCGCCGCGCTCGACGTCTGCGACGCGGTGTTCGCCATCCTCGATGGCACGGACAGCGGCACCCTGTTCGAAGTCGGCTACGCGCGTGCCCGTGGCAAGCCCGTCTATGCGCTCGCTCAGACTGTCTCGGATGAGGACTTGAAGATGGTGCAGGGCTCCAACTGCCGCATCTTCGATGACTTCGTGACGGCTCTGCACCACACGGCGTGGCGGACATGAAGACGGCACTGCTGCTCTCCGGTGGAATGGACTCGATAGCCATCGCCTGGTGGCGACGACCGGAGCTGGCCATTACTGTGGACTACGGCCAGCGTCCCGCCCTGGCGGAGCTCCGCGCCGCAGCGTCGGCCGCCGAGGCCATGGGAATCGAGCACCTGTCCGTGAAGGCGGACCTCAGCGCCCTGGGCAGCGGAGACATGGCTGGAGCCGAGCCCCTGTCCCTGGCCCCTGTGACTGAGTGGTGGCCTTTCCGGAATCAGATGCTCGTCACGCTCGCGGCCATGAAGGCCGTGGCCCATGGCGTCCAGCGTCTGCTCATCGGAACCCTGAAGACCGATGGACTTCATGCGGATGGTCGGCCGGACTTCGTCATGACCCTGGACGCGTTGCTGCGCCTGCAAGAGGGCGGACTTCGGCTGGAAGCACCAGCAATCGCGCTGACCTCCGCCGAGCTGATCCGCACCTCGAACATCCCCATGGAGGTCCTCGCCTGGGCACACTCCTGCCACGTGGGTATCCATGCCTGTGGCCAGTGTCGGGGGTGTCAGAAGCACTATCAAACCCTGGCGGAGCTCGGTGTTGACCCCTACTGATAAGGATCCACGACCGAGACGCAACGCCGGAACGCCGGTTCCTCTCGGCTGGCCCGTCCGGTCCCGTGTCGGCTGTCCACCAGTGGTGCCGCCCATCCCCCAGACATTCGCCGCCGTCCTGGAGGCACGGCGCTCGATTCGAGTCATGCAGCGGGCGCCGCTCCGTGAGCTCGTCAACGCGCTCGCGTTTGCGACGCGCCCACGCGCTTTACGTGAGGGGGATGTCCTCATGCGGTCGCGAAGGCCCAGCCCATCGGCGGGTGCGCTCCATCCCATCGAGCTCGTCCTCGTGGACTGGCGAGGGAGCCCGCGCGTCATGCGCTACGACACACTTTCACACCAGCTCGAGCTCCTGACCGTCGCCGACCCGGAGGCGCTCAGGCGATTCATTCGAGCCTGCGGCGACTTGCTTCCCGAGGTCCGGGGAACCGCGCTCGTCCTCATCGGTCATGCGTCACGGGTCGCGGCGGTGTACGAAACGGCGGCCTCCCTCTTGTGGCGTGATGCGGGAGCCCTGACGCAGACGCTGTTTCTCACCGCGACAGCCTTCCGGCTGGCTTTCTGTCCGCTCGGTATCCTCGGACATGAGGTCGTGCAGGCCCTGGGACTGCCTGCGGATGCTCTCGCGACGGGCGCTGCCTTGATGGGACGTTCCCCTTGAACTTTCGAGTCGAGGTGGACTCCAGGACGCTTGCCGGAAGACGACGCATGTAGTCCCACATCAGCCCGTCAAGCATCGCGGCTGGCACCTCGAGCGCGGTGGCGAACGCCAGGAACGCCGCCTCGAGCTCACGATAGTGGCGCTGCGGCTCCTGATCCTGGGCGAAGAGGCCCATGTGCCGTCCCGCTCGGAGGATGTGGACGTCGATGATGGCGACCTCGCTGGAGCCCCTGTGGTTGCGGACGATCCACGATGCGGTCTTCAGCCCAATGCCGGGGAGCTCCGCCAGGCGGTCCCTCAGCACCGTGTCGCTGGCATGGAGCTCCAGCCCCGCGAGCTGGGCGAGACACGCCGACAGGTAGCGCGCCTTCTGCCGGGGGAACCG
Source organism: Archangium violaceum (assembly GCF_016887565.1). Taxonomy (NCBI): domain Bacteria; kingdom Pseudomonadati; phylum Myxococcota; class Myxococcia; order Myxococcales; family Archangiaceae; genus Archangium; species Archangium violaceum. Next base: position 6,322,166 of record NZ_CP069396.1, read on the forward strand.
ATAGCCGCAGGTCCGGCCATGGATGACGAAGGGCCTGCTCAGCGCGACCTCGAGAGCCTCGGCCGTGGGTGTCCCCACCAGGAGCCCCTGGTCCCGCAGCCGCGCGAACGCGGCGAGACCGAGCTCAGCCTTCATGCCAAAGCCACCCAGCATGCAGGCCGCCACTTCCTCTGACAGCGTCCGGCCCAGGCGCAAGTCGCGATAGCTGCCGAGCTTCTCGTGCTGCCAGGCTTGCCCGCGCCAGAACGCGGGCGTCAGGAGCTCGTCGAATGCGCCCCACGGAATTCCTGCTAGCACATATGAGTCGGGCAGGGGCAGGGGCAGCTTCTGGACCGTGCCACCTATGACTGAGTACATGATCTGCACGGCATCTCCGAGGTGGGCTCCTCGTGGCGAAGGAGCGCGACGGCGCGGCAGTGCACCACAGTCTTGGCGTTCCGCGAAACCTTCTTGCCGCATCGCGGTGGATTCTGATCGCCGAGCCGCTCCCTTCAGAGGCCCGTGGCCTTCTCCATGTGCTCGGGGTAGCGGATTCCAGTACACGCCGCGGTACAGGGCTGCGGCGTCTGTGTGCGCGTCAGGGGCCGGGCCGTGGATTGCCCCATGCCGCCGCGGCGATCTTCCACTGCCCGTTGGTGCGCACGAGCAGCAGGTGATCGATGTAGCGCACGCCCTCGAACACGACGTCGAGTTTGGCGGCCGCCACGCTCCCACGGACCTCAACCTTCAGGATGCGCCAGGGGCTCGCGCGGTCCTGCACCCCCACGTCCTGGTTCGCCGCGTAGCGGGCCGCGGCCTCGGAGAGGGGCTCCCACGAGAAGGGGACTCCCTGGACGTGCACGCGGAAATAGAGGCAATCGGGGGTGTGCGTCTGGTGCAGCAGGGCGGGGCTGTAGATGGCGTGCGCCTCGATCTTCCCGGCGAGCACCGCGCGAATCTCCTCCTGTGCGGAGGCGGACGCGGTTGCTTGCTCCCCGGCTTCGAGCCGCTGGAACACCTTGCCCACGATTCGCCAGCCCGCGGGCGTGTCCACCACGAGTAGCAGGTCGTCGAACGTGTGTCCGGGCCAGCGGGAAACCGCCTCCACCAGGGCGAGCGGGCCCTCGTGGTCGAGCACTGTCATGTGTCGCTCGGTAGCGGGCAGCGGGTGGCTCGCCCCCTCGTCCAGCCGCTGCCACCATTCCAGTTGCGTGAGTGCCCGTGGCACCCCGCCATCGCCCTCCACCCAGTGCATGACGGCGCCGGGATGGAAGGCCGAGCGCAGCAGGTGGCTGGAACTCGTGTCGGAGGCGAGGAAGTACGTTCGTACGGCCTCCTCGGGTGTGAGGTTTTGACGAGGGGGAGGGGAGGGAGACATGGCGCGGGTGTGCGAGCAGGCGGGGAGCAGTGCGAGGGTCATCAGCAAGAGGAGTGACCTGGGCATGGCGGGAATGTGCGACCGAACCTGCCCGGGCACCAATTGATAGTTCCGGGCCCGAATCATAGAAATGCTCGATGGACTTCCCGGAGCTTCCCTTCCTACGCACCTTCGTGATCGTCTACGAGGCGCGCAGCATCACGGCGGCCTCGGCGCGCCTGCACCGCACCCAACCCACGGTGAGCTACCAATTGCGCCGTCTGGAGGAGGCGGTTGGCGCGCCGCTGTTCGAGCGCCGCTCGGCGCGCCTCGTCCCCACGCCCATGGCGGACCGGCTCTTCCGGTTTCTCAGCGGCTTCGCCCGTGATGTGCAACTCGTGCTGCGGGGAGACGAGGAGGACCGGCCGTTGGAGATCGCGGCGGTCTCCGGCTTCGGTCGCTACGTTCTGTTCCCAAGGGTGCTCGAATCGGAGCGGCTACGGCGGGCGCTGACACTGCGCTATCCATCGGCCGAGGAGGTCTTCCGCCGGGTGCTCGAAGGACAGGTGGACGTGGGCTTCTCCTACCGGGCCACGGTGCACCCGCGCCTCGTCCTGGAGCCTGTGTATGAGGAGAAGCTGGTGCTCGTGGCGGGGCCCGCCTGGGCCCGCCGCTTGCGCGCCCAGGCGGGCTTCCAGGACGTGCCGCTCGTGACGTACGACGAGGGCGACTATGTGGTGGGCCGCTGGCTCGGTCACCACTTCGGCAGGCGCCACCCACGCTGGTACAGCACCGCGCATTTCGAGGAGCTGGAGGAGGTGCTGGAGCTGGTGGCGCGCGGGCAGGGCGTCGCTGTCGTCCCCGGCTTCTGCATCACCAGGGAACGCCCCCTGCGGGTGGTGGGTTGGGGCAAGGCCGCGCTGACGAACACGATCTACGCGGTGCAGAGAACCCATGCGCCCGTGCATCCGGCCGTCGTGGAACTGCTCGCCCGCCTGCGCGGGTCCAGGAGTGGACCCGCATGACCCTGTGGGGGGAACCGGGCGATGGGCCCAGGCCTATGCGGTCTCAGTCCGCGTCGTCGACATGCAGCGCGAAGCTCGAGCGCCCCGTCCCAAGACCCGCGCGAAGCTCGAGCGACGGGATGTTGTAGTCGCCATGATTCTGGCGCCGATAGGGAATGGGCGGCTCGCTCATGATCGTCGCCAGCCTTCGCCCGAGCGTCGATGTGGCCGCATCGAACCCGGCCGCATCGAGCTTGTCGGCCCGGTAGACGACGAAGGGCCGGAGCACGTCGAAGCCGGGGTAGAACAGCATCCCGTGGTTGATCGGGAACAGGAGGTCGTCGATCGGCCCGTTGACCCCGCGCGGCCCGTAGTGCGAGGCCCAGCCGCCAACCGTGACGCTCAGCATCGCCCGCTTGCCGACGAGCATGCCCTCCCCGTAGCGATCACCCCAGTGTGTCTCGGAATGCTCGCCGACCCCGTAGGCGAAGCCATAGGCATAGACGCGCTCGAACCAGCCCTTGAGGATCGCCGGCATGGTGAACCACCACATCGGGAACTGGAGGATGAGCAGGTCCGCCCAGCGCAGCCTGGCCTGTTCCGCGGTGACGTCAGGGGGCTGGCAGCCGGTCGCATAGGCCACGCGCGATGCCTCGACAGGGCGCAGCCGCTCGTCCTTGGCGAGCTGCGGGAAGTCGCCGCGGTCGAGCACCGCCGACCAGCCGGCGCGATAGAGATCGGTGATCTGCACCGAGTGACCGGCCCGCTCGAGCGTCGCCGCCGCATGGCGCGCCAGCGCGGCATTGAGCGAGTGGGGATCTGGGTGAGCAAGGACGATGAGCGTGTTCATGGGCGGCCTCTTTCGGAGTGTGGACCGCACTGAAGTAGACCGGCGGCCATTTTGCCGCTATTCGCATGGGACGCATGATGGTTTGCCGGAAAAGGGATAGATGACGGCAGAGCTTCAGCATCTGCAGACCTTCGTCCGCGTCGTCGAGCGCGGCAGCCTCAGCGCGGTCGCGCGTGAGCTCGGCGTCGGCCAATCGACGATCAGCCGCCACCTCAGCGCGCTCGAGGCAAGCGTCGGGACCCCGCTTCTCCATCGGACGACACGGCACAGCGCGCTCACCGAGGCGGGTACCCGCTATTACGAGGAAGCACTGCGCATCCTCGAGCTCGTCGACCGCGCCGGCGAGGCGGCGCGTGCCGCCGTCGGCACCGCGGCGGGACGGCTGCGTGTCACCTGTTCCTCCGCGTTCGGTATCCTGCATGTCACCCGGTGGTTGCTGGCCTTCCAGGCGGAGCATCCGGGCGTGAGCATCGATCTCAGCCTGACAGACGAACGCGCCGACCTCGTGCGCGACGGCTTCGACCTCGCGATCCGCATCGGCACCCTGCACGATAGCGCCCTGGTTGCGCGCAAGCTCGGTGAGGCGCGGCGCGTCGTCGTCGCCGCGCCGGCCTATCTGGCGCGCCATGGCACGCCGCGCCGGCCCGAGGACCTTGCCCGCCATAACGCGATCCGCTTCGCCGGCCGGCCCGACATCGCACGACTGGCGTTCGCCGCCCGGGACGGCGGCACCGTGACCGTCCGGTTGCAGGGCGACTTCGAGGTCAACCATGGGCTGGCGATCCGCGAGGCGCTGCTCGCCGGGCGCGGACTGGCGGTGGCGCATTGGTGGCTCGTCGCAGACCTCGTCGAGCGCGGCGACCTGTCCGTCGTCCTGTCGCACCACCGGCTCGCGACCCTGCCGATCCACCTGCTCACCGTGCGCGGCGCGCGGGCGACCACCCGGCTGCGCCTGCTCGTCGACCATCTCGTCAGCGCCGCCGCGACGATCCCGGGTCTCGAGCGCGGCGGGCCATGAGGTGAGGGCCGTCCCAGGCGGGGGCCTCGAGCGGCGAACGCGTCATCGAGCGGCTGCCACCACCACGGCCTTCGGTTCCAGGTAGGCCTCCAGTCCATACGGGCCGTTCTCGCGGCCGATGCCGGACTGCTTGAAGCCGCCGAACGGGGCCTTGGGCTCGTGGGCGAGGGTGTTGACCAGTACGCGGCCGGCCTCGAGCCGCGCGGCCACTCGCGCGCCGCGCTGGGGATCGCCAGAGGCCACGTAGCCGTGCAGGCCGTAGGTCGTGTCGTTGGCGATGGCAACCGCCTCGTCCTCGTCACGGTAGGTGATGAGCGACAACACCGGCCCGAAGATCTCCTCGCGCGCGATGGTCATGTCGTTGCGCACGCCGGTGAACACGGTGGGTTTCACGCACCAGCCACGTTCCATGCCCTCGGGCCGGCCTTCGCCGCCGACCAGCAGGCGCGCGCCTTCGTTGATGCCCAGGCGGATGTAGCGCTGCACGCGCTCCCACTGTTTCGCGCTCACCATCGGGCCGATGGCGGTGTCGGCGTCGCGCGGGTCGCCGGACTTCGTCGCGTGCACTTCGCGGGCGAGCAGCGATTCGAACTCGGCCTGTCGAGACGCCGGCACCAGGATGCGGGTACCGGCGATGCATGCCTGTCCACTGTTCATGAACCCGGCTTGCACCGCCAGTGGTACCGCGGTGGCGAAGTCGGCATCGTCCAACACCACCATGGGCGACTTGCCGCCCAGCTCCAGCGTCACCCGTTTCAGGGTTTCCGCGCCGGCGCGAAGGATGGTCTTGCCCACCACGGTCGAGCCGGTGAACGAAATCTTGGCCACGTCCGGCGAGGCGCTGAGCTCCGCGCCCACCACCTCGCCACGCCCGGTGACGATGTTGAATACACCGGGCGGCAGGCGGGCCTCGTGCAGTGCCCGGGTGACGATGCGCGTCTGGAGCGCGCTCATCTCACTGGGCTTGAGCACCGCGGTGCAACCGGCGGCCAGCGCGGTGGCCAGTTTGCCGCAGATGAAGCCGGCGTCGTTGTTCCAGGGAGTGATCAGGCCGGCCACGCCCATCGGCTGCATCACCACCCGCGCGGCCCCCGCCTGGCGCTCGAAGTCGTACCGCGCCAGCACCTCGATCATTTCGCCGATCACCTGGTGGGCATGGCTCGCCATCCAGCGGGCGCGCGACACCGGCGCGCCGTACTCGCTGACGATGGCCTCGAACAGCTCGTCCTCGCACGCGGCCACCGCCGCCCGCATGCGCTCGAGCATCGCGATGCGCTCGGCCCGGGTCGTGCGTGAGAACGCCGGGAAGGCACGTCTGGCCGCGTCGATGGCGCGACGCGCGTCCTCGGCATCGGCCAGTCGCACCTGACCGATCACCTCCTCGGTGGCGGGGTTGAACAGGTTGAACCATTCGTCGCCATGCGGGGTGACGAAGGCGCCGTCGATGTAGATCTGGTCGATGCGTTCCATAGAAAGGACTCCGGTGAAGGCCGGGCTTGGTACCCGTCGAAATCCAGTCTGTGGGTGGCTGACCATCCCGACAAGCAGGTGTATTCTGCAAGGGCCATCCTGAAAATCAGGACAATCCCATGCACCGCTCAGGACTGATCGAACTGGAGACCGTGCTCGCCGTCGCCCGTCTCGGCAGCTTCCGCGCCGCCGCCAGGCAACTGGGCATGTCCACCTCGGCGGTCAGCAGCGCGGTCGCTGGGCTGGAGGCGCGGCTGCGGGCGCGCCTGTTTCACCGCACCACCCGCAGCGTGGCGTTGACCGAGGCCGGCCAGCGCTACGTGCAGCGCATTGCTCCGGCGGTGGCGGAGATCCGCGGTGCCAACGAGGACATCAACAGCCAGCCCGAAGCCCCGGCCGGCACGCTGCGAATCAACGCGCCGAGGGACGCGGTGCGGATGATCTTCGAGCCCCTGTTGCTCGAATACCTGCACCGCTATCCGCAGGTGAATCTGGACATCGTCAGCGAGGAGCGGATGATCGACATCGTCGCCGACGGTTTCGACGCCGGCATCCGCCTGGCCGAAGCGGTGCCGCGGGACATGGTCTCCGTGCCGCTCAGCGAGGACCTGCGCATGGTTGTCGTCGGCTCACCCGCTTATTTCGCGGAACACGGCAAGCCGCGGGTGCCGGACGACCTGACCGGCCACGCCGCCATCCGCATGCGTCTGTCGCATGGCGGTCTGTATCGCTGGGAATTGGAGCGCCGCGGCGAGGCACTGGAGATCGATCTACCGCCGCGGGTGGCCCTCAACGATCAGCACACCGTGCGCCAGGCCGCCCGCGCGGGGATCGGCCTGGCGTTCCTGTCCGAGTGGCACATCGCCGATGACCTGGCCAGTGGCCACCTGGTGACCGTGCTGGACGACTGGTGCCCCTCCTTTCCAGGCCTTCGCCTGTATTACCCCAGGCACCGGTACGTACCGGCGGGATTGAAGGCGCTGGTGGAGCTGATCCGCGAGAAGAACATCGGTCGCCGCGCGGCGCGCTGAGCCACTCGAGCAGGTGTTGGGGAGGGGCCGTGCCCCTGGATTCGAGACCCAGGGGCGCGGGTTCAAATCCTGTTACGGGCGCAAGAACCTGGCGATGTGCGCGGCGGCGGCGTCGGACGAGGCTGGCTCCCTCCACATGTTGTGGGTGGCCCCGGCGAGCTCGATCCACCTTGCATGCTTGACGTTGCACGCGAACGCCATCGCGGCCTGCTGGAAGGCCGAGTCCGCGGCGCTCGCGTCGACACCCAGGGAGGGCGGAATCGTGGGCAGGCTGAAGTCGCGGGTGAGGAGCAGCGCCTTCTTCACCGCCGGCCAGGTCTCCGTCACATCGAACTGGGTGTAGGCCGTGAGCCCGGTGATGTACTCGTCATACGTCATGCTCGAGGAGGAGGGATCGAAGAACAGGGCCTCGATCTGGAGCACGCTGTAGGGTCCGGCCGGCAAGCCGAAGACGTTGTCCGGGAGGAACTGGATGGGCGGAACCTGGCCCAGCGAGATCTGCCCGTCATCGAGGAGCACCACCTTGTTGAGTGCCCGGGTCGGATGCGCCTGCTCGAAGGCCAGCGCCTGCAGCGCACCGGCGGAGTGTCCCGCCAGATACGCGTTGTGAATCCCCTCCTGGTTCATGAAGGCGAGGATGACCTTGTTCATCAGGTCGACGAGGTCGGCCCTGATGGCGTGGTCCGACTGTCCCTGATTGAGCGGATCGATGGAGAGGACGGCGTAGTCCGCGAACAGGTCCCGGTGGAAGATCGAATCACCGGTGGTGCCCGGGTCGCCGTACCCGGGGATGTAGATGATCGTCTTCTTCTTGCCGTGATTCCAGTACACGCCGTGGAACGAGAGCCCCTCCTGCTCGACCCAGACGTCTCGGGTGGGAACCTGTGCCGTGGCTGGAGCCGCTCCGAGGAAGAGCACCGCGGCGAGAACACCCAATATCCATGACCCCATTCTCATGCTGTTCATCTGGCTGTCCTTTGCCGGCGGGAGACGGAAGCGCCACGGTCCGCCGGAAGTGGCCAGATTGCGGTCGCCGCGTGACATGTCAACGCCGAAGAGATGCTCGAAGATGCCGCCGCCCACCTCGATGCTGGCCCTGGACCTTCCTCCGTGGAACCCCGAGGATGCGCATCCCTCGCGGAGGAGCACGACGGCATGTCACGGTTCTGGGGATTCTTCCTGGTGGTCTCGGCGCTGGTGTTGGGGGGATGTGGGGATGCGCGTCCGGTCTCGGATGCAGCTCGGAGAGAGGCTCGTCAGGAACTGGCCGCTCCGACCTTCACGAGCTTCAGCCCGACGAGTGGTGAGGCCGGGTGGACCACCATCACCCTGACCGGTACCGGCCTCACCGGGACGAGGGTGGTGCGCTTCAACGGCGTGGCCGCCGAATTCACGGTCTACAGCGACACGAGGGTGTCGGCGGATGTGCCCGATGGGGCTTCCTCCGGGCCCATCACCCTCGTCACGGACGCGGGCTCGGTGAGCTCCTCGACCTCCTTCACGGTGCTTCCAGAGCCGGAGCCCACCGGTTTCTCGCCGCGGTATGGAACCGCCGGCACCACGGTCACCCTCACCGGCAACAACCTGGCGGGCGCGACGGATGTCACCTTCGATGGGGTCGACGCCACCTCCTTCACGGTGGTCGACAACACCCGAATCACCGCCACGGTTCCACCGGGCGCGACGACCGGAGAGCTGCGGGTGGACGCGCCGGGCGGGTACACCTCCTTTGGTATCTTCACCGTGCTCAGCAGCGCCGTGCCCACCCTCACGTCCTTCAGCCCGGCCTCCGCGGGCAAGGACAAGCGCGTCACCCTCACCGGGACGGGCTTCACGGGAGCCACCGCGGTGAGCTTCAACGGGACCGATGTCTCCTCCGTCTACGTGGAGAGCGACACCAGCCTCTACGTCTACGTCCCCACGGGCGCGACCACCGGTCGTCTCCGTGTGTACAACTCGCAGGGAGTGGGGAGTTCCTCGTCCGACTTCACCGTCCTGCCCGCCCCTCGCATCACCGGCTTCAGTCCCACGTCCGGCCCTGTCGGTACGGTCGTCACCCTGAACGGCAGTGGCTTCACCGGTGCCACGGACGTCCGCCTGGGGAACACCACGCTGACCGTCACCCCCAAAAGCGATACCCAGCTCACCGTCACCGTCCGGACCGGAACCCTGAGCGGAACCTTCCGCGTCGACGCTCCGGGCGGACAGGCCACCTCCGACTCCAGCTTCTCCGTGCAGAGCGGTGGCAGCCCCACCCTGAGCAGCTTCTCTCCGAATTCCGGCTGGGTCGGCACCAGCGTCACCCTCGATGGCGCCAACTTCACCGGGACCACGGAGGTCAGCTTCAACGGCACTCCCGCGACGAACTTCTCGCTCAGTGGCGACTCGCGCCTCTATGTCAACGTTCCGAGCGGTGCCACCAGTGGGTCCATCCGCGTGGTGAACACGAAGGGGCAGGTGGGTTCGCCCCCTTTCACCGTCATGGCGACGCCCACGCTCACCGGGTTCAGCCCCGCGAGCGGCGCGGTGGGGACCGTGGTGACGCTCACCGGCAGCGGCTTCGCGGGGTCCCCGTCCGTGCGGTTCGGGGGAGAGTACGCGGACGCCACCGTGGTGAGTGCCACCCAACTGACCGCCATCGTTCCGGCAGGAGCCGAGTCGGGGCAGCTGGTGGTCTCCGTGGGGGGGCAGTGGCTCACCTCCACGGAGAGCTTCACGGTGCTCGGCAGCGCCGCGCCCACCCTCGCCCGGTTCTCCCCGGCGAGCGGTGACGTGGGCACCGACGTCATCATCGATGGGTCGTACTTCACCGGGGTGAGCCGGGTCGAGTTCAACGGAGTCCCGGCGTCATCCGTCTCCCTCACGAGCGATGGGCGGCTGCGTGCGTCCGTGCCAGCCGGTGCCAGCACCGGCCCCATCCGGATCGTCACCAGCGCGGGGGCGGTCACCTCGAGCACGCCCTTCACCGTGCTCTCGATGCCGGCCATCACCGGCTTCACTCCCGCGCGTGGCACCATCGGCACCACGGTGACGCTCACCGGCACCGGTTTCACCCGGGTCCGCCGGGCGTGGTTCTCGCCGTCACGGGACGCCACCTTCATGGTGGTCAGCGACACCGAGATGAAGCTCATCGTCCCTCTCGGGGCGATCACCGGGAGCATCACCCTCATCTCCGGGTCTGTCAGCTACTCCGATCGCGAGTTCGTCGTGGATGCCAACAGCGCGCCCACCCTCACGAGCATCAGCCCTTCGGCGGGCGGCGTCGAAACGATCGTCTATCTCTACGGCTCGGGGTTCACCGGCACCACGCGGGTGAGCTTCAATGGCATCCCGGCGAGGTATTTCTCCCCCTCCGCTGATGGCGCGTTGACCGTCCAGGTGCCGCCCGGAGCCACGAGCGGGCCCATCCAGGTCACCAACTCGGTGGGCAGCGCCACGTCCAGCACCTCCTTCACGGTCCTCCCACCGCCGGCCGTTACGGGCCTCTCACCGACGAGTGGCCCGGTCGGGACCCGGGTGACGCTCACCGGCACGGGCTTCACCGGCACCAGCACCGTGCGCTTCGGAGGCGTCTCCTCCTCCCGGATCGAGGTGCTGAGCGATACCCAGATGACCGCCGACGTGCCGGGCGGAGCGCTCTCCGGGCCCGTGACGCTCCACGGAGCGGCGGGCAACTCCCTGACTTCCGTGGACTTCTCCGTGGTGAGCGGCTGTGCGCCCTTCATCACCGGGTTCTCTCCGGACTCCGGTGGGCCGAATGGCGTGACCATCACGGTGCGGGGTGGCTGCTTCACCGGGACCACCCAGGTGCGCCTCAATGGCACCCCAGCCCGGTTCTCGATGGGCTCCGACGGGGTCCTCTATCTCTGGGTACCCGAGGGAGCGACCTCGGGTCCCATCTCGGTGCGGAACTCTCTGGGCACCGCCACGTCGAGCCTGCCTTTCACGGTAGTGCCGGGACCGGTCATCTCCCGCATCTCGCCCACGAGCGGCCCGCCCGGCACCCAGGTGACGATCACCGGTACGGGCCTCGCCAGTACGTATTGGGCGGGCGTGACGGGGGGGAGCAGGGGGGGCTCCTACAAGGTCCTCGGTGACACGCAGGTCGTCGTCACCATCCCCTGGGGTGGGCGCTCGGGTCCCATCTCGCTCATGACGAACGGTGGCAGTGCGGTCTCGACGGAGATCTTCACCGTCCAGGCCGTGAACGCGCCCACCCTCACCGGCTTCGCCCCGGCCCGGGCCGGCCCCGGTACGGAGGTGCTGCTCGAAGGCTCCAGCTTCACCGGCCTCACCGAGGTCCGTTTCAACGGGGTGAAGTCGGAGCTCTTCTCGTACACCGGGAGTGACACGCGGCTGTTCGTCGTGGTGCCTCCGGGAGCCACCACCGGTCCCATCACCGTGGTGAACACCCAGGGCAGCGCCACCTCCTCGGCCAGCCTCATCATCGACTCCGGGAGCGCCGTGTCGCTCACCGGCATCAGCCCCGCCCGAGCCGCGGTGGGCGCCACCGTCGAGCTGTCCGGCACGAACCTGTCCGGGTGCCAGGCCCTCTTCCCCGGCCTCACCAGTGGAGCCAGGGTCCTCTCCAATACGGGGACGCGGATGCAGGTCGTCGTGCCGGAGTCCTCGGCGTCCGGGTTCCTCCAGGTGCGCTGTGCCACGGGAGCGGCGTGGATCAACTTCGAGCTGGCGCCGCCGCCGCGCATCACGGGCATCAGCCCGTCGTCCGGCCCCTCCACCGGAGGGACGCGGGTGGGCCTCACCGGCTCGGGCTTCGAGCCGGGTGCCACGGTGTCCTTCGGTGGGGTGGCGGCGAGCGGGGTCACCGTGGCGGATGGCGAGCACCTCACCGCCACGGCTCCGGCGCACGCGGTGGGGGTGGTGGACGTGGTGGTCTCCAACCCGAGCGGGAGCCGCGCCACCCTGGGCGGGGGCTTCACGTATGAGAAGGCCCCCGCGCCGGTGCTCACGGGCGTCGCTCCGGGCTCCGGGCCGACGCGAGGGGGGAGTGCGCTCACGCTCACGGGCTCGAACTTCGTGGCGGGGGCCCGGGTGACCCTGGGCTCCGTCGAGGCCACCGATGTGACCGTCGTCAGTGCCAACACCCTCACCGCCACGGCTCCGGCGCACGCCGCGGGGGTCGTGGACGTGGCGGTCATCAACCCGGACGAGCAGTCCGCGGTGCTCGCCAAGGGGTTCACCTACCTGGCGCCGCCGACGATCTCCTCCGTCACCCCGGATTCCGGCGAGAGCAACGGGGGCCAACGCGTGACGATCTCCGGCTCGGGCTTCCGGACCGGAGTGAAGGTGCGCTTCGGTGGGGCGGAGGCCGAGGGCGTATCCGTCCTCGGTGACACCTCGCTCTCGGCCTTCACGCCGGTGCATGCCCCGGGCCTCGTGGACGTGCAGGTGGAGAACGCGGACGGGCAGTCGGCCACGCGGGGTGGTGGCTTCACGTACGTTGCCTCGCGGGGGCCGTACCTCACGTTCGTGAGCCCGAACACCGGCGTGTCCTCGGGTGGAGAGTCCTTCACCCTGCGCGGCGGAGACTTCGCGCCCGGAGCCACCGTGAGCATGGGCGGCGTCAGCGCGACGAGCGTCACCGTGGTCGATTCCACCACCCTCACCGGGCTCACGCCCGCGCATGCGCCGGGGAGGGTGGACGTGGTGGTGCGCAACCCGGATGGGCAGACGGCCACGCTCGGTGCTTCCTTCACCTACAGCCTGTCCCCGGCGCCGGAGGTGACGGGGCTCGGCCCCATCGAGGGCACCTCCAACGGTGGCACGCGGATCTTCCTCACTGGCAGGTACTTCGTCCCGGGCATCACGGTGCTCGTCGGCGGGGTGCCGGCCACGGAGGTGTACGTGAACGATGCCACGTCGCTCGCCGCGACCACGCCCGCGCATGCGCCGGGGAGGGTGGACGTGGTGGTGAGGAATCCCGACGGGCAGACCGGCACCCTGGCGAACGGCTTCACGTACGTCGCGGCTCCCGCGCCGGGAGTCTCGGGCATCAGCCCCGGAAGGGGCCCGAGCACCGGCGGGACGCGCGTCACGCTCACGGGGAGCAACTTCGTACCGGGTGCCACGGTGTTGATCGGCGGAGCGAGCGCCACCGAGGTGACGTGGGAGGCCTCCAACACCCTCACCGCGACCACGAGCGCTCGGGCGGCGGGCACGGTGGACGTGGTGGTGAGGAACCCCGATGGGCAACTGGCCACGCTGCCCGGATCCTACACGTACGAGCTCGCGCCGGCGCCGACCCTGGCCGCCATCAACCCGGGGCATGGTCCCGCCACGGGAGGCACGCGCGTCACCCTCACCGGTACCCACTTCGCGCCGGGGGCCCAGGTGCTCCTCGGGGATGTCGCGGCCACGGAGGTGAGCGTGACCAGCGCGACGTCCCTCTCCGCGACCACGCCCGCGCACGCGCCGGGCAGGGTGGACGTGGTGGTGCGCAACGCGGACGGGCAGGGCGCCACCCTGGCGGGGGCCTTCACCTACGACGTGCCGCCTCCGCCCACTGTCCTCTCGGTGGCTCCGGGCAGTGGCCTCTCGACGGGAGGAGCGCGGGTGACCGTCACGGGGACCGGCTTTGGCCCGGGGGCCTCGGTGCGCTTCGGCGGTGAGGTGGCCAGCGGCGTCACCGTCACCAGTGACACCTCGCTCTCCGCGATCCTGCCGCCGCACGCGCCGGGCAATGTGGATGTGGTGGTGCGCAACACCGATGGGCAGGAGGGCTCCCTGCTCGGGGGCTTCACGTACGAGGCGGCTCCGGCCCCCACGCTCGTGGGGCTCTCTCCGGGGAGCGGCTCGGGCAACGGCGGGACGATGGTGACGCTCAGCGGCAGCGGTTTCGTTCCGGGAGCCCGCGTGACGTTCGGGGGTGTGGCGGCCCCGGTGGTGGAGGTGGCGAGCCCGAGCTCCCTCACGGCCACCACGCCGGCCCACGCGGCGGGACGAGTGGACGTCACCGTGACCAATCCGGATGGGCAGGGGGCGACGTTGTCCGGGGCGTTCACCTATGAGGCGGCGCCTCTCCCGGTCCTCTCCTCCATCTCGCCGGCCGCGGGCCCGTCCAGGGGCGGCACGGCGGTCACCCTGCGGGGCTCGGGCTTCGTGCCGGGCGCCACCGTGCGCTTCGGAGGCGTGGCGGCCACCTCGGTGCTCGTGGTGAGCGGCACCTCCATCAGTACCCTCTCGCCGGCCCACGAGCCGGGTCGGGTGGACGTGGAGGTCATCAACCCGGGCGGGGGTCGGGCAGTCCAGGCGGGAGGTTTCCTCTACGAGGTGGACGGGCCCCCGACGGTCTCCTCCGTCAGCCCCAACACCGGCTCCACGAAGGGGGGCACCGTCATCACCATTCGAGGCCTCAACTTCGCCCCCGACGCCCGAGTGATGCTCGGAGGGGTGGATGCCACGAATGTCGTCGTGGCCAGCTCGACTTCCCTCACGGCCACCACACCTCCCCGCGCCACGCCGGGGACAGTGGATGTGTTCGTCCTCAACCCGGGTGGGGCCGACGGCCGTCTGGCGGGGGGCTTCACCTATACGGAGGAGCCGCGGCCGGATGAGGGGGAGGGCGAGGAGGAGGGCGGGGGGTGTGGAGGTTGCGCGGGAGTCCCTGGCCTGCCGGGGGTCGCGCCGTTCCTCCTGCTCGGCCTGGCGCTGCGGCTGCGACGGAATCCACTCAAGGCCACCGTCTCAAGATTCTGACACCTCCATTGATTTCCGAGGCGACTCTCTAGAGCCAGATTGGCGCGAAGGCCCATCGGACGGGCGGGTACGCATTCTGCATTCCCGCTGAACATGACATCGAGAATCCTCTCTCTGCTTGCATTGCTGATGCTGTCCGCCTGTGCCGAGGACCCCGTCGACGGGGTCTGCCGGGAAATAGCCTGTCTGGCCGTATACACCCCGCCCGTGTCGCTCGTCGTGAAGTCACCCGCTGGACGGGTACTTCCCGACATCACCGTGACGGGAGTGGAGGCCCCTTCGTGCAACCGCGTCGGGCCGGATGCAATCTCCTGCTTCATCGGCACGGGGCCGGGCCAGTATGTCTTCGACGTCCAGGCGGAAGGCTTCCAGCCGGTTCACCTTGAAGTGAATGTGCCCCAGCGAGAGCGGACGAAGTGCGACTGCTGCTCACCCGGCTATGCGCCGCAGTCCCTGGGGCTCAGGCTCGAGCCAGCGACCTGAGCAGCATCCCCGCGGTCCGGTCTGGAGACGAGTGGCAGGGAGAAGGTGAAGGTCGTGCCTCGACCATCCGCCGGCTCCAGACGCAGCTGTCCTCCCTGGAGCTCGGCGAGCTGGCGGGAAATGTAGAGACCCAGTCCGAGCCCCGGAGAGTCCTGTCCCACTTCCCTCAGGCGCCCGAATGGCGTGAAGAGCAGGGCACGTTGCTCCTCGGGGATTTCCGGCCCCTGGTCGCGCACCCGCACGCGAGCAATCCCTTCCATCCTCTCGAGACGGACCTCGACGGGTGCTCCTTCGAGTGAGTACTTGTCAGCGTTCTCCAGGAGATTCGAGAGCACCTGCACGACGCGGGTGGTGTCCGCCTCGACGTACGCCGGTTCCGAAGGCAGTCGAAGACTGAAATGCCGGTCGGGCGCACGGGCGCGGAAGTCCGCCACCACATCGGCCACGAGCGCTCGCAGATCGATGTGCGTGGGCCTCATGACGATCTGATCGTGCTCGAGGCGGGAGACCTCGAGCAGATCCTCGACCAGGACGGCGAGCCGACGGGCCAGGCGGAGCATCCGGTTGAACAGCTCGCCTCCGCGGGCATCCTGCCCGGTCCGCCGGGCCCCCTGCTGAAGCAGGAGCAGCAGGGAGGTGAGGGGAGTGCGAAGCTCATGGGACGCGATGCCGAGGAACTGAGCCTTCGCTCGCGCCGCTGCCTCCGCCTCCTCCTTCGCCGCACGGAGCGCCTGCTCGATTCTCATCCGCTCCGTGACATCGCGGGCGATGATGACCAGGTATTGGCGCTGGCCGAACGTATCCTGGCGGAGGGAGAGCTCGAGCACCCGTTCCTCGCCCTCTCGCTGGAGCGACAGCAGCCCCGGGCCCGCTCTGGGCTCCCTCTCGCTCGGGTGGACGCACGCCTCGAGCACGCACCACTCGTCCGAAGCGAAGAAGGACTCGAGCGGCTGGCAGAGCTGAGCGGTGCTGGAGACACCGAGCATCCACAGCCCCTTCCGGTTGGCATCCACGACTCGGAGGGTGGGCAACTCCGTGACGATGATGGCCTCCCGGGTCTCGTCGAGCAGCGTCCGGAAGCGAGCAAGTTCCGTGAGGTGCTCCTGTAGCGCGCCGTAGTAGCTCTTGCGAATCGAGCGCTCGCCGAGCCCGATGATGGCGTCTCGCAGAGCCTCCCAGGTCACGGGCTCTTCAGGCGCTTCATCAAAAGGCTTGTTCATACAGCACCTCCACGTCGCGGAGTGTCAAGCGACGTGGGTTCGTTGCCATGCACGGGTCCGCGAGGGCATTCCGGGCGAGGAAGGGAATATCGGAGCGTGAGATTCCCTTGTCCCGCAGCCTCTGGGCGAGGCCCGAGCCGTGCTTGAGTTGCCGGATGGCGGTGAGAAGGGCCTCCTTGCGTCTGCTCGGCGCGAGTCTGGCGGGCTCGAGCCCCAGCTTCTCCGCGATGAGGTCGAAGCGCTCGGGTGCTGCCTCGTAGTTGAAGGCCACGACATGGTCGATGAGGAGGGTGTTTGCTTCGCCGTGAGGGTTGTCGATGAGCCCTCCCATGGCGTGGGCCATGGCATGCACGGCACCGAGCGAGGTGTTCGAAAAGGCGAGCCCGGCCTCGAGGCTGCCTTCCATCAACTGATGGCGAGCGGCCTCATGGAGAGGGCTCTCCATGGCCGCTGGCAGGTTGTTCCAGATGAGCGAGATCGCCGCGAGCGCATACACATCCGTGAGTGTCGAGTGGGCATTCGAGACGAAGGCCTCGATTCCGTGCACGAAGGCGTCCATGCCGCAGCAGGCGATGAGAAAGGGGGTGAGCGTCCTCGTGGTGTCGTAGTCGACGAGCGAGATATCGGGGACGATCGCCTTGCTGATGATGGAGACCTTCAGACGGCGCTCGGTGTCCGTGATGATCGCGAACTGGGAGACATCCGCCGAGCTCCCCGCGGTTGTCGGGACGCAGACGAGCGGAGGGATGGGACTGGTGATCCGATCCACGCCCTCGAACGTGAGGATGTCCTCCTTGTTGGCCAGGACGATGCCAATCCCCTTCGCACAGTCCATGGGGCTTCCGCCCCCGACCGCCACGAGGGCATCACAGTGCTCTTGCTGGTAGACCTGGACTCCTCGATGTACCTCTTGGGCGCGGGGGTTGGGGCTCACGTCCGCGAAGAGGTGGTAGCGCACCCCCTCTTGCTCCAGTGACGCGAGGGCGTCCCGAGGCCAGCCCGCCAGGACCACGCCGGGATCGGACACGACGAGGACCCGGGTCGCGCCAAGGTTGCGCGCATAGCGGCCGGCCAGCTTCCTCGCACCCGGGCCGTAGACGATCTCGGGCGCGACGAACTTTCGGAGCTCTGTACTCGGTGTCGTCATGAGACCAATGACGGGTTGCCCGGTCCGGCATGGGGCAAGCAACCCCCCTTCCAGTAAATGTAGAGTCGGCCGTTGCCCCCTGGGTAGAACCTGTCAGGGGGGCGAGTGGACCCAAGAAAGAGTGATGCGCAAGGCCTCATGCCTCGCGGCTCCATCGACTTGATACGGCGTGAGAGAGACATCTCTCAGTCTGTATTGACGGCGTGATACGAGGGAGATATGTATCTCTCGTAGCGTCTCGATACGCCATGCCACTGCCCGAGAACATCATTGAAGCCGCCGCCCGCCTGGTCGCCCTCCATGGGCCGGATGGGTTCACCATGGATGACCTGGCGCGGGAGTCAGGGCTGTCTCGCGCCACGCTGTACCGGCAGGCCGGCAGCCGCGAAGCCGTGCTCGCCACGCTCTCCGAGCAGGGGATGGAGGTCGGCAGGCGAGTCGATGTGAGGGACCGCATCCTGGCGGCGTGCCGCGTGGTGTTCACCCGGGCCGGCTTCGAGGCGGCCACGCTCGAGGATGTCGCACGCGAGGCCGGAGTGGGCCCCGCCACGGTCTACCGCCAGTTCGGAGACAAGCAGGGGCTCATCACCGCGTTCGCCAGTCACCTCGGCCCGCGCCGCGCGATGCAGGAGGCGGCCCTGAGTCCCACCGGCGACCTGCGCGCCGACCTGGAGCGCGTCGCCGTGACCGTGATGCGTTACGTGGCGGAGGATCTCGATCTGCTCAAGCTCGCGCTCCTGGAGAAGATGCGCGGTGGGCAATGGGCGGACCTCCTGAACGCCTCCCCGATACGTGCCCGGACGACCCTCGCCCGGCTGCTGGAGTCCTATGCCGCCAGCGGAGCGCTCGGGCCCGATGACCCCGGGCGCATGGCCCTGGCGTTCGCCGGAATGCTCTTCGCATCCTTCGTGGGCCCGCTGCTGGAGGGTCAGCCCCCGCCAGACCCCGAGGCGACCGCTCGTTTCATCACCCATGTGTTCCTGGACGGCGTCGCGTCCAAGAAGGCTCGGAGAACCCCATGAGCGCCGTTGAACCCACCCACCTCACCGCCTCGCGGAGCACGGGCATGGAGCCGCTGATCCTCCCCTTCGAGCGCATCTCCGCGGCGGATCTCCCCCGCGTGGGGGGCAAGGGGGCCAACCTGGGCGAGATGGCCCGCGCCGGGTTCCCGGTGCCTCCCGGCTTCTGTGTCACCACGGCCGCCTTCGATGCGTTCCTGGCCGGATGCGGGGAGCTCCAGGCGCTGTACGCACAGTTGGAGGCGCTGGATGGGAAGGATGTGGAGGCGGCCCGCCGTGCCGCCGAGTCCACTCGCGCCGCGCTCGGCCGCGCGCCCATTCCCCCGGCCGTGGCCGACGCGGTGCTCGCCACCTGGAGGGAGCTGGGAACCGAGGCCTGCTGGGCGGTGCGCTCCAGCGCCACGGCGGAGGATCTCCCGGATGCCAGCTTCGCGGGCCAGCAGGACACCTATCTCAACATCCGCGGGGCCGAGGCCCTGCTCGACGCGGTCCGGCGGTGCTGGGTGTCGCTGTTCACCGATCGCGCCGTGCTGTACCGGGCCCGGAGCGGCTTCGGACACCACGGCGTCAGGCTGAGCGTCGTCATCCAGCGCATGGTGCTGCCCGAGGTGTCCGGCATCCTCTTCACCGCCGATCCCATCACCGGGCGGCGGGGCACCGTCTCCATCGATGCCGGCTTCGGCCTGGGCGAGGCGCTCGTCAGCGGGCTCATCAACGCCGACCTCTACAAGGTGGACAAGGAGACGGGGGAGGTTCTGGAGGTCCGGGTCGGCGACAAGGCCCTCGCCATCCGCCCCAGGCCCGAGGGCGGAACCTGGGAGGAGCGTCTGCCCGAAGCCACTCGCCGCGCCCGGGCCCTGGATGACGCGGCCCTGCGGGAGCTGGTCGCGTTGGGCGTGCGGATCGAGACGCACTACGGAAAACCGCAGGACATCGAGTGGTGCATCGAGGCGGGACGGCTCTACGTGGTCCAGACCCGGCCCATCACGAGCCTCTACCCGCTGCCCGAGCCCGCCCCCGACGACGAGGGCCTGCACGTCTACGCCAGCTTCGGCCACATCCAGATGATGACGGACCCCATGCCGCCGCTCGCCGTCCAGGTGTGGCAGCTGATGATCCCGTTCGGCAGGCCACCGACGGGCTCGGGGGATGCTCCCAGCGAGACCCGGGCCCTTGCCCTCGCGGGCAGCCGGCTCTTCGTTGACCTGACATCCGTGCTGCGCCATCCCGTCCTGCGGCGGGTGATTGGAGGCGTTCTCGGTCACATCTACGAGAACGTGGGCCAGGGCCTGGAGACGTTGGCCAGCCGGCCCGCCTTTCAGCGCGGCGCGAGCAGGGGACGGACCTCGATGAGGGCCTTCGGCCGCTTCTTCCTCCCCATCATGGCCCGGGTCCTGGCCCGGCTGATCGCCGTGAATCCCGACCGGCTCCTGCCCGGCGTCGAGGCCTTCAGCGAAGCGCGGATCGCCGAGGCGCGTGCCCGGCTCGCGGCGGTGGCTCCGGGCGAGGCGCGGCTGCGCGAGGCGCGGCGCGTGCTCTCGGAGCTCTTCTCCCGCGTCATCTACGTCCTGGCCCCGAACATCGCCGTGGGGGTCATCGGGGACCGTCTCCTTCACAGGCTGGTCCAGCGGGGGGTGCTCATCGGTACGCAGGAGGACCTCTCCGCGCTGGAGCGAGGCCTGCCCGGCAACATCACCACCGAGATGGACCTGGCCGTGGGCGACCTGGCGGACCGGGTGCGTCCTCATCCGGCACTGGCGGAGTTGCTGCGAAGCCGTCCCGCCACCGAGGCCCTGGCCGCCGCTCGCGACGTGGAGGGCGGGCCCGGATTCCTCGAGGCCTGGAGGGCCTTCATCGATCGTTATGGCATGCGCGGGCCCGGAGAGATCGATCTGTCCCGGCCTCGTTACAAGGACGACCCCGCGCCGCTCATCGCGGCCATCGTCGGAGGCATCGGGTCAGCTCCGGCCCACCGTTCCGCGGGCGAGCACCGGGCCCACCACGCGGCGCTGGCCGCCAAGGCCGAAGCCACCAGCGAGCGCCTGTGCGCCGCATCGCGGCGCGGTTTGACCGGAGGGCTGCGAGCGGCGCTGGCTCGCCGGTTGGTGCGCGTGGTCCGGGCGGGCATGGGGCTGCGAGAACACCCCAAGTTCCTGCTCGTCCGCGTCCTGGATCTCGTGCGCGACTCGGTGCGTGAGGCCGGAGCCCTTTTGGTGCAGCGCGGGGCGCTCGCGAGGGTGGACGATGTGTACCTGTTCCGCTTCGAGGAGTTGATCGCCGCGCTCGAGGCCTCCCCGGCGCCCGATCTGCGCCCCCTCGCCGAGGAGCGGCGAGCGACACTCCGGCGCGACGCCAGACGCTCGCCGCCGTTCGTGATGGCGAGCGATGGAGAGATTCCCTCGCTGGCGGCCCGCGTGGACCTGCCCCCGGGTGCCTTGTCCGGGACGGCGGCCTCCGCCGGAGTGGTGGAAGGAGTGGCCCGCGTGGTGCTCGACCCGGCGAGTGAGGTGCTCCACGCGGGTGAGATCCTCGTGGCACCGCATACGGACCCCGGCTGGACGCCCCTGTTCGTGCACGCGGCCGGACTGGTGACGGAAGTGGGAGGGCTCATGACGCACGGCTCGGTCGTGGCCCGCGAGTACGGCATCCCGGCCGTGGTCAGCGTGACGGGCGCCACGCAGCGCATCCGCACCGGCCAGCGCATCCGCGTGGAGGGGACTCGCGGCTTCGTGGAGCTGCTGGACGGAGGTGCACCGTGAAGACCGCGCTGATCATCATGGGCGTGTTGCTGCTGGGAGTGGTGGGGCTGGCGGCATGGCGAGGCGGCTGGCCGCTGGTGTCCGAGGGGCTGAAGCGGGGAGGGCGGGAGAGCGTGACGCTGCTGCCCCTGCTGGTGGTGGTCTTCGTGCTCACCGGCTTCGTGCAGGTGCTGCTGCCACGCGAGCTGGTGGCGCACTGGCTGTCCGACGAAGCGGGTCTGCGGGGAATCGCGGTGGCGTGGGTGGCGGGCGCGCTCACCCCCGGAGGTGGACCCATCGGCATGCCGCTGGCCGCGGCCCTGGTACGCTCCGGGGCGGGGCTCGGCGTCGTCGTCACCTACCTGACCTCGCTCTCCCTGCTGTCCTTCATCCGCCTGCCGATGGAGGTCGCCATGTATGGTGGCCGGCTGACCGGACTGAGGCTGTTGATCTCTCTCCTGCTTCCCCCCGTGGCCGGGCTGCTGGCCCATGCGCTCGGGCCAGCCCTCATGGGACGCACCTGAGTCGAGAGCGGCGGCAGGCTGGATTACATCCCTTTTGCGGTCAGCGCCGCGATCTCGAAATCTCCATCATCCACCAGCCTCTCCCATCCCTCGAACTTGCCGAGGCCAAGCACCCGGGACATCGACAACAGCAGGCTTTGTCCTGCCACCGGCCGGTCCGGCACGAGCTGGTAGACCGGGTCCGCGAATGCCGCCTGCGGCGTGGTAATCGTCCAGCCCATCTCCTTGAACATCGCGATCACATCGCCCAGCCACATCGCGTTGATCAGGTTGTGGTGCAGGAGGATCACCTGCGCGATATCGCGGCCCTGCAACTTCTGCGACAGCGCGCGGTAGGCGAGGGCGCGCTGGCGGATGTGGCTCAGGTAGGCCTCGCGAATCGCGCTCACATCAGCGGACGGATTCTTCTGCAGCACCTCCACCAGCTTGTCATTGAGCCGCCAGTCGCTCGTGTCGAGGCTGACATAGGCGTTGCGGTAACCCTGCTGCGCCAGGAAGCCGCGCATGCCGTCGCGCTTCTCCGGCGTATTCCCTTCGCGCAGGAAGGTGAAGCGGAACCACTTCTGGTAGCCGGGCAGGCCGCTGATGATGCGGTCGCAGTCGAGGATCTGACGCTGGTACTCCTCCAGCGTCACCTGATTCAGGTCGGGATGCGTCATCGTGTGGTTGCCGATGGCATGTCCCGCCTCGCCCCACGCCCGCGCCAGCGCCAGTCCGGCCTCGGTATTCGCGCCGTTGCCCGCCGTGACGAACAATGCGGCCTTCACGCGGTGCTTTGCCAGCGCGTCCAGCATGGACTTGTTGCGCTGCTGCGCGTTCATGCGCGGGCCGTCGCTGACATGCGGGCCATCGTCGAAGGTAAAGGCAACGGATTGTGCCTGCGCGGTCAGCGCGGCGAATGCCAGCACAGTGGCAGCCATGAGTTTTAGAGATCGCACGCCGGGTTCCTTTTTCAAGTGGTAACGCCGCGGAGTATTACGTGCTGGGCTTCGAAAGCCCACTCACTCGAGCCACCACGGCCAATCAATAGGTAGGACCCGTCTCCGAGGCGAGCTGTTCGAGCGCCTTCTCCCAGCGCGCCCCTCGCTCGTCGTCCTGCCAGCTCGTCACGATGCTGCCGCCGCGGCTCACCACGCTCACGCGAGCGATGGCCTGCGCGTGCGCGGGGCCGCCGACGAACTGGTACATCGCTTCTTCGTCCTTCCAGACGGTGAGCGTGCGTTTCGTGTTGCAGCGCGTGGATTGACTGAACTGGATCGCCACGAGCCCCGGTTGCTGCTGGAGGCTCTGGTCGATGGGGTCCATGAGTTGCTGGAACTCCGCTTGGGCTTCCTCTGTGTGCCTCATGCGCAGGTAGGTGCTGCTCATGATGTAGGTACCGGGCACGAGCTTGCCCTGGGCGTCGACCCCTGGGCCCATCAGGGGACTGGATTGGAAGTCGGGCTCCATCGTGCCGTGCGCGCAGCCGTCGTCACTGGGGACCTCGGGTGATGTCTCAGGGGGTGGCGGGGACACCAAGCCGCCACACGCGGCAACGGAGAAGGAGAGGAGAGCTGCCGCGAGGGTGCGCTTCATGATGTGACTCCTTGGAGTGGAAGGGGACTGCGGGAAGTCAGCGAGTGGCGGGCGCCGCGGCCCGGACGGTGCCGAACAGGAGCGGGGAGAAGTCGCGGCCCAGACGCTTGGAGTGGAAGTCCTCGGAGCGCGCGAAGATCCGCACCTGGATCTCATCCGCCGCCGAGGCGGTGGAGGTCAGCGTGGCGACCCAGTGCCGCGCACCGGCCGGATCCCGTACACGGAGATAGAGATAGGAGCCGGCGGGCAGGCGCTCCTCGACGCGACCGGTGAAGCCGAACCTCGCCGACGGCTCGAGCGCGTATCGCACCAGGGGATTGCCGGAAGGCGCCTCGGGCCAGACCGTGTGGGCCGCCGCGAGCCCCGCGGTGAGCAGGATCCCGCAGACGATGACCGTTCGTCGCAGGCCCGGGAAACGACGGCCCGTACCGTTCGCCTCCGGCCCGAGCTTCTGTGGTGCGTCCATGGTTTCGCCTCCAGCGTGTCCTGCTTCAACACCCTGGGGGCTCGAAACTGTTACCCGACTCCGCGGGCCCAATCGAAGTTCAGAGAGTCATTGCTGTTGCTTCTTAATCTATCAAAAGTTGGAGCCCGGCCCGGGAACACGAGTCTGTTCTTGAAACGAGCTTTGGATTGCGGCTTGAAGTCATTCACGTCATGATTCAAGCCATTGACATTGATGTCTTGGGAGGACGTCAGTATGCGCAGAACCGCTCTTCGTGCTGCTCTTGCCTTGACCGCCGTCGCCACCGCCGCGGGCCTCGCCGTCCCACCGGATGCCGCATCCGCCGCCCCCGCAACCAACTGGGAGACGGGCCTGACGTTCTACGGCGACGAGTTCATGACCCCCGTGGCGAACTTCCCCGCTCCCGACGGCGAGTGCACGCCGTTCCCGGCCACCGCCCACACTCTCGTCGGGTGGAGCAACGTCAACAACGTGATCGCGTACCGGACCGACGACTGCAGCGGACAGCCGATCGCGCTCGGCACGCTGAGGTCGTTCCAGCCAGGCGAATACGCGAGCTTCACCGCCTTCTGAGGTGTCACATGTCGTAGGAGTGGTCGGCGGAGAGGCAGAGGTGAAAGCGCCGCCTCCGCCCCCTCCCTGTGAGTCCTGCTACTTCGTGAGCCACGCGGCGAAGCGCTTGTCGAGGATGGGCGCCGCCTTGTCGACGGCATCCCACGTGTCGTCATCCAGCTTCGGCTCATCGTGACCGAAAGAGCCCGCGCGCTTGCCGAACGTCTTCTTGAGGTCCGCCGTAATCCAGAGGCCGTTCATGTTGTGGAACCAGCGCCACGCCATCTCCCGGAGCCCCGGCGCATCCCGGAGGTGGTCGTCCCAGAGGCCGCGAGGTAGCGCCTGCTTCACGAGCTCCGACCCCTGGGCCTTACGCTTCCCGATTGCGGCGAGCAGCTCGCGGTGCGCCGGGAACCGCGAGGGGTCGAGCAGGCCTCGGGTCGCGGCATAGCCGACGAAGAGCCCGGTCGTGACATCGGGATACTGTTCGAGCGCGCCCGCGCTCTTCACGCCGAGGGTGACGGTGATGGAATCCTCGAACGAGATCTCGAGATCCACGTGCCCCGAGCTGTCGAGCTCATAGACCCAGTATGCGACGGTGAGCTCATCCTCGTCCGCGAAGGCGGCCCGGCGGCCGGTGGGCGGGCCGAGCACCTTCTCGTGACCTCCGCCTCCGAGGTCGCCTTCCACGGCACGCCCAGAATCGTCTCGCCAATCCCAGACCTCACCCACGCGAAGGAGACGTAGGGGATGAACGTCTTGGAGGTCTTCGGGACCAGCGGAAAGGCATCGTTCAGGATGTTGTGCGAGAAGACGAGCTCGACGCCGTGCTTGGGCGCCTCGACGTTCACCGAGTCGTTGTTCTCGTTTGTGGACTGCGGCACCTTCTTGCCGAGCACCTCGGTCACATAGGTGATGACCTCGGGAGAATCCGCGCGCCGTCCGAGCACTGACGCCAGGCGCTGCGTCTTCGGGCCGAGCTTCTTCATCACCGCGGTCGGCGAGAACGTGGGGGCGGCAACCGCCTGCGCTGTCGCGGGGACCTGGGCGTCTCCATCGAGCCAGGCCGCGAAATCGAAGTCCTTCGCCTTCGGCGCCTTGACCTTGTTCTCCTTCAACCACGCAGCCAGCGCCTTTCGCCCGGACGCTCCTTCCTCGTCGTCGAGCTCGTCAATCCCCGTCTCGCCCTGGGACCACAGCGCCAGGAACTCCTCGAGGCTGTTCGCGACGGTCCGCGCCTCGCCCTCGGAGCCAAGCAACGCCACCGCGGCCGGAGCCTTGGCTCCGGTGTTCACGAGCGCGAGCAGCGAGCCATCCGGGAGGTGCAGGAACGCGAAGGCGTCGCGGCGGAGGCGGTCCGCCTTCTCCGGATTCCACTCCTTCGGAATGGCCTCGGCCGCCAGCGCATCGAACCAGCCCAGCTTTCCGTGGGTCTGCCTGGCGACCCAGGCGCCGACGTCCGCGAGCAGCGGTGGAACTTCGTGACCTTTGGGAGCTGCGGAGAGTTTCACTGTGTATTGGGTCATCCGGAGGGAGCTTGTCGGGGTCATCGGGAAATCTCCATGGGAACCTCCACGACCTGGCCCAGGTGGGCAATGCGCTGTTAATCTATGCTTGACAATGGGGTGCGGCCTCACCCGCACGACGCGCAGCGTGTCGCTGACGGATGCGGGCAGGCGGCTCGTGGAGGGCGCGGGTCCGGCACTGGGACAGGCGCTCGCCACCCTCACCGAGGTTTCCGCCCGGGCGGCTCGTGCGGGTGCTCGAGCCCTACGCGCCCACCGTCCCCGGCTTCTTCCTCTACTTCCCCAGCCGTGCGCAGCGCTCCACGCCACTGCGCCTCTTCGTCGAGGTTGCCAGGGAGCTGGCCGCCAGGACGGTGTGAAGTGTCGCCGAGGCGTTGAGCGAGAGCGTGACCAGGTCAGCGCTTCGGCTTGTAGCGCAGCCAGAGCAGGTCGCCCGTGCGCTTCTCGAAGGAGACCAGCTTCAGGTGGCGAGCGGGCCCCTTTCCCGCTCTCGCATCGAAGAGCGACGGGGTGCCGATGGCACCGTCCGCGATGGGCGCCACCAGCACGCTCAGCTCGTCGATGAGGTCCGCGGCCAGGAAGGAGCCATTGATCTTCCCTCCGCCCTCGAGGAGCAGCTTCTTGATGCCGAACTCCTTCCTGAGCTTCTCGAGCACCTTCTTCAGGTTCAAGTCCGTCTTGCCACCAAACAGGTAGGAGACGCCCTTGGATTGAAGGAAGGCCAGGTAGTCGTCCGAGACCTTCTCCGTGAGGACCGTAATCACGTGCTCCTCGTCGATGGAGCTCGACTTCCAGGTGAGCTTGCCGGAGGGGTCCAGCGCGATGGCATAGGACTCCGCATCGCGCCTCGCGATGAAGTCCGTCCTCGGAATCGGCTGTGACACCTTGCGCGCTGGAACCCTTGCCTTCCCGGCGTAGGGCTCCATCGAAATCCGGCCGATCATCCACGCATCGGCGTCGAAGGTCCGGGCCGTACGCTCGTACTCGGCATGGGCGCTGGGCGGGAGCTTCCAACTCCCGGTGACGATCCGCCCATCGACGGAGGGAACCATGTGGCAAATCACGTACGGCCGTTTCGCTCCATTCATCTGTCAGGTCCTCATGCAATCGAGTCCGATGCCCCCCCGGAATCGGCGCCGGGGACGAGCTGCTGCAAGTCCAACTCCTTCAGGTCGAGCTCCTGCTCGACTCGCTGAAAGGCCGCATCGCCGATGGTGCCGTCCGCCCGCAGCGCGAGGAGCCGCTGCCGCTCGGCCGAGGTTGCCCTGCGCACGATGGCCGCGTTGACGTTGACCGCGCGGCCGTCACTCGCGGTCGCCCCGTGAGACGTGTGGCCGTCGCCGTCCAGTTCCGCTTCGGCGCGCCGGAGCATGACCTCGTAGCGTCGACGCAGCAGCCCCGACAGCTCCTCGTCGGGCAGCTCGGTCGTGGTCGAGAGCGCGGCGCGCAACGTCTCGACACGGGCGAGCCGCACCTCTCGCTCCACCGAGCCGTCGTCCTCGAGCTGGAGCACGTTGATGAGTGGGCGCAGCGTCATGCCCTGGACGACGAGCGTCCCGAGCACGACGGAGAATGCGGTGAACAGGACCAGGTCACGGTAGGGAAACGCGGGACCGTCGGACCCGCCGGTCGGAAGCGCGAGCGCCGCGGCGAGGGTCACGATCCCTCGCATGCCGCACCACCCGACGACCGCCGCGGCGCGCTTCGACAGGGCCACCGTGTCGCGATGCCCCGTCGTGCCGTCCGGCGCTGGACGACACCGCCAGCGGCTGAAGGCCGCGGCGCCCGACACCCAGGCGATCCGCGCGAGGATCGTCGCGACGCACACCGCGCCCGCGATGCCGGCGTACTCGATGAGCGTGCGCGAGTCGAGCCGGCCGAGGATCGCCTTCAGCTGGAACCCGACGAGGATGAAGGCGAGCACGTTCAACACGAACACAGCGAACTCCCAGACCGCATACGAAGGGATCCGGACGCGTGCCGGGATCACGTCCGCGGCGCGGCGGGTGGTCGCCATCGCGAAGACGACCACGGTGAGGATGCCGGAGAGATGGAGCCGCTCCGCGAGCATCCAGACCGCGAACGTCCCGCAGAACTGAACGACGACCGCGATGGCGACGTCGTGTATCCGCGCGGTCAGCAGGAGGATCACCCGCGACAGCACGAACCCGAGCACCACGCTGCCCACGGTGACGATGAAGAGCAGCGGGAGCACGCCCGCTGGCGACAGCGCGCCCGCGAGCGTCGCACCGACGGCCAGACGGTAGATCAGAAGCGCGCTCGCATCATTGAAGAGGCTCTCGCCCTCGAGGATGACGAGGAGCCGATGCGGCGGACGGAGCTGCTTGAGGACGGCGGTCGCGGCCGCCGCGTCAGGGGGCGCGACGATCGCGCCGAGCGCGACCGCGACGGCCCAGGGCATGCCGGGCACGAGCAGGCGGGCCACCACCGCGACGACGACGATGGTGAGTGCAACGGCGCCGATGGCGAGGCCGGCGACGGTCCGCCAGTTCGCCCGGAGGTCGCGCGGGGACGCATCGAACGCGGCGTCCAGCAGCACCGGCGCGACGAAGAGCGTGAGCGCGAGCTCGGGATCCAGGACGAGCGTCGGCGTGCCAGGAACGAGCGCCAGGCCCGCGCCAGCGAGCGCCACCATCGCCGGGTAGGGAGTCCCGATGCGCTGGGACAGCGCGGTGAGGCCCGCACCGGCGAGCAACAACGCGATGATGATCTCGAAGACGTGCATGCGTCCTATTTCCTCGACCTCTCCTGGGTCTCGGCGATGGAATGACACGAAGAGAAATACGCCCTGGTCCCGCGGAGGACCAGTCGCCATGGAGGCAATGGGCTGTTAAGCCCTGCTTGATAATGCACCGCCGCCTCGCTGGCGGCCGGCGCCAGCTCCGGCACGCAGCGGTGCCCTCGCCTCATCGCCGGGTGAGCTTCACCCAGACGCCGGACTTCGCGCGCAGGGTGGTGCTGAGCAGCAGCTCGGCCACTCGGCCGGGCACGGCCTCCACGTGGAAGCGCTGCGCGAGGCGGGCGAGGATGAGCTGCGCCTCCATCAGCGCGAACTCCTTGCCGATGCACTGCCGCTGGCCCGCGCCGAAGGGCACCCAGGCATGCTTGTGGCGGCCCGCCGAGCGCTCCGGCGTGAAGCGGTCCGGGTCGAAGCGCTCCGGTGCTTCCCATTCCCCCGGGTGGCGGTGGATGTGGTGCACCATCACGGCCATGGACTTGCCGGCGGGGATGCGGAAACCATCGATGACGTCCTCCTCCACCGCCTTGCGTGCCACCCAGTACACCGGTGGGTAGAGCCGCAGCGATTCCTGCGCCACGTTGCGGCACCAGGCGAGCGACGTCAGGTCCGCGAACCCGGGCACGCGCGTGCCCACCGCGCGCTCCACCTCGGCCTGGAGCCGCTGGAAGAGGTGAGGCTGCTGGGTGAGGGCGTGCATGGCCCACGCCATGGTCACCGAAGTCGTCTCGTAGCCGGCGAGGAAGAGCGTCACCGCCTCGTCGCGCAGCTCCCGCTGGCTCATCCGCTCGCCGGACTCCTCGTCCACCATGTCCAGCAGCAGGGAGAGCAGGGTGGCCTCTCCACCCGTGTCCCGGCGCGCCCGCTCGATGACGCCGAACACCGTCTCGTCGATGGTGCGCAGGGCCTCCCGGTAGCGGGCGCGGCCGGGAACGGGCACCCAGCCGGGCAGGGACTGGGTCGCGAAGCCGAGCAGGATGAAGTCGATGACGTAGACGAGCGCATTCGCCACGCGCTCCGTCTCGCTGGGCTCCAGCCCCGCGCCGAACATGGTGCGCACCATCACGTTCATCGTCACGCGGTTGAAGGCCCGGGCGATGTCGAAGGGCTCGCCCGCCGCGGCGGCGGCCTCCCAGCCCTCCAGGCACTCGTCGATGGCCTCCACCATCTTCTGTGTCAGGGCCGCGAGGCGCTGGTGGTGGAAGGCCGGCTGCATCATCCGCCGCTGGCGCATCCAGAAGTCCCCCTCGCTCATGGCCAGGCCGTTGCCGAGCAGGGTGCGCAGGGAGTCGAACACGGGACCGCTCTTGCCGTAGCTGCGCGCCCGGTCCACGAAGACGTGCTGGGCGTGGCGCGGATGGCAGAGCAACACCACCTCACCGACCTTCAGGTCGAGCGTGAAGATGTCTCCGTGCCGCTCGCGCAGCTCGGAGACGTAATCGAGCTTCCGGGTCAGCAGCTCCGGCAGGGTCCCCAGCAAGGGGAGGCCTGGGACGCGGGGCGGTGTCTGCATGTTGGCGGCGTGGCGCAAGTAGGCTCCCCTGGCTGGACGAGGAGAGCATAGACCCACACCCTCAGTCCGGTCTTCAGCTCCGGGCCCCCATCCCGGGGGAATGGAGGCCCGTGATACTTTCACTCGCCTTGCCTACCCCGCGAAGGAGAGCTTCATGACACAGGCCGCGAGCGCGTCGTCTCCCCGTAGTTACAATCTCTTCGATCCCGGAATGTTCGACAACCCGTTCCGCATCTACAACGAGATGCGCGAGGCGGATCCCGTCTACTGGTGTGAGCCGTTGCAGGGATGGATGATCTCCCGCTACGCGGACTGCGTGACGGCTCTGCGCGATGGGGCGCGCTTCTCGGCCGCGCGCATGGCGCACCTGGTGGCGGCGCAGGCGCCGGACGTCAAGCCGGACGACATGCCGTTCTCCTTCCGCCTCAACACCCTGGGGATCATCTTCCAGGACGGGTCGGCGCACGTCCGCCTGCGCAGCCATGCCAACCGGGCCTTCACGCCTCGCGCGCTCGAGGCCTATCAGGCCCTGGTGCGCGACACGGTGGACCAGCTCGTGACCGATGCACTGGCCCGGGGCAGCATGGATTACCAGAAGGACTTCGCCGAGCCGCTGCCGGCCATCATCATCGCCCGCATCTTCGGCGTGCCCGTGCAGGACCGGCACCGCTTCAAGCAGTGGACCGAGGATCTGACACTCTTCTTCAGCCAGGGCGTTTCGGACCGCGCTGGCGCCCAGCGCGCCGAGGCGGGTGCCCGGGACTTCGGTGCCTACCTGCAGGATCTGATCGACAAGCGCCGCCGCGAGCCCGGCGAGGACATGCTCAGCTACCTCATCGAGGGCGAGAGCGAGGGCCGCATCACCGCCGAGGAGCTCGTGGTCCAGGCGGTGATGCTGATCGCCGCCGGCCACATCACCACGCTGGACATGCTCGGTACGGGCATGCTCGCGCTCCTGGAGAACCCGGCCGAGCTGCGCCGCGTCCAGGAGTCGCCCGAGCTGTTGCCCAATGCCATCGAGGAGTTGCTGCGTTTCCAGAGCCCCGTGCAGATCATGCACCGGTTGGTGGCGGAGGACGTGGAGATGGGCGGCCAGCGGATGCGCAAGGGCCAGCTCGCCTACATCAACTTCGCGGCGGCCAACAGGGATCCCCGGGTGTTCTCGGAGCCGGACCGCCTGGACGTGGGCCGGGCCAACGCGAAGCAGCACCTGGCCTTCGGTGGTGGCGCCCACTACTGCGTGGGGGCCAACCTCTCGCGCATGGAGGCGGAGCGGGCCTTCGGAGAGCTCTTCCGGCGCATGCCGGGTCTCCGGATCTCGGCCGAGCCCGTCTGGCGCCGGCATGGGCTGGTGTACCGCGGCCTGGCCTCGCTGCCCATCTCCTGGTGAGGGTGCCGGGTCATTGCCCTCCAAGCGGGCTCTCCTGGCTGGACGAGGAGAGCCCTGGCCCATGGGCGTTTCATGGGCGGGTCATTGGCAGACGTGGCTGTCGTCCAGGCCCAGCAATGTGACCTCGAGCGGCGGGGCGGAAAGTCGCTCGAGGAGGGCGTTCACCCGGCAGCGCGGAAGAGCAGGGGAGGAATAGATGTAGAGCGAGTCGGAGATGAGCCGGGCGGCCGGCAGCTCGAGCGTCTCCAGGACCGGGTTGTCGGCGAGGCCCAGCGAGGTGGCCGTTGCCAGTCTGGGAAACTGGATGGACTTCAGCTGCTCGTTCTCCTGGCCCGCCCGTCCGATGATGATGATCCATGCGTGACGCAGGGATGGCAGGCGGAAGCTCGTGAAGCCGCTGTACAGGACCTGCATGTAGGACGCCACGCTCGTGAGCGAGGCCAGTCCCTCCGCCGAAGTGAGTCGGGCATTTCCGTAGAGCAGAAGCTGATTCCCTATGGAGGTCACGTTGCGCAGGCCGGAGAGCGTCGTGAGCGCATCGTTGTCGGCGATGTAGACCCAGCCGCCCACGCTCCGCAGCGCGGGTGCGTCGAACGTGGTCAGGCCCGCGTTGTCCCAGAGGTTGAACTCTCCCAGGAGCTCCTGGAGGAGGGGCAACGAGAAGGAGGCCAGCGCCTCCGTGTCGCGGACGATGAACTTCTTGCCGACGTGGTAGAGCACGGGCAATTCCAGCCGCTGGAGCCGCGGCATCCTGGCGATGACCAGGTCCTCCAACGCATAATTGAGCGACGGGAGGTGTACCTCCGTGGCGGCGCAGTCGGCGATGGAGAGCGAGCGGACCTGCTGCAGTCTGGGAAACTCGAGCCGGCTCGAGGCCACATTCAACAGGGAGATCCTGTCCGCCCAGTACAGATGGGGAAGACCGAACACCGTGAGCTTGGGATTCGCGTACACCAGAATGCTGGCGCTCACGTTCATGAGCGATGCGAGCTCCATTCCCACCAGCTCGGGGTTCTCGGTGACGCGCAGCTCCCCACTCACATCGCGTAGGGCCCCCAGGTCCACCCGGTCCAGCTTCGGGATGCTGGTGATGATGACGGAGCCGCCGACCCGCTCCAGTGCTGGGAGCGAGACGTTGCGCAGCTCGCGCAGGTAATCCAGATCGAGAGTACCGCCGATGTACTTCAACGCCGGAAGGTCCACGTTGACGACCTTGTCCGTGTAGTCGATCCGCAGGTCTCCGATGATGGCCTCCACGTCCTGGAGCGCCAGCAGCTCCACCTGGGAGCGGATGTCCACGCTGCCGAGGATGACCCGGTCGCAAACGTACTCCGTCTTCGCCACCTCTGAATCCTGCAGGATGCCGTCACCGTTGGTGTCGGGTCCGCTCCGCACCGCCGCCCCCTCTCCGGGGCAGTGGGAACCAGCCAGCACGGCCTCCACCCGCACGAGCTCTCGCGTCTCACACACGTATCGGGTGTCCAGGACCTCCCCATCATCGAGGACACCGTCGCGATCGCGATCCAGTCCGTTGAGGATGCGCCGTCCGCCCGCCGGGCAGTTGACCCCCGGAGTCTCCACTTCGAGGCGCAGCAATGCCTGAGGGGCGGCGTCGTGGCACAGGTACTCGGTGGTGGTGACCTCCGCAGGGTCCAGGACGTCATTGCCGTTCGTATCCGGGCCCGTCAGCAGCGCCGTACCCCCATGGGGGCAGTGGGTCCCTTCTGGCTCGGGGACGATCCGTGAGCGCTGCCCGGGTTGCTGACACGCGTAGTGCGTCTCCTCGATCTCCTCATCCGCCAGACGCCCATCCTGGTTGGTGTCGTGGCCGGTGTGGATGACCGTTCCTCCCAGAGGGCAGGAAGCCCCGCGTGCTACGTCTTCCACCCGGACGAGCCGCTCCGGCTTCACGAGTGGCTCGGGCTCCTCCACGCGGCCACACCCAAGTCCACACATCAAGACGAATCCGCTGATGGCCGCAATCCCCCACTTGCTCATGCGCGCACTCTCTAGTGGAAGTTTTCATCGAAAGCCAGCAGGAGGGGCTGTCTTTGGCGGAGGATTTCCCGATGAAGAACCTGGACCAGGCCCTGGAATTTCCCACGACCCGACGCGATCCGGAGAGCGGCTACACGTTGCACGGCAGGCGGTTCGACGATCCCTACGCATGGCTGGAGCGGCTCGACGCCCCGGAGACCCAGGCGTGGATCGCGGCGCAGGAAGCCGTCACGCACGCCGTGCTGCGCTCGGTGCCGGGACGCGAGGGGCTGAGGGCAGCGGTGGCTCGCTCCGCGCGCTATGCGCGGCTCTCGCCGCCGATTCCCGCCGGGCCGCACGGACGCGAGTTCCTCTGGCAGGCGGATGCCAGCGACGACAAGCTCAAGCTCATGCTCCGGCGTGGCAAGGGCGCGCCGCTCGAGCCGGTGCTCGATCCCAACACGTGGGCGAGCGACGAGGCGCTGGTCTTCGCCGTGCCGTCACCCGACGGTGCGCGGGTCGCGTTCGGCAAGGCCATTGGTAGCACCCATGGCGCGGTGATCCACGTGCTCGACGTCGAGACGGGGCGGCTGCTGCCCGACCGGCCCCGAGGTACGAGCCACTCGTCGGTGGCCTGGAGACCCGACGCATCGGGCTTCTTCTACGCGGCGTGTCCCGAGCCGGGCGAGGTGCCCGCGGGCGACGAGGCGCACTGGAACGCCATCTACGAGCACCGGATCGGGTCGGGCGCGCCGGCCCGCCGCATCTTCGGCGACGACCAGGAGAAGGAGTACTGGTGCTCGGTCAAGCTCAGCGAGTGTCGCCGCTTCGCCGTGCTCTACAAGTGGGACTACGTGCACGCCAACGTCGTCTACCTGCTGCGCCTCGCCGACGACGCCCTCGTGCCGGTGGCTCCCGCCATGCGGTCTCTCAACCAGGTGCAGGTGATTGGTGACTCGCTGCTCGTTCATACCGACCTCGACGCGCCGCGCGGCCGTCTCTGCGTCGCGCCACTGATGGCACCGACGGAGTGGCGGACGCTCATCCCCGAGAGCTCGGACACGCTGCAGACGGTCGCTGGCGTCGGTGGCCGCCTCTACGCCGTCTACTCGCATGCGGCGTCGCATCGCGTGCGCATCCACGCCCAGGACGGCGCCTACCTCCGCGACCTGGTGCTGCCCGCACTCGGCTCCGTGAATCGCAATGAAGGGGAGGGCATCGTCAGCGGCATCAGCGGCGCTTGGAGCGGCGACGAGGTGTGGGTGAGCTTCATGTCGTACGTGCAGGCCCCCTCGGTCTACCGGTACGACTACGCGACGGACCGCTTGTCGCCGTACCACATCCCCGACGTCGGGCTCGACGCCTCCGAGTATGTGACGGACCAGGTCTGGTACGAGTCGCTCGACGGGACGCGGGTGTCGATGTTCATCATCCACCGGAAGGACCTGCCTCGCGACGGGCGCCAGCCCGTGCGGCTGAGCGGCTACGGTGGCTTCAACATCTCGGTGGAGCCGCGCTTCGCGGCGGTCCATGCTGCCTGGCTGAAGCTGGGCGGCGTGCTCGCCTTCGCCAACGTGCGAGGTGGCGGCGAATACGGACGTGCCTGGCACCAGGCGGCATGCAAGACGCGGCGGCAGAACGCCTTCGACGACTACATCGCGGCGGCGCGTTGGCTCGTCTCGGCGGGCTACACGAGGCCCTCCAGGCTCGCCTCGCGCGGCAACAGCAACGGCGGTCTGCTCGTCGCCGTCGCCGCCATGCAGGCCCCCGAGGCCTTCGGAGCCGTCTTCTGCCGCGCGCCCACCCTCGACATGCTGCGCTTCCCGAATTTCGGCCACATGAGCTCGGCGACCGTCGAATACGGCTCGCCCGACGATCCCGTCGAGGGTCCGTATCTCGCCGGGTATTCGCCCTATCACAACGTCCGAGCCGATCGCCGCTACCCCGTGATGGCCTTCGTGTCGGCGTTGAACGACCGGGTCGCGCCTCCGCATGATCCGCTCAAGATGGTCGCCAGGCTCCAGGCGGAAGGCACGGGGGGCGGACCCTATTTCCTGCTGCCGCTCCGGGACTCGGGACACGGCGGCGGCACCACGCTGACGGCGCTCATCGAGCAAGACGTCGACGAGCTGAGCTTCTACTGCCGGACGCTCGACGTCGCACCGCTCTGATTTCGCGGCGATATGCCGGGCTCGCCAGTGCGTTCTAGCTGCATGCCGTCTCATCCGCGTCAGGAGAAATGCATGCACGCCCAGCGCTGGCCGTCAGAAGAACCACGAACCCGGACCCTGCTCCCGGTGGCCCTTCTCGGTCTGTTGCTCCTGGGGATGACTGGCTGTGCCACCGCTACCACCGGGCGCACGCACCTGCTCGAGCGCAGCGCCGCCTACGTCACCTACCGGCTCCCCGCCGAGCAGGTCCTGGAGGTGGCCCGCGAGATCCTCAAGGAGAGGGGGTATGTCATCATCGAGAGTACGGACCCCCTGTACGTGCGTACCGCCTGGCGGGTGAAGTTCGACGACACCCTCGACATCGGGGCGCTCCGGGAGCGGCAGTTCGTCATGGGGAAGCAGCTCGACGACGGTCGCTTCGTGGTGAACGCGTACCGGTTCTCCTACACCACCGTCGGCCGGACCGCGCCCCACCCGAGCTCCCCCGAGAAGGATGAGTCGGGGGGCTACAAGAGGATGGTCAAGGGCGACCCTCTCTCCTATGCCCCCCCGGTGCTCACCCGGGACCTGGAGCTGGAATGGCAGATCCTCTCCCGGGTCTCACCCTCCGTCGCCCGCGAGCTGGAATCCCAGGTGGACCAGTACCTCGCCACCGGGTCGAAATGAGCGTCGGGCGCCCGGCGGCTCAGCGCTGGCAGTAGGACGGCATGGTGCTCGGCAGTCCATTCGCGTAGGGCGACGGGACGGTTCCGAAGGGATGCGCCTGGAAGAACTGCCAGACCGCCGCGCGCGCGTCCGTGGGGATGGTGTGCCCCCTGCCGTGGTTGCACAGCATGGCGAACTGGGTCTTGGACTTCAGATCGTTGTAGTAGTTCTGGCTCACCGTCTGGAAGTTGATGACGACCTGGTCGGACGCCCCGCCGTGGAAGATCATGGCGGCGAACTTGTTCGACGAATCCTGCGTCGGAATCGTGGAGACCCTTCCGCCCGAGTAGGTCGCCACGCTCGCGATGTACCCGGAGCGGCGGTAGCTCATCTGCGTCGTGTTCAGGCCACCCGCGCTCATGCCCATGCTGTGGATGCGGCTCACATTGATGCCGACCTTCTGGATGGCACACGCCAGGACTTCGTCCGCCACGCGGAAGTCATCGTCGCGTGAGGTGGACGAGACATAGAACCAAGGGAAGGTCCCCGCGGAGGGGTCATGCGCTGGCGCCGCGACGATGCCGCCCAGGGCCTTGATGGCATTGATCTGCGTCGTGCCAATGCCCGTGCTGGCCTCCGTCGGCTGGCTGCCCGTGCCGTGCCAGTAGAAGACGAGCGGACCATCCAACGTCTTGGCCGCGTCCGACATCCAGATGCGAACGGCGCGGGCCGGGATGCCCGCCGGCCGGAAGGTCAGCGTCCCCTCCTGGAACTCGGGACAGGGGCCGGTGGGCTTTGGAATGAAGGTAGGGGAGGGCTGGGCCAGGCTGGCGCTCGTGCCTGACAGCGCCTCGGGGTGACTGTCTTGTGTATCGCTCCACTCGTCCCCGGGTTCACCGCCACAGGCGGAAAGGGTCGAAATGAGCGCGGCGGCGAGAATTCTCTTCATGGCAAACGACCTCCAGGCGGGGGACAGCGGTCAAAGGGGAGACATCACGCGAATCAGGGAACGGAAACGCCGGATGCGACTCGGCCCTGGTTGATCCAGCCGCCGTGGCCGTCGCCGCCGGCCCAGGAGTACACGGTGGCGGCGTTGGTGGACGGGTCGGCCAGGATGTAGTCGGCGTTACCGTCGCCAGTGAAGTCCGCGAACGAGACCTGGGCGGCCTGGGTGGTCAGGCCAGTGGCGACCTGACCGAGGACGAGCCAGCCTCCGCGCCCGTCGCCGCCGCGATTCAGGTAGGTCTGGACGGAGCCATCGGTGCCGATCACGCTGTAGTCGGCCCGGCTGTCGCCGTCGAGGTCGGCGAACCGGACGCGGCTGGCATCGGTGGTGACGCCGGTGGCGATCTGGCCGAGGCCGAGCCAGCCACCGCGTCCGTCGCCGCCGCGATTCAGGTAGGCCTGGACCGCGCCGTTCGTACCGATGACGAGGTAGTCGGTCTTGCCGTCGCCATCGTAGTCGGCGAACCGGACGCGGCTGGCATCGGTGGTGACGCCGGTGGCGATCTGGCCGAGGCCGAGCCAGCCGCCGCGTCCGTCGCCGCCGCGATTCAGGTAGACCTGGACCGCGCCGTTCGTGCCGATGAGGAGGTAGTCGGCCTTGCCGTCGCCGTCGAAGTCGGCGAACCGGACCCGGCTGCCGTCCGTGGTGACGCCGGTGGCGACCTGGCCGAGAATGGCCCAACCGCCACGTCCGTCGCCTCCGCGATTGAGGAAGGCGGACACCGCGCCACTGCTGGCGACGGTGAGGTAGTCCATCCGGCCGTCGCCGTCGAAGTCCGCCCATCGCACCTTGCCCGTGCCGGCCTCGGTGCCCGCGCCCAGTGCCGGCGCGCCCACCGCCCAGCCGTCGGTGAACGCCTGGTCCAGCGGCCCGTGGAAGGCCTGGGCCATGCGCTGGTAGCCCGCGTCGTTGGGGTGGAGGCGGTCGGGAAGCTCGGCGGCGGTGAGCGCGGGCGGTTCGACATAGCGGAGCTTGTGGCCCGCCTGCTGCTGGCTGCTCTCCAGGGCGCGGACCCGGCTGTTGAACGTGCTGACCTGCGCTTCCAGGCCCGGCGTGGTCGGAATCAGTCCCAGCACGAGGACGGTGACACCGGGCTTGTTCGCGAAGATCTGCTCGACCAGGGCCGTCAGCCGGTTGGGCGCGTTGGGGATGTCGACACCGCGGTTGAGATCATTGATGCCGATATGCAGCAGGACGACGTCCGGCCGTGCCCCGGCCATCCAGCCGTCGATGCCGGCGCGGATCTGGTCGATCGTGTAGCCGCTGTGCCCTTCATTGGAGAAATCGGGAAGGCTGCCGGATGCTTGAGAGCCGACGAAGCTCACGGCGTACCGGGACTGGCCGGCCAGCAGGTTCGCCAGCGGCCTCCGGTACGACGACGTGGTCGCGCTGCCCACTCCCCAGGTGATGGAATCGCCGAGCGGCATCACTCTCAGGGTGGGCGCCGCCGCGGAGGCGCTCGCGGGCGCCAGCGCCAGTCCAACTCCGCTGGCAAGCGCGAGGGCGCAGCGGGCCACCTCCATTGTCCAACTCATGGCGGTCGACTTCATCCGTCTCTCCTTCGCGACGCGGTAACTGGTTTTCGTGACGTGCCCGTAACCGGATGGCTCAGCGGCGGGCGAGATATAACAGTCTTCAACCCGCAAGCCAATGAAGTCATGCAATAACAGACAAATCCGTGAGAGCTGTAAGGGTGTGAGTCTTTAAGGCTTTTCGAGATTCTGAAAGCCATATCGGGCTTGAGCTTGATTTCCGCGAACTGGGGGTGGGCCTCGAACAGGCCTCGTGCCCACATGGTCCCATATGTGTGCTCGACTCTCGCGGCGGAGGGTCATACAAGGCGGCTCCATCGAGAGTCCGGAAGTGAACAGGGAGTGGATTCATGAGCCAGGCCAGACCCGTTGATGAGGCGGGTGTACCCATCGACTCCGACCGCGCGCAGGACGCCTCCGGCATCGGGGAGGCGCCCACGTTGCGGACGTCCTCTTCCTCGCGCCTGGAGCCACCCCCTCCAGGTCACCTGCTGCCGGTGGTGGACCCCGCGCACTACGCCCTCGAGGGGGAGCTCGCGCACGGCGGCATCGGCCGCATCCTCCGCGCCAGGGATCTGCGGCTCGGCCGGCCCGTGGCCATCAAGCAGATGCTCTCGCCCTCCCCGGAGGCCGAGTCCCGCTTCATGACCGAGGCGTTCGTCACCGCGCGTCTGCAGCACCCCGCCATCGTGCCGGTGTATGAGGCGGGACGCTGGCCGGACGGCGAGCTCTTCTACTCGATGAAGCTCGTCTCCGGCCGCTCGCTGGCGGACGTCGTCTCCGAGCTGAAGACATTGGAGGAGCGGCTGGCCCTGTTGCCCCACGTGTTGGCGGTGGCCGAGGCCATGGCCTACGCGCACTCCGAACGCATCATCCACCGCGACCTCAAGCCGGCCAACATCCTGGTGGGAGGGTTCGGCGAGACGGTGGTCATCGACTGGGGCCTGGCCAAGGATCTCTCGCGCGCGGAGCACACCGCGTCCACGGACGCAGTCAGCTCCGCGGAGGCCGCCGCGGACGGCGCCATGACCCGGGTCGGCACGGTGATGGGAACACCCGCGTACATGCCTCCGGAGCAGGCCGCGGGCCAGCCCGTGGACGAGCGCGCCGACGTGTACGCCCTGGGGGCCATCCTCTATCACCTGCTCGCGGGCTCCCGTCCC
This sequence comes from Archangium violaceum, assembly GCF_016887565.1. Classification (NCBI taxonomy): domain Bacteria; kingdom Pseudomonadati; phylum Myxococcota; class Myxococcia; order Myxococcales; family Archangiaceae; genus Archangium; species Archangium violaceum. Next base: position 6,361,999 of record NZ_CP069396.1, read on the forward strand.
TATGACGGGACGACCTCGGATCAGGTGCTGGCTCGGGTGATGAAGGGTCCACCGCCGCCACTGGCCAGCCTCCAGGACTGCATCCCGGGGGATCTGCTGGCCATCGTGACCAAGGCGATGGCGCGCCATCCCGCCGATCGCTACGCCACCGCGCGCGAGCTGGCGGAGGATCTGCGGCGCTTCCAGACGGGTCAGATCGTCGGAGCCTACCAATACTCGTGGATGGAGCTGGTGCGCCGCTTCGTGCGGCGCTACCGGGCCGTGGTGACCGTCACCGCGGTGGCCCTGGCGTTGCTCGCCGCCCTGGGCACGGAGAGCTTCCGCCAGGTCAGGTCCGAGCGCGATGATGCCCAGGCGGCCCGGCGGCAGGCGCAGGCCCAATCCGATGAGCTCCTGCTGACCCAGGCGCGGGACACCGTGGAGGAAGCGCCCAACGACTCGCTCGACTCCCTGCGAGCGCTCTCGCCCGGCTTCGAGAAGTGGTCGGCGGCGCGGACGATCGCCGCGGATGCTCAGGCCCAGGGGTTCGCCAGGGTGCTGCGCGGCCACACCCAGCACGTCAACGACATCGCCTTCACGGCCGACGGCAGATACCTCGTCTCCGCCAGTGACGATCGCACGTTGCGTGTCTGGGACGCCGAGCAGGGCAGGGAACATCAGGTCTTGCGCGGTCACACCGACGAGGTGTGGAGGATCGGGATGCTCCCGAATGGCCAGGGCTTCATCTCCAGCGACAAGGATGGCGTCCTGCGCCAGTGGAACCCCAACGCCGGGGACGGCAAGGCCGAGGTCAAGGTCTTCCCGGCCCTCCCGGGTCCCGTCTCGGCGATCACCGTGGGCTGTCAGGGCCGGTGCCTGCTCGCGGCCACCCAGACGGATGACGTGATCCACCGCTGGGACCTGGCCACGGGCGAGATCCGCACGTTCCACACGGGCGTCCAGGGCATCGAGGACCTGTTGGTCTCGCCGCTCGGCTCCTGGGTGTTCGTGCGAGGCCATCGCAACGCCGTCTCGGCCCTGGGAGACGCGGAGACGGGTTCCTTCCAGGTGTTGGAGCGGTCCCGGCCCACCGTGGGGGGCTTCTCCGCGGACGGCCGCCTCTTCACGGTGGACATGAATGGGGAGCTCCAGGCCTGGAGGCCCGGAGCCACCGAGGGGCAGCTGCTCGCGCGCAACCTCGGCTTCGGTACGGCGCTGGCCTTCGTTCCGGGTACTTCCTGGGTGGCGATCGGTACCCAGGAGGGGGTGATCCGGCTGCTCGACTCCGCCACGGGCCAGATGCGGGAGCTCCACCATCACGAAGGGCTCGTCAACAGCCTGGACGTCACCTCGGACGGCCGCTACCTCGCCTCGGCCAGCGCCGACCGGACAGCGATCCTCTGGGAGCTCGCGACCGGAGAGCCCCGCGTGCTCCGCGGGCCCCGGCAACAAGCCCACCTCGTCCAGTTCTCGCCGGATGACCGGCGGCTGGCCGTCGCCAGCTACACCGGGCAGGTGCGCGTGTTCGCCATGGAGACGAAGCTCCACCGCGTGCTCTCGGCGGTTTCCGCTCCCCAGGCCTCGCTGGTGCTCTCCTCCGACGGCCAGCGGTTGGCCTCGCTGTCCGAGCAGGGCGTCCTACGGCTCCTCGAGGCCTCCTCGGGGAAACCCCTCCTGGAGGCGCCCGGCTTCGCCCCGGGCGCGGTGGGCTTCTCCCCGGATGGCCAGTGGCTGGCCGCGGGTGGACTCGGTGGACGGCTCCACCTGTACGCCGCCGCCACCGGGAGCGCACGGCCCCTTCCTCCTGGACATGCCGCCCGCGTCACGGCGGTCACCTTCTCCGGGGATGGCCAGCGGCTCGCCACGGCGGACGAGAAGGGAGAGGTGTGGCTGTGGGAGCCCGCCTCGGGAAAGGGACACCGCTTCGGAACACACGGCGCGAAGGTGTGGCAGCTCGCGTTCTCACCCGACGGCGGGCAGCTCGCCTCCGCGGGCGAGGACAAGGAGGCGCGGTTGTGGAACGTGACCACGGGCGAGTTCCGGAGCCTGAGCGGTCACCAGGACGCCGTGCGCGCCGTGGCCTTCTCCCCGAAGGGCGAGCTGCTCGTCACGGGCGGAATGGATCACCTCGTGATCTTCTGGGATGTGCGAAGTGGCCAGTACCGTCGCCAGGAGACGAGCGCTGGAGGTGTCCTGGAGCTGAGCTACTCGCCCCTGGGCGATGTGGTGGCCGGCCGTCACCAGAAGGATGGACGCGTGATGCTCTGGGACGGGCGGACGGGGGAGCCGCGTGCCTTGCCCCGAGGACACCAGGGCGATGTCCTGGACCTCGCCTTCTCGCCGGATGGAACGCGCCTGGCCTCGGCGAGTCTGGACAAGACCGTGCGGCTGTGGGACCTGTCCACCGGGGAGAACCGCGCGCTGCGAGGCCACGCCGGGCAGGTGGAGGCGGTGGCCTTCTTCCCGGACGGCAAGACCCTGGCCTCCACTGGCCAGGACGGCAGCATCCGGCTCTGGCCGGACGACCTGCCCCTGGAGCCGAAGGCCCTGCGCGCCTGGCTGATGTCCTTCACGAGCGACGAGCCGCCGGAGAACTCCTGGCATTGAGGCGGGGTGGGCCCGATGGAGGAGCGCCGGGTCGTCACTACGCGTGCAGGCGGTGCCAGTGGATGTGAAGGACATCCCCCAGCTTGAGCGAATCCAGATCGTCCAGGGTGGTGGTCTCGATCTGCGTCTGGCCGTCCCAGGTGCCGTTGGTGCTGGCGGTGTCGATCGCCAGCAGCTCCTCTCCGATCTGGACCAGGAGCAGGTGCACGCGCGAGACATCCTGGAGATCCTCCAGCGGGATTCCGCAGCGCTCGTAGCGGCCCAGCAGCACGCCCTGCTCCAGGCGGTCGAGCGAGATGCGGTGACTCTCCACCTTCTTCTTCCCGTCCAGTCGCAGCTCGCCCCAGGCGGCCTCGGGCCCCTCGTGGTCGCCCAGCATCATCAGCGGGCCCACCCGGGTGATCTGCGTCTGGTACGGCTGGCCGTCCAGCCTCAGGCGCTGGGAGTGCCGGAAACGGGTGGCGCTCGGGGTGCGCCGGTCGATGAACTGGCGCTGAGGGAGGGCACCCCAGGCCTCCTCGGCGCGAGCCGGCCAGGGCGCTTCCGAGGGCCCGCGCGTGGGGACGAAGAGGAGCGCGTACTGCTCCACCGCCGCGTAGAGCATCCCCTGGGCGATCACCGCCGCGCTGGGCTGCCCGTCCTCGGTGCGGAAGGGGTGCTGGGTGTTGAGGTCCCAGAGCCGCGTGACCGGTGCGGCGCCAGGTGACTCGGACCGTGCGTGCACCACCAGCTGCCGCAACGAGACGCTGCCGGACTTGAGCCGGAGTCCGCAGCCGGTGTGCCGGCCGATGATGAGCGAGTCTCCGGATTCGACGAGCACCGCCTCCACCACGCGTGCGCGCTCGTCCACCGCCGCCACCAGCACCGCCGGACATGGGGCGATGCTGGCCAGTTCCCTCAGCCGGTCATGGGCGGCGATGAATGCCTCCCGCGCCCCGAGTGGGCGCGGGCGAAGGTTCATGTCGCTCAACCCCGCGACACGTGTCTTCTCGTTTTCATCCGGCATCCCGCGGCCCCCCCGTCTCCTCGGACAGGAATCCATTCTAACGGAGCGGCCCTGGCTTTTTCAGCCGGGGCTACCCATCGAGGGGCGCGGTGTCTCCGCGTCAATATCGGGAGAGGTAGGCGCGGGAGCCGCCGTCGTTCGCGCCGGGGTTCCAGTAGACCTTGTCCGCCGCACCGCTCCCGTCGAGGTCGGCGAAGAGGTACTCGGTGTTGGAGGACTGGCTCCAGCCCGTGTTGTCCATGAGGGGGGCGCCCGCGAAGCCCGTGGCCGAGCCGAGGTAGACCTGGATGCGGCCCTCGCGATAGTTGGGGCGCCAGAAGAGCTTGTCGGCGTGGCCGTCGCCATTGACGTCGGTGAAGTAGAGGCGCGTCTCGGGCACGCCGCTCGAGCCTCCCGTGTGCGTGCTCAACGCGGTGAACGTGCCGTTGCCGTTCGAGGCGTAGATGCGGGTGCGCCCGGACTCCGCCGCGGGATCCCAGAGGATCTTGTCGGCACGGCCATCGCCGGTGACGTCCGCGAAGTAGAAGTGCGCGTCGCTGTTCTGGCTGCTTCCCGTGTCGGTGTTCGTGTTCGACCAGCGGAAGGTGCCGTCACAGTTCGACAGGTAGATCCGCGCCCGCCCCGAGTCGTAGGTCGGGTTCCAGTAGATCTTGTCCGCGCATTGGTCCCCGGTCAGATCCGCGAAGTAGAAGGTGGTCGCACTGGATTCGCTGCCTCCGTTGTCGTTCGAATTCGACCAGCGGAAGGTGCCGTCACAGTTCGACAGGTAGATCCGCGTATGGCCCGTATCGTAGGTCGGGTTCCAGTAGATCTTGTCCGCGCACCTGTCCCCATTCACATCCGCGAAGTAGAACGTGGTCTTGGTGGACGCGCTCTCTCCGTTGTCGTTCACGACTCCGGTACCGAAGGTGCCGTTGCAGTTGGAGCGGAAGACCTGGGTCGCTCCGCCGAGCAGCGTGGGGTTCCAGGCCAGCTTGTCCGCGCAGCCGTCACCCGTCACGTCCGCGAAGTAGAGCCGCGTGCTCGCCGAGCTCCCGCTGCCGTGCGTATCCACCGTCGAGCCCGTCTGGAACACCGCGGGCCGGATGGTCGCCATCACGGCGAAGTGATCCGACGGCGTGATGCCGTCGTACGTGCTCCTGTCGATCAACGGGTCCGACGTGGTCATGTCCCCGCCGCTCACCAGGATGTAGTCGAGTCGTGTGTAGCTCGTGCTCGGGCTCTTCCAGGAGCTGTTGAAGGTCGCGGTGTCGTCGGTCGTCTCACCGGTATGACGCGCCGAGCGGAACAGCGCGGGAGAGCCCTCCGACTCCAGGATGGAGATGGAGGTGTCACCCGCCCAGCTCGGGTGCTGCGGGTCGGAGTTGAAATCACCGAACACGACGACGGAGCGACCCAGGGCCTTCTCGGTGATGACGGTGCGAATCTGCTCGGCGTTCTTCTCACGTGCCAGGCCGCACGCCCCGGAATGGGCCGGGTGCGAGTTGACCAGGAAGTACTGGCGGCCCGAGAGCTTGTCATCCAGCTTGATCCACGACGCGGTCCGCCCGGAGGCGTTCGGGTAGCACGCGTCGGATGCCGAGTACGGATTGGGGATGCTGAAGTAGCCCTGCACGTCGGTGCCGGCGGCCAGCTGGAACCGGCTCCGGCGATAGAAGATCATCTTCGGGCTGCCGTTCGGCGGCTTGTAGTAGTCGTAGGACGCCTGGAAGGCATTGATCAGGTCGTTCTGGATGACCGTGGCCGAGGCCTCCTGCACACCGAAGATGTCCGGGTTCCTCGCGGAGATGAGCTTGATGACGTTGGGGCTCCGCCGCGTCCAGGTGTAGGCGCCCGTGTCGTCCGCGTTCACCTGCCGGACGTTGTAGGTCATCACGGTGAAGGGCCGGTGGTCCACGGTCGCGGTCACGGCCGACTCGTGGTTCGCGAGCTCGAGCTGCTGGGGGCCGTCGAGCTCCCCGGGTCCACAGCTGGATCCCAGGGCGATCAGGACCAGGCCCTGGAGATACTTGCCGATGTTCATTGCTGCTCCTCGTGGGGGGGTTCACCCATGAGGAGGGGCCGGCGCCGCCGCCGTCTCAAGAAAATGAATCAAGAGGGGAGGGTGGACCTCTTCGCGGGGCGGGCGAGCGTGGTGGCCGTGAGCGCGAGCAGGAAGACGGGCGCGGTGAAGGTCCCGGGCAGGCGCGCGAACTTCTCCCAGAGGCCCACCACCATGGCGGCCCAGAAGACGTCCTGGAGGATCGTCACTCCCAGGGCCACGGTGCGAAGCAGGGGGAGCGCGTGCCCATGATGGATTCTCAAGAGGTGGAAGATCCCCGTGAAGAGCAGCGTCGTGCCTCCGTTGAACCACCAGAAGGCCGGCTCCTGGAGCACGGGGAAGAACACGGGCGTGGAGGCCCACTGCATGACGCCCAGGACCAGGAGGCCCCAGGCGAGCACTCGATCGACGCGGTGGAGCATGGCTCGCCCCAGCCTACGGCCTCCCGATGCCGGTGTACCAGAAGCCGAGTGCGCGCAGCTCCCTGGACTCCCAGATGTTGCGGCCGTCGAGGAGCGTGGGGGTCCGCATGAGGCGCTTGACGCGAGCGAAGTCCGGCTGCCGGTACTCCCGCCACTCGGTGACGAGCGCGAGGGCGTCGGCGCCCTCGGCGGCCTGGTACATGTCCTCGCAGTACGTGATGCGGTCGCCGAGGAGCGCACGCACGTTGTCCATGGCCTCCGGATCATGCGCGCGCACCCGGGCTCCGGCCTCGAGCAGCTCGTGGATCAACACGAGCGCGGGCGACTCGCGGATGTCGTCGGTCTGGGGCTTGAACGCGAGCCCCCATACCGCCACCGTCCGGCCCTCGAGCGCGCCGTCCAGGTGACGGCGGAGCTTCTCGAACAGCAGCCGCTTCTGCCGCTTGTTCACGGACTCGACCGCGCGCACCACCTCGAGCTCGTGTCCCACGCCCCGCCCGATGTGCAGCAGCGCCGAGATGTCCTTGGGGAAGCACGAGCCGCCGAAGCCCGCGCCCGGATACAGGAACCTGGGGCCCACGCGCGGATCGGCGCCCACCGCCTTGCGCACCCGCTCGATGTCCGCGCCCAGCTTCTCGCTGAGCACGGCCAGGTCGTTCATGAACGAGATGCGCGTGGCGAGCATGGCGTTGGCCGCGTACTTGGTCAGCTCGGCCGAGCGCGCGTCCATCGTGTGGATGTCCTCGCTCGTGCGGACGAGCGGGGTGTACAGGCCCCTCAGCACCTCGAGAGCGCGCGCGTTGTTCGAACCGATCACCACGCGATCGGGCTTCATGAAGTCCTCGATCGCCGCTCCCTCCTTCAAGAACTCCGGATTGGACGCGACGCCGAAGGGCTGCTCCGTGTAGCGGCGGATGATCTCCTCGATGCGATCGGCGGTGCCCACCGGCACGGTGCTCTTGGTGACCACCACCTTGAAGCCATTCAGGTTCTGGCCGATCGTCTCGGCGACCGCGAACACCGCGGACAGATCCGCGGAGCCGTCCGCCGCGGGGGGCGTGCCCACGGCGATGATGACGACCTCGGCGGCGCGGATCGCGGAGGCGATGTCGGTCGAGAACGTCAGGCGCCCCGCCTGGGCGTTGGCGGCCAGGAGGGTGTCGAGCCCGGGCTCGTAGATGGGCACCTCGCCGCGCTTCAGGCGCGCGATCTTGGATGCATCGACGTCCACGCAGGTGACGTCGTTCCCGATGTTGGCGAACCCCACGCCGGCCACGAGGCCGACGTAACCCGTTCCAATGACAGCAAGATGCATGTGACTTCCCATGGTGCTGAGGGTGATGCGAGAGACGTCTCTATTCGCTCGCGACCGGGGTCTCCGGACGGTTCGCCTTGCGCAGAGGGAGCTCTCGGGTGAACAAGGCCAGCAGCAGCGCGCACAGCCCCAGGGGCAGTGCCCAGTCATAGACGCGCGTCACCGCCTGGACGAACGAGCGGCTCACCGCCGTCTGGCCAGCATGGACGAGCGCACGTTCCTTCTCGTCGGCGCCCGGCTCACTCTGGAGGGCGTCGTAGGAGCCCTCCTGCACCATCCCGCCCTTCTGGAGGCGAGCCGGGTCGAACCGGTGATCGAACCGCTCGCGCATGGCCACGGGGACCTCGGCGCGCACGGGCTCGAGCTCGGTCGTGAGCGCATGTGCCAGCGCGCTGGTGAGGATGATACCGAAGACCGCGCTGCCCATGGCCTGCCCGAGCTGCTGGAAGAACTGCCGCCCCGCCGTGGCGCTGCCCACCTGATCGAGCGGCACGGCGTTCTGGATGGACAGGGTGAGCATCGGCAGCACGGGGCCCATGCCGCAGCCGAAGACGAACGTGCGCACGCCGATGTCCCAGAGCGTGCTCTCCACCGTGAGCGTGCTCAGCAGGAACAGCCCCAGGCACAGCATCACGAGGCCGCCCACGATGACCACCTTGTAGCGCCCGGTGCGGCCCACCCAGCGCGCCGTCACCAGCGACGTCAGCACCACGGCGGCGGTGAGCGGCATCATCGCCATTCCCGCCTCCCGCGCCGTGGCGCCAAGCCCGTTGACGGCGAGGACCGACATGAAGAGCAGGGCGGCGAAGAACGCCGCGCCGGTGCACACCGATGTCAGGCACACCAGTACGAACACCCGGCTGCGGAACAGCGCGAACGGGATGATCGCATGCGGGGTGCGCCGCTCGACGAGGATGAACAGCACCAGCCCCACCAGCGACAGGGCGAGCATCCCGAGCACCTCGGGTGACAGCCAGGCCTCGAGCGGCCGGTTCCCCCGCAGCGTGAGCAGGAAGGGCACCGTCGCGACGATCAGCAGGAAGGCCCCGAGCCAGTCCACCTTGCTGGACAGACCGCTGTGCAGGCGCGGCATCTTGCCGACGATGAACGCGACCGCGATGGCGCCGAGCGGCAGGTTGATGAAGAACACCCAGCGCCAGCCCACCGTGTCCGTGAGCGTGCCGCCCAGGATCGGTCCGATGATGCTGGAGGCGGCGAACACCGTGCCGAAGATGCCCTGGTAGCGCGCGCGCTCGGCGGGGACGAACAGGTCCGCCGGGACGGCGAAGGCGGTGGAGGTGATCGCCGCCGCCCCCATCCCCTGGATGCCCCGGAAGATGACCAGCGCGAGCATGGAGCCCGCCAGGCCGCACAGCACCGAGCCCAGCAGGAAGATGCCGATCCCCGCGAGGATGACCGTCTTGCGGCCGAAGCTGTCCGACAGCTTGCCGTAGATGGGCACCAGGGTGGTGCTGGCGAGCAGATAGGACGTCGAGGTCCACGCGAAGAGCTCCATTCCCTGGAGCTCGGAGACGATGCGCGGCAGGGCCGTGGCGACGATCGTCTGGTCGAGCGCGGCCAGGAACAGGCCCATCATCACGCCAGCGAGGACGAGCGCCTTCGTGCGCGGCGAGAGCGTGCTCGCGTAATCGATGCGCTCGCCGGGCATCGTCCCGGGGGTGGTAGCGGTCAGATTCATGGAAGTCCCAGTCGCTCGTCAGGCCGCGGAGGCCCGGGCCGTGGCGTTCGCTCTCCCCTCGTAGGCGAGCTGCTCGAGCGCTCGGGCGGCGACCTGCTCTTCCTTGAGCTGCTTGATCTCCGCGGAGGCGCGCCGCGCGCGGGCACGGATGCCTTCGTCCGCCAGGAGCGCCTGCAGCTCGGCGCGGATCGTCTCGGGCGTCGCCTTGTCCAGCGGGAGGTGGCGTCCGAGTCCCGAGCGCTGCACCATGGCCGCGTTCAGATGCTGGTCGCCGAAGAGGGGGATGACCAGCATGGGCAGTCCGTAGGTCAGGGCTCGCCCCACCGCTCCCCAGCCGCCGTGGGTGATCAGCACTCGCGCCTGGGGGAACACCGTGTCGTGCGGGACGTACCGCTCGATACGGATATGGGCCCCCAGCCCGACGGGGATGTCCCGGGCACCCGCGGCCGTGGCGAGGACGGGGACGTTCATCGGCGCGACGGCCTCCAGCACCCTCCGGAACAAGCCGTCATCCTTGGGGGTCGTCGTCGTGCTGATGACCACGGTCCCGGGCTCGATGCGCGGCGCCTCCTCGCGAGCCTTGGCGGGCACGTTGAAGGTCGTCGGCCCGGCGAAGACCTGGTTGTCGCGGAGCGGGATGTCACCGACGAGTCCCCGATGGGCCATGATGATGTGGAGCCTGGGCGAGACCATCGCCCGGATGAGCTCCGCCGTGCGGCCGGTATAGGGCGGCAGGCCGAGCCTGGCCCGCGGCTCGCGCAGCGACAGGAACTGGTTGAAGAGCGCATGCGCCGCCGCGGGCACCTTGCCGAAGTGACTCATCGGCGGCTGCACGTTGAACATCAGCGGCAGCTCGTCGCGCGTGAGGAGGGTGCCCAGGTTCCCGGCGCTCGCCCAGGGGATGCCGGCGCGCTCCGCGGCCCAGGCCGCCCCCACCTCGAAGAAGTCGTAGAGCACGCAGTCCACCTGCTCGCGCCGCAGCACGGGCTCGAGCTCACGCGCCAGCTGGACGTTGTTCGCCTGCGTGAAGAAGCGGATGAGCGAGAGGAAGAGTGGAAACCGCGGCATCCATCGCGGCAGCTCGGCGTTCTGTGCGAGCGCCGTGAGGTCCTGAATATCCAGCTGGTGCTCGTAGGGAAGGTGTTCCGCGCCGGAGGCCTTCACCTCGGCCGCGGCGGCGGCCTTCGCCTTGACCAGCACCCGGTGGCCCCGGGAGGTGAGCTGCTGTGCCAGGTCGAGGATGCGCAGGAAGTGTCCCGGCGCGGTCGAGCTCGTCAGCAAGAACGTCGCGGGCTTGCGTGAAGCATCAGGGGGCGTGGTCATGTTCGTTCTGCTCTGAAGGTGGGGGGCGGGAGAGGGCACACGGCCCATGCGATGAACCGCAACTCAAAGTTGCGATGCCGTATACCCATGCCGTATCCGCATCGCAACAAGGAGTTGCGGTCGCGAATGTTGAGATTGCGCGAAGCGGAAGGGGTGTGCGATGCAGTGGGGAGCGAGCGGGCGATCCATGGGAGCGAAGAGGAAATCCTCGAAGAAGCGTGTGCTGGTGCGCGGCGAGCCGGTGGTGCGAGGTGTCCTCGAGGCCACGCTCGAGGAGCTCGCCCTGGTCGGCTACGGCGCGCTCCGGATCGAGGACGTGGCCGCGCGCGCCGGGGTCAACAAGACCACCATCTACCGGCGCTGGCCGATGAAGCAGGAGCTCGTGGATGCGGCCCTCCACTCGGTCACCGTCGCGCGGATCATCCAGCCGGATACGGGCTCGCTCCGTGGCGATCTGCTCGAGATCGGGCGCCACATGGCCACGCTCATGAGCTCAGCGGAGGGCCAGGCGCTCAGGCGCATCCTCATCGCCGAGGAGCGCAACCCGGAGTTCATGGCCATCGCCGGGCTGCTCCGTGAATCCATGGACGCCCTGCCGCTTCCCGTCATCGAGGCAGCCAGGACACGAGGCGAGCTGGCCCCGGGCCTCGAGTCCGTGCTGCCCTTCCAGGTCCTGGCGGCCTCCGTTCAGCATCGGCTCTTCATGGAACGCCGGGGCATCGACGAGGGCTATCTCGAGCAGCTGGTCGATCTGATCCTCCTGGGCGCGCTGGCGCCGGACAAGCGGAAGTAGGGCGGGGTGGTCCTACACTCCGCATGGCCGTTGGCGTCCCCGTCGTGTCAGACCCGTGGTGCAAATTCCCGTCAGCACTGAACAGCTGGACAGAGGGGGTTGCACATGAAGACCACGGGAATCCGTTCGGGCATTCGCTGGATGTCATTGCTCTTGTCGCTCGCGGGAGTCGGCCAGGCCGCCGCCGAGCCCCTGCAGGAGGGCAACGTGCTGATCAGCACGGGCAACTCCGTCTACGAGTACACCCGGGAGGGCGCATGGGTGCGCACGCTCCCCGTTCCCTATCCCACGGGGACGCGGCCGGCGACGGAGTACGTCCGGGACATGGTGGTGGATGCCGATGGCAACCTCCAGGTCTACAACGGCACGTTCGATCCGTACCTGAGCCGCTACGACGTGGCCGTGGGGGGTTGGGATCACTCGACGTACGCGGGCTGGAGCACGGCCAACAACGTGAGCTACGGCGGTATCGCCCGCCACGGCGACTCCGTCTTCGTCACGGACATGATGACCTATGGCACCGGCGACGAGCCGAAGGGCCTGGTGCGCTTCAATCTCCTCTCGGGTGGGGCCCAGCGCTTCGCGGACACCGTCGACTTCATCGACGTCACAGTGGGCCTGGACGGGCTGGTGTATGGCCTCGCGTATGACGAGTACCGCATCTACGTCTACGATCCGAACACCCTGGCGCAGGTGCGCACGCTCTCGCTGCCCTTCGGCCTGTCCATCCGGGGCATCGCCGTCAGCAAGACGGGGGAGATCTACGGCGCCTCGTGGAATGACTCCATCTACCGCTTCAGCTCCACCGGAGCGCAGCTCGGGGTCGTCCCCACTGGGGCCTATGACCTGACCGACATCGATCTCTCGGAGGATGGAACGCTGGTCGCGGGCTCACGCTTCGGGAAGATCATCTTCACGGACCTGACGCTGAGCGGTGTTCGCTCCTTCTCCGTGGGCGGCTCGGAGGCGTTCGTCACGTTCGTTCCACCCGGGGGTCCCTCCCTGGGCACCGACAACCTGCTGGTCTCCTCGGCGAACTCCCTCACCGAGTACACCTCGAGCGGGAGCCTCGTTCGCAGCGTTCCCATTTCCTCGAATGATCGGGCGAGGGATCTCATCGTCAGCGCCAAGGATCGCGTCGAGATCTACAACGGCACGTTCGATCCGTACCTGAGCCGCTACGACGTGGGCGCGGAGAGCTGGGTCCATTGGACGTACGCGGGCTGGAGCACGGCCAACAACGTGAGCTACGGCGGCATCGCCAGTCACGGCGACTCCGTCTTCGTCACGGACATGATGACCTATGGCACCGGCGACGAGCCGAAGGGCCTGGTGCGCTTCAACCTCCTCACGGGTGGGGCCCAGCGCTTCGCGGACACCGTCGACTTCATCGACGTCACCGTGGGCCTGGACGGGCTGGTGTATGGCCTCGCGTACGACGAGTACCGCATCTATGTCTATGACCCGGTCACCCTGGCGCAGGTGCGCACCATCTCGCTGCCCTTCAACCTGTCCATCCGGGGCATCGCCGTCAGCAAGACGGGGGAGATCTACGGCGCCTCGTGGAATGACTCCATCTACCGCTTCAGCTCCACCGGAGTGCAGCTCGCGGTCGTCCCCACCGGGGTCTACGACCTGATCGACATCGACATCTCGCCCTCCAATGCCCAGGTGGCGGTGGGCTCGCGCTTCGGGACGGTCATCCTCACGGACCTGTCGCTGGGCAACCTCCGGTCCTTCTCGGCGGGAAGCTCGGAGGCGTTCGTCTCCTTCACCGTCCCGGCCTTCCCCTCGTACTGAGGCCAGGACCCCGCCTCGCGACCCTCGCGCTCCGTCATTCCCTCCACTCCAGGAGTATGAGGGGGCGCCTTTGTTCCGCGAGGCCCGTTGGCTATGATTCGGCGTCACGGAACGAGGTCACGGCTCCACGCGTGTCCTCGCTCCGTCACCCCCCATGCCGTCTCCCGCCCGCGTCACCCGGACCTCGGAAGCCGAGGTCCCATCGTCTCCTGTCGCCCTGCTGGTGCTCTCCCTCTCGGGACTGGGGCTCTGGTGGGGGCCTCGGCTGACCCGGCGCACCGCTCCTCCCTCTCGCGATTCATGACCATGCTTCGACTCCCTCGCTCCAGGCGAGCCTTCCTCTGGTCGTGCTCGCTCTCCCTGCTCTGTCATGCCCTCCCCGTGGGGGCCCAGGAGCGGTCCGAGGAGGAACCTCCCTCCGACCCGGACTCCCAGGCGGAGACGTTGGTGACGTCCTCCAGCGTTCCCAAGCCCCTGCTGCCCGCCTCGCGCGTGGGCTCGGAGGTGACGGCGGAGGAGCTGTCCCGCCGCCCCGCGCGCTCCACGCCGGAGGCGCTCCTGGAGGAGGAGGGCATCTTCGTCCAGCGCACCAACCACGCGGGCGGCCATCCCATCATCCGCGGCCTGCTCGGCCACCAGGTGCTCATCATGGTGGACGGCGTGCGCCTCAACAACGCCGTCACGCGCTCCGGCCCCAACCAGTACCTCAACACCGTCGACCCGTTCCTCGTCGATCGTCTGGAAGTGGTGCGGGGCCCGTCCTCGGTGCTCTACGGCTCGGACGCGCTGGGGGGCGTCGTCAACGTCCTCACCCTGACGCCGCGCTTCGCCTCCGAGGGCGAGCGGCGCTTTCCCGCCAGCATCCGGGCCCAGGCCGGGAGCGCGGACCTCAGCCTCCAGGGCAGCCTGCGCCTGGGCGTGGAGTTGCCGGACACCGCGGCGCTCGGCGTGGTGACGGGGCGTGACTTCAATGACCTGCGGGGCGGGGCGGCCATCGGCGTCCAGCGCTACACGGGCTATACCGAGTACGACGCGGCGGTGAAGGTGCGCCAGCGGCTGGCCCCCGGCGCCATCCTCCTGGTGCAGTATCAGGCCGCGCGCCAGGGCGATGCTCCGCGCACGGACCGCTCGGTGCCCGGCGACTTCCGCGTCTTCTCCCTCCAGGAGCGGGACTTCCTCCATGGCCAGCTCACCGTGAGCGGGGCCGGACCCTTCCACCGCATCCGCGTGGACGCGAGCGCGCTGCGGCAGGGCGAGCGCACGGACCGCTTCCGCGTCTCCCGCGACCGCATCGAGCGCGAGGACTCGAACGTCTGGACGTTCGGCCTGCGCGCCGAGGGCGAGCGGGGCCTGGCGTGGAACGGCGCGAGCCTGCGCGTGGGCGCCGACGTCTTCCACGACAAGGTGACGGGCGGGGCCTCCCGGGGCGCCATCCTCGTGCCGGTGGACTTCTCTCCGCGTCCGGAGCTGGCGCGCTACCCGGGCTCGCCCACCTCGCTGGCCGCGGGCCTCTTCGGCCTCTTCCAGATGGATCTCGGCACGGACGCGACGGGGCACGTGGGCGCGAGGGCGCAGCTCAACCGCATCCATCTCCCCGAGGACGACCGGCTGGCCCTGCAGTTCCCCGGCAGCCCCGTGCTGACGGCCTCCAACGCGCAGGCCCTGGGCGTGGCGGGCGAGCTGGGCTTCCAACAGCGGGTGAGCGAGGACCTCACGCTCTTCACCAACCTTGGTACGGGCTTCCGCGCGCCCAACGTGGACGACTACCTGCGCCTGGGCGCGGAGGGGCCGGGCTACGTGTTGCCCAGCCGCGAGCTGTCCCCCGAGTACTCGTACACCGCCGAGGTGGGCGGGCGCTTCCAGCGGGGCGAGGTGGCGCGGGTGCAGGCCGTGTATGCCTATACCTATATCGACGGTCTGGTGACGGCGGTGCCCGGTGCGCTCAATGGCGAGACGCATACCCCGGACGGGCTGGCCTACCTGGTGCGGACGAACGCGGACCACGCGCAGGTGCACGCGGTGGAGCTCTCCGGGCAGGTGCGGCCCGTGCGCTCGGTGACGCTGCTCGCGCGGGCCGCATGGGTCCTCTCTTCACAGAAGCGGTTGGATCCGCTGCGGCCCGAAGCGCCGGCCGAGACCGAGTCGTACTCCAAGTCCCCACCGCTCAACGGGCTGGTGCGCGCCACCTGGGAGCCGGTGGACTTCGCCTTCGTCGAGGGGGTGCTCCAGTGGGCGGCGAAGCAGGAGCGGCTGAGCGCGGCGGACCGCGAGGACATCCGCATCTGCCCCGAGTCGCCCGACTGCCAGGGGACACCCGGGTGGGCGGCGGTGCACCTGCGGGCCGGAGCGAGCTGGCGCTGGTTCACCGCGACGCTGGAGCTGCGCAACCTCACCGATGCCTCGTACCGCGCGCACGCCTCGGGCGTGGACGCGCCGGGCCGCTCGGTGACGCTCGCGCTGGAGGGCCGCCTGTGAGGAAGAGGTTGTCGTGGGCCGTGCTGCTCGGAGTCCTGGGTTGCCACTCGGGCCTGGGGACGCCGTGTGACGCGGAGACGAAGTGTCCCGAGGGCCTGGTGTGCTCCTTCCCGCCACCGCCGAAGGAGGGAGGGGAGGGCCTGAAGGGGCTGTGTGACTACCCGCTTCGTGGCCAGGACGAGCCCTGCTCCCAGGCCGCCGAGTGCGAGACGGCCCTGACGTGCTCCAACCACTTCGAGCCGAACACGCGCTATGGCCGCTGCGTGCCCGGGCGGGCCTCGGGCGAGGCGTGCTTCCAGGATCGCGACTGCGCCACGGGGACGTGCGAGGGCGCGAGTGGCTCCGCGCTCGACGGCACCTGCGCGGGCTGAGGGGCGCGTTGAATGAAAAGGGGCCCGGGCCGTGTGGCCCGGACCCCCATGACTTCAGAGCGGAGCGCTCCGGACTACGGCATCAGCTCCCAGACCGAGCGGCCGAAGGTGCCGGCGCGCACGAGGCTGGAGTCCTGGAGGATCTCCAGGTCGGTCACGTTCACCAGCGGCATGCCGGTGCCGAAGCGGCTCCACGTGGCGCCCGCGTCGGTGGAGCGGTACACGCCCAGGTGCGTGGCGGCGTACACCGTGGTGTTGCTGCCCGGATCCACGGTGATGCTGTTGACCGGGACGCCGGACGGCAGGCCGCTCTCGCTCACCGCCCAGGTGGCGCCGAAGTCCGTGGACTTCCAGGCGTGGGCCTTGGTCCCGTCCGGCGCGACCGAGGAGACGTAGAGGGTGTTGGGGTTGGTCGGGTCGAACTCCACGTCGCTCAGGCTCAGGCCGTTGTTGGGCAGCGCCGCGGCCTGGGTCCAGCTCGTGCCGCCGTTGTTGGTGAGGAACACGCGGCCGGCGTTGGCGACGATGCCGAGGATGCTGCCGTTGCTCTTCGCCGTGCCGATGCCGCGGATGAAGATGTCGGTGGGCAGGCCAGTGGTGCCCAGCGCGCTCCACGAGCTGGCGTAGTTGGTCGACTTGTACACCTTGGTGTTCACGAAGGTGTAGACGGTGTTGCCCGTCGCGTCGCCCTTCCAGGTCGTCAGCACGGTGTTGAACGGCGCCGAGCTGCTGTTGTTGCTCTCGGTGATGCCGGTGCTGGCCGAGGCGAAGTTCAGGCCGCCGTCGGTGCTCTTGTAGATGCGGGAGTAGTACAGCGTGCCGAGCATCTGCTTGCCGTTGGTGGCGTGGATGTCGCAGCCGAAGCCGTCGCCGCCGAGCTCCTGGTTGTAGACGCTGGTGGAGCCCACGCGCACGCGGGTGCCGTTGTCCTGCAGGCCCGCGATGACGGCGCTGCGGTCACCCGCCGATGCGCCGATGTCGTAGATGAGGTGCGAGGCGATGCCCACGTTGAGCGTGTCCGTGAAGCTGGTGCCCGCGTTGCTCGTCAGGAAGACGCCGCCGTCGTTGCCCACGTACAGCTTGCCGCCCGTCGGGTCGAAGGCCGCGGCGTGGAAGTCCGCGTGCACGTACGGCAGGCTGAACTGGCCGAGCCAGTTGGTGACCTGGGCGTAGGTCGAGCCGCCGTCGGTGGTCTTCGCCATGTGCAGCGCGCCGCCGAAGTAGACCAGGTTGGGGTTGGTCGGGTGGACGATGATCATCTGATCGTACCAACCCTGGGTGTTGAAGAGGGCACTCACCTGGCGCGCCTCGGTGTTGCCGTTGGAGTAGCGCTTGCTGGCCGCGCCGAGCGCCGTGAAGCTGGTGCCGCCGTTGGTGGACTTGAAGATGTCCGCCAGGTTGCCGCTGGGGTTGGAGGCCAGCACGTACACGGTGGTGGGGCTGGAGGGCGCCGTGGCGACGGTCATGCGCTCCAGGCCTGCCGAGGAGGTGACGCCGGTGGAGCGCGTCCACGTGGCCCCGTTGTCGGCCGTCACCCACACCTGGCCCTGGGTGTTGCCACTGGCGGCGGAGGGCTGGGCCTCGAGGGTGATGATGAACTTCGAGCCGCCCGCGTGGGCGATGGACCAGCCGGAGGGCGTCTCCGTGTAGCCGGTGGCCAGGCTCACCTGGGACCAGGTGGCGCCCGCGTCCACCGAGCGGAAGATGCCCGCGTTGGTGGTGGCCAGCACGATGTTGCCGTTGCCCGGCACCACCTGGATGTCGGTGATGGAGGTGGCGTTGCCCAGGTACACCGGGGCGAACCAGGTGTTGCCGCCGTCGGTGGACTTCACCAGGCCGATGCCGGTGCCGTCGAACGGATCTCCCAGGCCCAGGTACAGCACCTGGCTGTTGTTGGGGTCCATCTCCAGGCTGCCGACGGACAGGCTGCCCAGCGTCTCCGTCCTGGGCGTCCAGGTGGTGCCGCCGTCGGTGGACTTCCAGACGCCGCCGCCCGAGAAGGCCACGTAGAGGGTATTGGGGTTGGTCGGGTCGACGATGATGTTGCGCACCCGGCCCGCGTCCGTCTTGTTCAGCGAATAGCTGCCGTTCTGCAGGTAGTCGGCCTTGGTGGGGCCGATGTTCACCCACGTGGTGCCCGTGGCCGCGACGGTCGCGGTCGGGTCCGTCACCGCGGTGATGGTCGAGGAGCTGCCCGGGAGCTGCGAGGCATACTTCTCACGCTCCTTGCGCGCCGCCTCGTTCATGAACTTGCGGAACTCGAGCGACCACGGCCCGCCCTTCTTCGCCTTCTTCGCCTTGCCGTAGGCCTCGTTGTACCACTGGTCCCGGAACTCACGCCGGGCGTTGGCGTCGTCCCGGTCATGCTCCCGCTCGGCGGCCAGCGAGGACAGGGGGGCGAGGGTCACGGCGATGGCCGCGGCGAACAACCGGCGCCAGCTCTTCTGCGAACGCATTTCACGGCTCCTTGAGGTCCTGGACTTCTCAGCGAGGACCCCCGGAAACGGTTATCGCCCACAATTCTTGAGAATTCCAGATGGATGAGAATTCCAGCCTTGGAGCTTCCGGACCGGGCGTCACGGCGTGTTGAGGGCTGCCATCCGCGTGCCGACCGCGTGCAGTCGCTGGCGCAGGGACAGCGGCTCGAGGACCTCGACGCCATCGCCCAAGCCGCTGAGCTGGTCGACGGCGACGTCCTCGCTCTCCAAGAGGAGGTCCACCGTGCGCCAGCCGTCCGCGTCTGGCGGCCCGGCGGCGTCGAGCATCCGGCGGACGGCATCATGTGGGACCAGGTGGGGCAGGAGCTTCTGGGCGCGAGCCGAGAGGCGGACGCGGCAGGGGTAGGTGAGCAGGGACGCGTCGAACTCCGCCGAAGATTGGGCCCACCATGCGGCGAGGTCGAAGTCTTCCGGGCGGACGAACGTCTCGTCCCGGACCTGGGCCCGGTGGATCCGGCTGAGCCGGTACGTCTTGAGCTCCCCGCGGTGCCGGGCGATCAGGTACCAGGTGCCCGACTTGAGGACGAGCCCGAGCGGGTCCACGCGGCGGATGACGGAGTGTGAGCCGTAGTGGATGTCGAGCTGGTGGCCCGTCCAGACGGCCTCGGCGGCGGCGGGCAGCGCGTCGAGCTGCTCGGGCCGGGAGAACCAGCCGGGCGCGTCGAGCAGGAACCGCTCCCGGATCCGGCCCGCCCGGCCTCGCAGCTCCGAGGGAAGGGTGGCATCCACCTTGGCCCTGGCGCTCACGGCGACCGTGGCCAGGCCCAGGTCGGTGAGGGCCTGCGGAGCCCCGGACAGGAACAGGGCGGTCGCCTCGTCGGCGGTCAGGCCGTCGAGGCGCGTGCGCCAGCCCTCGACCAGACGGATTCCACCGTGCGGACCCGGCTCGGTCCAGACGGGAACGCCAGCCGCCATCAGCGCGGCCACGTCGCGGTAGAGCGTGCGGACGGAGACCTCCAGCTCGGCGGCGAGCTCCGCCGCCGTGGCGTGTCCGCGCCGTTGGAGATTGAGGAGGAGGGCGAGCAATCGACTGGAACGCATCGTCCGCCACCCTGCCAGAGAATCCCTGACAGGAGTTGTCAGGGATGCCGTGGCAGGCTGAAGACCATGACACGGACCCAATACTACGTAGCGGCCAGTATCGACGGTTACATCGCCGACGCGGACGGTCGTCTGGACTGGCTCTTCCAGTTCAACGACGCGCAGGGGGTGACCGAGCACTACACGAAGTTCCTCTCGGGCGTGGGGGCATTGGCGATGGGCGCCGCGACCTACGAGTTCATCCTCGCCGAGCTCCGGGAAGCCTGGCCCTACGCCGGCATTCCCACCTGGGTGTTCACCCATCGCGAGCTGCCCGGCTACCCGGGGGCGGACATCCGCTTCACCACCGAGGACGTGGGCGCCGTCCACGAGCAGATGGTCCGGGCGGCGGGGGAGAAGAACATCTGGTTGATGGGCGGCGGCAACCTCGTGGCCCAGTTCTCGAAGCGAGGACTCCTGGACGAGCTGCTGCTCGGCGTCGCTCCCGTCATCCTCGGAGGTGGGATTCCGCTGCTGCCCGCCCGCCTGCCGGGTCCGCTCGAGCTCCAGGGCATCACCCGCTTCGGCCAGGGCATGGTCGAGCTGCGGTACGAGATTCCCCGCGGCGCTGGCGGCGCCTCCGGAGAACCCTACCCGAAAAGTCACAATCCGGGGTAGTCTTCGGAGTCACCGTGGAAGCGGGGTGCCGCTTCGCGGGTTCTGACCACGAAGGTAGGGGGCGCGGACATGGGGAAAGGGAAGAAGCCGGCGACGTACGAGGACATCGAGGCGCTGCCGGTCGGGTGGGTGGGGGAGATCCTCGAGGACGAGCTGGTGGCCTCGCCGCGGCCAGCCCTGCCACATGCCCGGGTGTCATCGGCGCTCAATGCCTTGTTGAGCACGGCTTTCGATCTGGAGCACCCGGGGACACGGGGAGGGTGGTGGATTCTTTCCGAGCCAGAGCTCCATCTGGGCCGGGACATCGTGGTGCCGGACCTCGCGGGCTGGCGGCGCGATCGGATGCCAGACCCCTCCTTCATGGACGAGCCTTTCGCGACGGTGGCTCCCGATTGGGTGTGTGAGGTGCTCTCGCCCTCCACCGTCCGTGTCGACAGGGAGCGCAAGCTGCCGTTCTACCACCGTGAGGGCGTGAGCCATGTCTGGTTCATCGATCCGCTGACGCGCACCCTGGAGATCCGCCACCGCCGGGAGCGGGACTGGTTGCTCACCGCCAGCCATCGCGGCGACGGGGAGGTCCGCGCCGAACCGTTCGACGTGCTCCTGTTGAGGCTGGGTGCCCTGTGGTTGCCCCGCCCTGGCGCAACGCCGGCTCCCGTCATTTGAACAGCTCGAGCAACGCGGGCACGGTGAGCACCGCCGTGTAGTAGCCCATGAACTGCACGCCCGTGTTGAATCCGAGGGTGCGCGACAACAGCCCGCCGAGCAGTCCCATCGTCAGGATCACCAGCAGCCCCAGCAACTGGCCTTCCCAGACGCTGATGACGATGATCAGACCGACGAAGGTGGAGATGATGGCCTCGTGGCTCACCTTGCGCGAGACGAACAGCGCCGCCCGCCGTGCATGGTTCATGGCGAACGGGTAGGACACCAGCGCCGCCAGCACCACGGACAGCATGCCGTAACCCAGGAACTCCCAGTGACTGAGCAGGTCGTGCAGGTTGTGCGTCTGCCCGGTGGCGGTATCCACCGTGAAACGCGGAGGCGCGTTGAACAGCGGTGCCGCCGGGCCGGCGGCCACCGGACTCAAGGGCAGGCCGAAAGCGATCAGCGGAATCAGCACTTCGGCGATGTAGGTGGCCTCGGTCACCCCGTTGCGCGCGGCCAGCACGGTGGTCAGCCGGTGATAGGCATGCTTGATGCGCGAGCCCACGGCCTCGCCCATCACCACCGTCATCGCCACCGGGCTGAACACGAACGTGGCGCTCGACACCGCCGCGGCGGCGAGCGTCCAGCGGATCTGCGTGGCATCGAGCACCTTGAACGGGTTGGGGAAATAACCCGACCAGCTCTTGACGTCCGGAGCCAGCGAGAACGTCCGGACATGGTCGCGGCGCATGCGCGGACCCTCGAGCGGGGAGAGCACCGAGAACAGATCGGCCACCAGCGGGCCGATGGCGATTCCGAGGAAGTAGCTCACGCTGAGCTTGACGCCACGGCTGGCGGTGAACGCCTGCAGCGCCACGATGACGAGGACGAAGGGCACCAGCGCGACCACGGATGCCCAGCGACCGCCAGACAGGTAGGCGATCAGCACCGCGGCCGTCACGAAGATCCACGGCGCCGACTTCGAGATGGCGCCGCCAAAGGGCGCGAGCAGCAAGGCGAACGACACCGCCAGCGGCACCGCGAGGAAGGCGGCGAGGAGCCCTCCGGACACCATCTTGCGCAGCGCGATGTGCGGCACGCCGAGGTTGCGCAGGATGTTGGCGTCCTGCAGCAGTGGAATGGCGGTGGTGTCACCGGGAATGCCGAGCAGTGCGGTGGGGACGGCATGCGTCATGTGCTTGGCGACAGCCCCGGCGAGAAAGAAGGTGAAGACGCCCGCCGGCGGCACGCCCAGCAGCGCGACCAACAGGGTCGGCGGCGCGAGCGTCGTCGTCTCGTCGGTCCCGGAGATCAATCCGATGGCGGTGAACACCACCGCACCGAGCAGCCCCATGGCCGCGGCGACCAGGATTTGATTCAGGAGGTCCGCTTGCACTACCGCTCCTCCATCGCCCGGGGCGCCGCCTGGGGCATTTCCGCCACCTGGGCTCGTGCCGACGAGGAAGAGGCCGAGGCCGCGTCGGACGCGACCGGCTGGAAGTTCGCGAACAGCTCGTAGAGGTGCAGTGCCTTCAGCTCATCCACCACCGGGGGTGGCAGCTCGGCGACCGCTCCGAGTCCGCCGGACTGCGCGGCGAGCTCGTTCAGCACCTCCTGGCGCCACGACGGATCGGCCGCCCCGTCCTCCACCACCACGCGCTTGGGAGGGAAGAGGACCCCGCAGATGATGCCAGACAGAACGCAGCCGCCCAGACCGGCCAGCATCGCGTAGGCACGTGCGAGCGCGGCACTGTCAACCCGGTCCGCCAGGAGTCGGCTGGCCAGGAGGAAGCAGGCCAGGCTCACGACGAGTCCGATACCGATGGACCACGCCAGGTGCCGCAGATCGACCGTATCGCCCCATACCTCGGCCAGGTGCCCGTGCCGCAGGTCGTGTTTCTTCATTCGTTCGTCTCCGCTCCGTCTCATCGGGGCCAGGGTCCGATGGCAAGCGGCATCATCATAGGCGCTCAGGCCGGATCGCCGAGGCCCCTGCGCGTCTCGAATACCGCCTCCGTCCAGTGCGGTTGGCCGCATCGATCGCAGGGGCCCGTGGGTTTCTCCGAGCGCTGCTCCACGCAGCCACACACGGGGCGGAGCCGTCGCCGCGCGAGCCGCCTGGGCGGCAACGAGGCGAACGGCTTCCAGGCTGATACGTCAGCAGAACCAGCCGTTCTGCACCCAGCCATCGACGCCACAGCCGCCCCAGGCATGCCCGTACACCCACTCGCCCTGGGCGCTGTAGATGGTGAAGGACTTCAAGAAGGTAATTCGCGTGAGGACTGTAATAACTACAATCCTTGTAAGAACGTTCTTGCGAGGATTGATTGTGAGAGTGGTTTTTCCCTGGATCTTCCGCGTGTCGATTTTTCGCGAGCCAGGGGACAGGCGCCGGGCGTTGTGGGTCGCCCCGCGAGTCCGGGCGTGATAGCCCCTCATGTGTGAGCAACTCCTTCAAGTCCCTCGGTCTCTCTCCTGAATCCCTCGATGCGGTGCGGCGCGCCCGCTTCGCCTCTCCCACCCCCATTCAGGCCCAGGCCATTCCTCCGGCGCTCGCCGGGCGGGACGTCATCGGCTGCGCGGCCACGGGGACGGGCAAGACGGCCGCCTACCTGCTGCCCCTGGTCGAGCGCCTGGTCGGTGAGCCGGGTCCGGCAGGGCTGGTGCTCGCCCCCACGCGCGAGCTGGTGCAGCAGATCGCCGACGAGGCCGCCTTCTTCGGTGAGCCGCGCGGTATCGCCCGGGCGGTGGTCATCGGGGGCACGGACATGGGCGCGCAGGTGGAGGCGCTGCGCCAGCGGCCCTCGCTGATCCTCGCCACCCCGGGCCGGCTGGCCGACCTGCTGAAGGCGGGCGCGGTGAACCTCTCGACGGTGCGCATGCTCGTGCTGGACGAGGCGGATCGGATGCTGGAGATGGGCTTCATGCCCGAGCTGTCGCAAATCCTCGCCGCGCTGCCCCGCGAGCGCCAGACGCTCCTGTTCTCCGCCACCTTGGGCCATAACGTGACGCGCTTCGCCCAGGAGGTGCTGCGCCGGCCCGTCCGGGTGGAGGTCACTCCGAGCGGAACTCCCGCCGCGCGCGCCGTGCAGCGGGCGTACGAGGTCGATCCGATGGAGAAGTACCCGCTGCTGCTCAGCCTGCTCGCGAGGGATCAGCTGAGCGCGATCGTCTTCACCCGCACCCGGGAGCGCGCCGAGAAGGTGCAGGAGATCCTCAAGCGCGCGGGCCACAAGAGCGCGCTCATCCACTCCGACCGCACGCAGGGACAGCGTCGTCAGGCGCTCGAGGGCTTCCGGCGGGGGCAGTACCGCTGCCTGGTGGCCACGGATATCGCGTCACGCGGGCTGGACGTGGATGACATCGGCCACGTCATCAACTTCGACCTGCCACACTCCCCGGAGGACTACGTCCACCGGATCGGCCGCACGGCGCGAGCTGGTGCCAGCGGGCGCGCCTCGACCTTCGTCACCGAGCGAGACGAGGAGACGGTGCGCGCCATCGAGCGCATCATCCGCATGGACCTGCCGCGCGCCGAGGTGCCGCGGGAGGACTCCGTCTTCCGTGAGGAGATGGAGACGTTCCGGGCCGGGCGGGAGGAAAACGACCCGCTGGCGGTCCTGGAGGACAAGCGCCCCCGCGCCCCGGAGAAGGCCCGTGCACGCCCCGTCCGCGCGAGCGAGGGCCGGGAGCGCCGTGGCGGGGACGACAGCCGTCGTGAGGCTCCGGGTCGTGGAAGGGCTTCCACCCGTGGGACGGACCGCCCGTCCGCTCCGCGCAAGGAGCGCCCGGCGGGACGGGACACCGCCCGTGGTGGAGCGAGGGATGCGCGCGGCCGGAGCGCCGGGCAGGGAAGGAGCGCCGGGCAGGGAAGGAGCGCCGGGCAGGGAAGGAGCGCCGGGCAGGGAAGGAGCGCCGGGCAGGGAAGGAGCGCCGGGCAGGGAAGGAGCGCCGGGCAGGAGAGAAGTGGCGCCCGTGGTGCGGCGCGCCCGGGAGGCAAGGGGGGAGGGCGAGGGGGTGGTTCGTCACGCGGGGCGGGCCCGTCCCCTCGTGGCCGTAGCGGCGGGGGACGGCGGGGCCGGTAGCCTCGTGGGCCCCGGTTGCCCGCCGGGGCCCTCCTACAGCTCGACCTGCGTGCCCATCTCCACCACGCGGTTGGGTGGGATGCGGAAGAAGGCGGTGGCCGAGCGGGCATTGTGGCTCATCCAGACGAAGATCGCCTCGCGCCACTGGGCCATGCCCGGCTTCTTGGTGACGATGAGCGTCTCGCGGCCCAGGAAGAAGCTGGTCCCCATGAGATTGAACTGCAGCCCAGCCTCCCGCATGCGCTTGAGGATGTCGGGGACGCTCGGGTCGTCCATGAAGCCGTAGCGCGCGTACACGCGCTTGAGGCCGAGCTCCAGCGACTCCACCTCCACGCGCTCGGAAGCCGGCACGTGGGGCACGTCCAGGGTCTGGATGGTGAGCAGCACCGTCTGCTCGTGCAGGACCTTGTTGTGCTTGAGGTTGTGCAGGAGCGCGGTGGGCGCGATCTCCGAGTTGCCCGTCATGAAGATGGCCGTGCCGGGCACTCGCGTGGGCGGATGCTCCCCGAAGCTCTCCAGCAGCGCCTCGATGGAGAGCGCCGCGGCGCGCATCCGCTGGGCCAGCAGCTCGCGGCCACGCTTCCACGTCGTCATCAGGGTGAAGATGATCAGCCCGAGCGTGAGCGGGAACCAGCCTCCATCGGGCACCTTCACCACGTTGGCGCCCAGGAACGACAGGTCGATGGCCAGGAACACCGCCGTCATGGGCAGCACCACCGCGCGGCTCATCTTCCAGCGCTCGCGGGCCACCACGTACGACAGCACCGTGGTGATGGACATGGCCGCCGTGGTCGCCATGCCGTAGGCCGCCGCCAGCGCGCTCGAGGAGCGGAAGGTGAGCACCAACACCACCACGCCCACCAGCATCGCGCGGTTGAGGCCGGGCAGGTAGATCTGCCCCTCCTCCGCCTCCGAGGTGTGCACCACCTCCATGCGCGGGCTGTAGCCCAGCTGGATGGCCTGGCGCGTGAGGCTGAACGCCCCCGAGATGAGCGCCTGGCTGGCGATGCTCGCCGCGAGCGTGGCGAGCGCCACCAGCGGGTAGAGCAGCGGCGGTGGGGCCAGCTGGTAGAACGGGTTCTCCGCCGTCGGGTCGCGCAGCAGGAGCGCGCCCTGCCCGAAATAGTTGAGCAGCAGCGCGGGCAGCGCCACCGCGAACCACGCCAGCCGGATGGGCTTGCGGCCGAAGTGACCCATGTCCGCGTAGAGCGCCTCGCCGCCGGTGATGACCAGGATGACCACCGCCAGCAGCAGGAAGCCGTGCACGCCGTTGTGGAGGAAGAACTCCACCGCGTAGCCGGGCCACACCGCCCGCAGCACGTCCGGGTAGGCCAGGATGGAGCGCATGCCCAGCGTGGCGATGGTGCCGAACCACAGGAGCATCACCGGCCCGAAGATCTTCCCGATGCCGGCCGTCCCCCGGCTCTGCACCAGGAACAGGCCGATCAGGATGACCAGCGTGAGGGGCACCACATAGGGCTCGAACACGTGCGTGGCCACGTTGAGGCCCTCGGTGGCCGACAGCACCGAGACGGCCGGGGTGATGACACCATCGCCGTAGATGAGGCCCGCGCCGAACAGCGCCATCCACACCAGCACCTGGCGGTTGCGGCCCGGGTTGCCCCCGGGCGTGCGGTGCATCACCAGCGCCATCAGCGCCAGCATTCCGCCCTCGCCCCGGTTGTCCGCGCGCATGACGAAGGCCAGGTACTTCATCGAGATGACGATGATGAGCGCCCAGAAGAACAGGCTCAGCACCCCCAGCACGTTGGCGGCCGAGGCGTCGATGGCATGCGGCCCGTGAAAACACTCACGCAGTGCGTAAAGGGGCGAGGTACCGATGTCCCCGTAGACCACGCCCAGCGCCCCCAGTGCCGTCAATGCGATGCGACGGGGGGAGTCGGGTTCGGAGCCGTTGGGGGAGGGGGAGGAGTGCATGGACGGATTCACCGTGGAAGATCGCCAGCCTTAGCGCACCCCTCGCTCCCGTGGCATCCAATTCGGCGGGTCGAGGCCAGAAGAGGAGGAAAAAAACACTGGGAGTGAACGAGGGACCCTCCAACCCGGGCCCTCGGGAGGGGCGGAGGGGCTCGCTGGTAGTGTCGCTCCCTCTTGACGGCTTCACGTCATGGAGAGGAGAGACGCATGGGCGCGCTGGATGGAAAGACCGCAATCATCACGGGAGGAGGCTCGGGAATCGGCTTCGCGATCGCCGAACGCTTCGTCAAGGAGGGCGCGAACGTCGTGCTCGCCGGACGCAGCCAGAAGCGGCTCGACGAGGCGGTGGAGAAGCTCGGACGGCGTGCCCGGGGCATGGTGACGGACGTCGCCGACGAGGCCCAGGTCCAGCGGCTCATCGACTCCGAGCCCCGTATCGATCTGTTGGTGACCTGTGCCGGAGGGGCGGTGTTCGGCCCGGTCGAGCAGGTTCCCACGAAGTCGTGGCGGGAGCTGTTCGACGGCCGCTTCTTCGGGCAGCTCTCCGCCTGTCACCACGCGGTTCCGAAGATGCCGCCGGGCAGCTCCATCGTGCTCTGCTCGGGCATCGCCGGCCATGCCGCCCTGGTGAACTACTCCGGGGGCGCGGGCTTGTGCGGCGCGGTCAACGCCATGGGACGCTCGCTCGCGGTGGAGCTGGCTCCGAAGGGCATCCGGGTGAACGTCCTGTCCCCCGGGCTGACCCATGGCACGGCGATCGACTGGAAGGTCCCTCCCGAGAAGCTGGACGAGTTCATGGCCGGGCTGATGAGCAACATCCCGATGAAGCGCTCGGCGTCCGCCCACGAGATGGCGGACGCGGCCTTCTTCCTGGCCACGTGCACGTATGCCACCGGCATGGTGCTCGACATCGACGGCGGCTGGACGGCCATCTGAGGAAAATTGCAGTAGAGGTTGCACGCGTTCGCACCCCGTCTGTCAGCTATTGACGGACGGTGGGTATTTGATTACAAATTATTTCTCGGATTCCGGATCTGTCCTGGCCTGCTCCGCGGCTGTTTCAGGCAGCCAAGGGGCGCGGTCGGATCCAATCACATACAGCCAAGGAGTTACCGAGATGCGAAGCGTGTTCTCACGATCCGCGGGCATGTGGCGTCCCCTTGCCCTGGCCCTGGGTTGCTCTCTCGTCGCGCCGTTGCCGGTCCTCGCGGCACCCGGACAGGGTAATGCCTCGCGGGAGGCCGCCCGTTCCCCCGCGCGGCTCGTGGACCTCGAAGGGGTCCGGACGGCCGGTGCCATCCAGACGCTGGAGGGCGCGTCCCTGGCGGCCGAGGGCCGCTACCTGCTGGTGACCGGGACCGGGCTCGCCTTCCACCGCACCTCCCAGCCCGTCCACGGGCTGCGGACCGTCCCCGTGTCTGGCTCGGCGTTCGAGCTCTACACGTGGGAGGAGGAGCTGCCCATCGGAGGCCGTCAGCCCTACTACGCCTACAGCCGGCAGGGAGTCGCCGCCATCGGGCGCGTGCGTCCCACCAGCTACGTGGTGCGCCTGCAGGACGCCTCGTTCGAGCCGCTCCAGGGGCTCGCGGCCGTGGCGAACCCCCAGCTCGCCGCCAGCGCGGACAACACGCTGCACCTGGTGCAGTTCCTGGCGACGCCGCTGCCCGAGTTCCGTCAGGCCATCGAGGCCCAGGGCGGCAAGGTGCTGCGCTTCCTCACCGACCACACCTTCGTCGTGGAGATGAACGCGGGGTCGCGGGCGCGCGTGGCGGAGCTGCCCTACGTGCGGTGGATCGGGCCCTACCACCCGGAGTACCGGCTGGAGCGTGAGCTGCGCGAGTCCCTGGTGGGCCTGAGGGCGTCCCAGCCGGAGCAGCGCTACTCCATCATGCTCGGCGAGGGCGGGGAGCGGCGGCAGGCGGAGGTGGTCCGGCTGGTGCGGCGCCTGGGCGGCAAGGTGGACCTGGTCGAGCCGGCGGGCCTGCGCGTCGAGGCGACGCTCACCCAGGCCCAGCTCCAGGAGGTGGCGCGCTCCAACGAGGTGCAGTTCATCGACCGGTGGGGTGGCCCCGGCGAGGTGGACATGGACATCGTCCGCGAGACGGGCGGCGCCAACTACGTCGAGACGCTCAAGGGCTGGACGGGGCAGGGCGTGCGCGGTGAGATCTTCGACACCGAGCTGCTCACCACGCACCAGGAGTGGCCCACCGCGCCCATCGTCCACAGCACGGGCACCACGAGCAGCAGCTACCACGGCACCAGCTGCTACAGCCACAACTTCGCCAAGGGGGTGAACGCGGGCGCGCGGGGCCTGCTGCCGAGCGGCCAGGGCATCTTCTTCCGCTACAACGAGTCCTCCCAGTTCGGTGGCACCAAGTCCCGCTACACCATCAACCAGGAGCTGACGGACCCGGCCGGGCCCTACCGCGCCGTCTTCCAGACGTCCAGCGTGGGCAGCACCCTGACGACCGCGTACACCACCATCTCCGCCGAGGTGGACGACTACCTCTTCAAGCACCCCATCCTCAGCACGCAGTCGCAGAGCAACTCCGGCTCCCGGAACTCGCGCCCGCAGGCGTGGGCGAAGAACATCGTCTCGGTGGGCGGCGTGCGCCACAGGAACACGCTGGCGCGCACGGATGACTACTGGGGCTCGGGCGGCAGCATCGGCCCGGCGGCGGACGGACGCATCAAGCCGGACCTGTCCTACTTCTACGACTCCGTGCGGGGTGCCGCGGGCACCGGCACCGCCAACTACACCGAGTTCAGCGGCACCAGCTCCGCCACGCCCCAGACGGCGGGCCACTTCGGTCTGCTCTTCCAGATGTGGCACCAGGGCGTCTGGGCCGGCCACGGCCTCAAGACCGACGTCTTCGCCAGCCGCCCGCAGATGGCCACGGCCAAGGCGCTGATGATCAACAACGCGTGGCGCTACAACTGGGTGGCGGGCGGAACCAACGGGGACCTCGACCGCTACAAGCAGGGCTGGGGCACGTCCGACCTCAAGCGCCTCTACGACCGCGCCGCGGCGACGAGCGTCATCGACGAGACCGACGTCATCGCTCCCCTGGGCGTCAAGAGCTACACCGTCGACGTCGCCGCCGGTCAGACCGAGCTGAACGTCACGCTCGTCTACACGGATCCCATGGGCACGGTGGGCGCGGCCCAGGCGCGCGTGAACGACCTGTCGCTGCGGGTCACCTCTCCCTCGGGAGTGGTGTACTGGGGCAACAACGGTCTCACCGCGGGCAACTTCTCCACGGCGGGGGGTAGCTCCAACACCGTCGACACGGTCGAGAACGTCTTCCTCCAGAACCCCGCGGCCGGCGCGTGGAAGGTCGAGGTGCTGGGTGACGAGATCGTCCAGGACGCGCGCGTCGAGACGACGGCCATCGACGCCGACTACGGCCTGGTGGTGAGCGGCGGGCTCATCCGGCCGTAACGGCACGTGTCCTTCCCCCGGGGCGGGCGCTCCTGCTACAGGGCCGCCCGTCCCGTTCAGAAGGACACACCATGACAAGCAAAGTGCTTCACCCCGTCGTCCTCGCCGCTCTGGTCTCGTTGAGCACGGCCCCGGTGTTCGCCAGTGCTCCACCCGAGAAGTTCGAGGATTGCGAGGCGCTGACGAAGTTCGCCGAATCCGTGAACGATGCCCCCAAGCTCACCAGGCCCAAGGGCTCGCCCGGCTTCGACATCAACATCTGCTACCATCCCAAGCGCACGAAGGGCTCGAGCGAATCCGCCGCCTGGTACGTGGTGCGCCGCCAGGTCGACGGCAAGACGGTCGAGGATGCCCAGCTCGTCCGGAAGGATGGCAACTTCGAGGACATCCTCCAGGTCCGCTATCAATACGCCGGTCCCCATGCATTCATGACGAACCTGGGGGCCGAGCGGGGCTCCACGACCCTCATCACCGTGTTCAACCCCAGCACGCAACAGTTGAAGTCCCAGGTCTACCTGGTGCCCTCGGGGGAGCAGGAGTTGGTCTTCAAGGCCGTGCCGGTGAAGGACAGCGGCGTCCGCCTGACCGTGATCGAGGCCACCCTGTCGGAGGATGGGCAGACGCCCCCCCGGTGCACGAAGAGCACCTATGTGCTCAACCCATTCGAGGATCAGAGCCTGGCCAATAGTGATTGGGAGAAGGCCTGGGAGCAGGGGCTGAGCAAGTTCCGTCAGGGCAAGACCGTGCCGGTCAAGTGCCCGAAGTCCGTGTAGTAGGGGGACGGCTTGTGTGGAGGTCGGGGCTTGTGGCACTCACCGGCGCGTGCTCCGTCCCGACACCGAGGAACCCGTGAACCCGATGACCCACCCTGGCGGGCGCCAGCCGCTCGCGGCGTGGGTCGTCGTTTCGATCGGGGTGTTCGCCCTGGCGATCCACGCGGTCGTGTTCCAGGTACAGGCGGACTGGGCCGTCTTCTACAAGGCGGGAGCGAACGCGCTCGCCGGGCAGCCCCTCTACCGCTACGAGGACCTCCCCTGGGTCTACAAGTACGCGCCCGTGACCGCGTACCTCTTCGCTCCCTTCGCGGCCCTGCCGGAGACGCTGGCCCGCTGGTCCTGGGTGCTCCTCAACGCGGCCGTGCTCGTGCGCGCCATCCACCTCTGGGCCTCGATGATGCCGCGCCCGCTTCCCCGGTGGGCACATGCGCTCGTCGTGGTGCTGGCGCTCCCGTTCGTCAAGCAGGTGTTCCTCTACGGCAATTGCGACACGCTGCTCCTGTGGCTCGCACTCGAGAGCGAGGCCCTGCGCGGGACGCGGCCAGTCGCCTCCGGTGCCTTCCTGGCGGTGGCATGTCTCTTCAAGCCGCCGCTCGCCCTGCTCGTGCTCGTGGCGCTCTTCTCGCGGGAGTGGCGGCGAGTGGTCGCGGTGGGCGTCTTCGGGCTCGCGCTGCTGTTGCTCCCCGTGCTCTTCAGCGGTCCTTCGTTCGCCTGGAGCGAGATCCTCGCCTGGCGGAAGATGCTCGAGGATTCGACCGGTCCGCTCATCTGCGCCAACCAGAACCAGGGCGTCTTCGGCTTCGCCTGCTGGTTCCTCTCTCCCGCGGATGGCGCTCGCTACACGCTGCTCGCGGCGGGACTCGGCCTCGCGCTCGCCTCCGTGCTGTCGGCGCTCCTCGTCTCGCTGGCCCGGGTCGACGCCGCGCGCGCCCGGCTCGCCGTGACCGCGGTCGCGGTGTACTGCACGGCCGTCCTGTCGCCGCTCGGCTGGCGTAACAATCTCGTGATGCTCGTGCCGTTGCTCTTCCTGT
Organism: Archangium violaceum; assembly: GCF_016887565.1. Classification (NCBI taxonomy): domain Bacteria; kingdom Pseudomonadati; phylum Myxococcota; class Myxococcia; order Myxococcales; family Archangiaceae; genus Archangium; species Archangium violaceum. The sequence goes on from NZ_CP069396.1 coordinate 6,393,946, forward strand.
TGCTCGATGCGGCCCTGCTGCTGCGCTCCCGGGCCACCTTCGCCTGGGCCATGGTCGCTCCGGGGCTCGGGACGCTCATGGGATTGCTCGCCTATGAGATCCTCGGCCGCGCGCGCTTCCAGCAGTTCCTCGAGCTCCGCCTGTTCGGGCTCTGCGCCGCCGTGACGGCGGTCTCGGCCCTGGTGCTCCAGCTCCGGGTCGCGCGGAGGGGACTCCCGGAAGCTCCAGCCGACCAACACTGAGTTTGTACGGCGCGCGACAGTTCGCCGAGGCCCCGAGGCTCGAAGCCGGGGGCTCGTGGCTCTTGTCTTGTAGGGCAGGGCGCTCGTGGTATGGCGAGTCATCGTGGAGAGTCCATCCCCAGCGCCAGTGGCAGGTCCCGGACAGCGACAGGCGGATGGTTCCGAACCGCCCGGTGCCGTCTCCACCCCCATCGCCGCCTGCTCCTGCTCCGTCGAGGATGCCGAGAGGCTGGCGTCTCGGATGGCGGAAGCCCTCGAGTCCATGGGCGACGCCTTCATCGGTCTCGACAAGGACTGGCGCATCACGCTCGTGAACGCGAGCCTGGAGCGGCTCTCCCGCAAGGCCTCGAGCGAGCTCCTGGGCCGTGTGCTCTGGGATGTCTGGCCGCGGGCCAGGGAGCCGGGCACGAACTATTGGACGGAGTACCACCGGTGCATGGAGGAGCGCGTCCCGGTGCGGTTCGTCGAGCACGACGCGCTCCAGGACATATGGATGGAAGTCCGGGCCTACCCCACCCGAAGCGGGGGCCTCTCCCTCTTCTTCCGCGACGTGAGCGAGCAGAAGCGGGGCGTGGAGTTCGAACAGCAGCTCATCGGCATCGTCAGCCACGACCTGCGCAACCCCCTGCAGGCCATCCGTCTCTCGGCGACGCACGGCCTCAAGACGGGAGGGCTTGAGCCGCGGCAGCGCCGCTCGTTCGAGCGCATCCTCAACTCCTCGGACCGGGCGCTCCGGATGATCAACGACCTGCTCGACTTCACCCGCGTCCGCCTGGGCGGCGGCATCACGGTGGAGCGCGGCCAGGCCGTGGACCTCCATCCCCTCGTCGCCCAGGTGGTGGACGAGGTGCTCGTCGCGCGGCCCGGGCGTCACGTGACGATGGAGCGCTCCGGTGACGGGCGAGGCTCCTGGGATGCCGATCGTCTCTCCCAGGTGGTGCAGAACCTCGTCCTCAACGCGCTTCAACACACCACCGAGGACGTTCCCGTGCGGGTGCGAACGTGGGGAGAAGGGGAGGAGGTCGTGCTCGAGGTGCACAACGGGGGTTCTCCCATTCCCGCGGAGGACCTTCCCCGGCTGTTCCAGCCCTTCCAGCGAGGCCGCAATGCGCGGCCCGACGGAGGCCGCAGCATGGGTCTGGGCCTGCACATCACCTACCACCTCGTGCAGGCGCACGGCGGAGGGATCCGCGTGCGTTCGAGCGCCGACGAGGGGACGACCTTCACGGTGAGACTTCCGCGTGATGGATAGAAAGGGCGGGAAGGGCGCGTTGAGGTAGAGAGCAGCCTTCTCGTGGCACGGAAGAGGATGAGGGCGTGATGAGCGAGCCGATGACGGAGCGGCCCCAAGACAGGGTTCCCTCGGGGGTACGGGGTCTGGACCTCGTACTGCACGGTGGCTTCCTGCGCCGGGGCGTGTACATGCTTCAGGGCCGCCCGGGGGCGGGGAAGACCATCCTCGCCAACCAGGTGTGCTTCCATCATGCCGCGCAAGGGGGCCGCGTCCTCTACGCCACGCTGCTGGCGGAGACGCACGAGCGCCTGATCTTCAACCTCCAGCCGCTCTCCTTCTTCGACACGTCACGCATTCCCGAGCAGATCTCCTACCTGAGCGCCTTCTCGATCCTGGAAGAGGGTGGCTTGAAGGGGCTCGTGGAGGTGCTCCGGCGCGAGGTGCGTGCGCGCAAGGCCACCCTGCTCGTGGTGGACGGCCTGGTGACGGTGCAGGAGAGCGCCGAGACGAAGAAGGACTTCAAGAAGTTCATCCACGAGCTGCAGATCCACGCCAACTTCGCCGGCTGCACCATCCTGCTGCTCACCAGCGCGAGCGCGGAGCCGGTGGGGCCGGAGCACACCATGGTGGACGGCGTGCTGGAGCTCACCGACAACCGGCTGGGCCGGCGCGCGGAGCGTGAGCTGGAGGTGAAGAAGTTCCGGGGCAGCAGCTACCTGCGCGGCGGCCACGCCTTTCAAATCACCGGCGATGGCATCGTGGTGCTCCCGCGCATCGAGGCGCTCCTGCAGGAGCCGTCACGCGAGGATCCCTGCAAGTCGGAACGGGTCTCGACGGGAATCGCCCAGCTGGACCGGATGATGAGCGGAGGCCTTCCGTGCGCCTCCTCCTCCGTCCTCTTTGGTCCCACGGGGGCGGGCAAGACGACCTTCGGGCTGCAGTTCCTCGACAAATCGAGCAAGTCGGAGCCGGGCCTCCTCTTCGGATTCTACGAGACGCCGTCGCGCATCTTCCTCAAGGCCCGAGCACTGGGACTCGACCTGGAGAAGAAGCACGCGCAGGGCTTCTTCGACATCCAGTGGCATCCGCCCACCGAGCGCATCCTCGATGGGCTCGGCAACAAGCTGCTCGAGGCGGTGCGCGTGCGGGGCGTGAAGCGGCTCTTCATCGACGGGGTGGACGGCTTCATGCAGTCGGCGGCCCATCCCGAGCGCATCAGCCACTTCCTGGCCGCGCTCACCAACGAGCTGCGGGTGTTGGGCGTCACCACGGTGTACACCAGCGAGTTGCAAGACATGTTCTCCTCCGAGGTGAGGCTGCCGATCAGCGGTGTCTCGAGCCTCGTCGAGAACATCTTCTTCCTGCGCTTCGTGGAGCTGCGCTCGCAGCTCTACCGGATGCTGTCCGTCGTCAAGGTGCGTGACAGCGACTACGACTCCTCCCTCCGGGAGTTCCGCATCACGTCCCGGGGCATCGAGCTCGCCGACACCTTCCAGAGTGCCGAGTCCATCCTGACGGGCGATGCGAAGGTGGCGGGTTCGTCCCGGCCCAAGCGCAAGGGCCTGCTCAAGAAGCGGAGCCGTTAGCCGTGAGGACCCTCCTGGTGGTGGACGACGAGGTCGGCATCACCGATGCGCTCACGGATCTGTTGGGCGATGAAGGCTATCTCGTCCTGGTGGCACACAACGGGAAGGATGGCCTCAAGCGCATCGCCGAGAAACGGCCCGATCTCCTCCTGCTCGACTACATGATGCCGGTGATGGATGGGCGCGAGCTGTTGCTGGCCCTCCAGGCGGACCCGGCGTACCAGGGCCTTCCGGTGATCCTGATGAGTGCCATGCCCCGCTCCAGCATCCCCCCGGACTGCAAGCCCGCCGCCTTCCTGCGCAAGCCCTTCGAGCTCGACCAACTGCTCGCGGAAGTCGGCCGATTGCTCGCCCGGTAGCGCGCTGGTCTTCTTCTGGGAGGCTTCGGATTTTCTAACGGCTGGCGGAAAGCGGACTGGTTAATCAGCCGCTTCCGAAAGCGTTGACTCCGGAGTGCCCCCCCATGTCCGTAGATGCTCTGTTCCGCCCCTTCTCCCACAAGTCGCTGAAGCTGAAGAACCGCATCGTCATGGCCCCCATGACGCGCTCCTTCTCTCCCGGCGGTGTGCCCACCCCCGACGTCGCCGCGTACTACCGCCGCCGGGCCGAGGCCGAGGTGGGCCTCATCCTCTCCGAGGGCACGGTGGTGAACCGGCCCTCCGCCAAGAACGATCCCAACGTGCCCGACTTCCACGGCGAGCAGGCGCTGGCGGGGTGGAAGCGCGTCATCGACGAGGTGCACGCCGCGGGCGGGTTGATGGCTCCCCAGCTCTGGCACGTGGGCTCCGCGCGCAATCCCATGACCACCTGGGTCGCGCCGCCTCCGGTGGACAGCCCCTCCGGCCTGTCCTCGCCGGGCAAGCGTTTCACCGAGCCCATGACCGACGAGGCCATCGCCGACACCATCGCCGCTTTCGGCAAGGCGGCGGCGGACGCGCAGCGGCTGGGCTTCGACGCGGTGGAGATCCACGGCGCGCACGGCTACCTGATCGACCAGTTCTTCTGGTCCGGCACGAACACGCGGACGGACACCTTCGGTGGTGCAACCATCGCCGAGCGCGCCCGCTTCGCCGCCGAGGTGGTGAAGTCGATCCGCGCCTCCGTTCGCAAGGACTTCGTCATCATCCTGCGCCTGTCCCAGTGGAAGCAGCAGGACTTCACCGTCCGGCTCGCCCAGACCCCCCAGGAGATGGAGGCCTGGCTCACGCCGCTCGTGGAGGCCGGGACGGACATCCTGCACTGCTCGCAGCGCCGCTTCTGGGAGCCGGAGTTCGAGGGCTCGGAGCTCAACTTCGCCGGCTGGGCCAAGAAGCTCACCGGCAAGCCCACCATCACCGTCGGCTCGGTCGGGCTGAGCGGCGAGTTCACGGCCGCCTTCCGTGGCGAGACCTCCAAGCCCGCGTCCCTGGAGAACCTGCTGGTCCGTCTGGAGCGGGAGGAGTTCGACCTGGTGGCCGTCGGCCGCGCGCTGCTCTCCGATGCCCAGTGGGCCCGGAAGGTGCGCGAGGGCCGCCATGGCGAGCTGCAGGACTTCACCAAGGAGGCCCTCGCCAAACTGGCGTGAGCCTCCTGGGCGCGACGAACGCCCGCGGGGAGGAGTGCCCCGCGGGCGCCGTGCTCACTTCGTGAGGATGCCCTGCCAGAGCTGGCGCTCCTCGCTCCGCGGATCGTTCTCGACGCTGACGGGGAGATTGAAGATCAGCGTGGCGCGCTGGTCGGGGGTGTAGGCCGACCACTCGGGCAGACCCGGGTGATTCGGGTTCCCGGTGCGCGCGAAGGTCGCCCACGTCGTGCTCATCTGCTCGGCCAGCTTGAAGCGCTCGGGATCCTTTCCGGTGAGGCCGGGGACCAGGTCGGTGTTGTCGAACACGAAGGGGATCTCCACCGCGTGGGCGGACTTGAGCTTGCCCTCGAGGACCGGCGTCTCCCAGGTGAACAGGTACACGTAGACGGGGGCCTTGCCCTGGGCCACCTTGCGATCGGCGACCAGCAGCGACGGCGCCCGGAACATGTCACTGCCCGCGGAGATGATCAGCTCCGCGCCCGAGGCGTCGGGCATGCGCTTGCGGTAGTGGTCGAAGACCGGATCCTTCGCGTCGCCAGCGAGCCGCCCCAGGCCCATGCGCGCCATTCCATCGGTCATGGGCCCCAGCTTCCCGTAGAGGAACAGCGTCATCTCGTCCCTGTTGGAGCCGATCAACAGCGGCACGTCCGCCGAGACGGCGGGGGCCTCCGGGTCGAACGGATCCCGGGGCAGGACGGTCCCATCCGCCACGGGGGTGAACGGCGAGTTGAAGGTGAACCCTCCCGAGCGCTCCTTCTTCAGCACCACGCCCTGGGCATCCAGCAACTTCTCCAGGGGCACGTTCTGGAGTGCCTCGAGGTCTCCAGGCTTCACCCCGAGCTCGGTCACCAGCTCGCCGGTGATCGCGGCCGACTGCTCCGGCTTCAACGCGCGCACCAGGGCGCCGCTCTGGCTGATGGCCTTGTGGAACAGCCCCTGGGCCGCGGGCAGCGCGAGCATCAGGGTCACCTTCATGCCTCCGCCTGACTCGCCGAAAATGGTGACGTTGCCGGGGTCCCCTCCGAAGGCGGCGATGTTGTCACGCACCCACTGGAGCGCCGCGACGATGTCGAGCATGCCGGCATTGCCCGAGGACTCGTTGGCGCCGCTGCCCGTGTACAGGTAGCCGAGCGCCCCGAGCCGGTGATTGAGCGTGATGACCACGACGTCGCCGCGCCGGGCGAGCGCGGTCCCGTCATAGAGGGCGGAGGAGCCGGAGCCCTCCACGAAGCCACCCCCGTGCAGCCAGACCATGACCGGCCGCTTCCGGCCGTCTCCCGCGCCCGGGGACCAGACGTTGAGGAACAGGCAGTCCTCGCTCATGGCCTGGGTGTCGGGAGCGATGATCGCCGCCACGACCTTTCGATCCACCGCCGAACCGATGGCACTGCGCTGGGCGCAGCGAGGGCCGTACTCGAGCGCATCGCGAACGCCGCTCCACGACTCGGGCTTCGTCGGCGGCATGAAGCGGTTCTTTCCCGAGGTGGGTCCGCCGTACGGAATCCCCTTGAAGGTGTGGATGCCGTCGCGGTTGGAGCCGCGAACCTGACCCTGGGCGGTGTCCGCGATCACCGGACCCTGGTCCGGCAACTCGCGGCCCTTGTTCTCGCTCACCAGCGGTTTGTGGGCACAGCCGCTCGCCAGGATCAGCGCGAGAAGGCCAACGAGCATGGACGGGGGACGTACAACGAACGGGCGAACAGGACTCATCTTTCGTTCCTCCTGGCGGCGAGCCATATCAAGAGGGCAGGCCGCGATCCGCCAGGAAGTGGAAGAGGGGTCCCGTCAGTCGACCAGCGCCTGATAGACGAGCTGGCGCAGCTGCGAGCGGAGCGGGTAGGCGCTCGAGGGGAGCAGTTGTGTCATGAACACGACGCTCAGCTGCTCGGCCGGGTCGACCCAGAAGGCGGTGCTCGCCATGCCGCCCCAGTGGTACTCACCCACGCTCGTCGGCGAGCGGTAGGCCACCGGGTCGATGACCACGCCGAAGCCGAGCCCGAACCCGACTCCGTCGAACCGCGTCTCGGCGAACAGCGGCCGGCCGAAGGTCGCGAGATCCTCACCCCGGGGCAGGTGGTTCCGGGTCATGTAGCGGACCGTGCGCGGGGAGAGCAGCCGCGCGCCGTCGAGCTCGCCGCCGTTCTGGAGCATCCAGGTGAAGCGCGTGTAGTCGCGCGTCGTCGACACCAGCCCGCCGCCGCCCGACAGCCAGGACGGAGGCTTCGTCACGCGCTTGCCGGTCGCCTCGGCTCGCACCGGCAGGGGCTGCCCGGGAGCCATCGCGTACAGCGCGGCCAGGCGGCCCTGCTGATCCTCGGGGCACCAGAACCCGGTGTCCCTCATCCCCAGCGGGCCGAAGATGCGCTCGGCGAAGAACGCATCGAGTGACTGTCCGGACACGACCTCGACGAGCCGGCCAAGCACGTCCGTCGCCACCGAATAGTTCCACTCCGCGCCGGGTTGGAACGTGAGCGGAAGCTCCGCCCAGGCGCGGACGGCCGCGGCCAGGTCGAAGCCCTCCGGCGCGTCGAACTCGAAGCCGCGGAGCCGGTAGAGCTCGTCGGTGACGTGCACCCGGTGGAAGCCGTACGTCAGCCCCGCGGTGTGCGTCAGCAGGTGCCACACGCGGACGGGCTCCGTCGCGGGCACGGTGACCGGCTTGCTCGCCGGCCCTCCCACGTAGACGCGCGGCGCGGCGAACTCGGGCAGCCACCGGCTGACGGGATCCGACAGCTCGAACGCGCCTTCCTCCCACAGCATCATCGCCGCGACCGAAGTGATGGGCTTCGTCATGGAGTAGATGCGCCAGACGGTGTCCGTCCCGACCGCGCGGCCCGCCTCCCGATCGGCGAGCCCGTACGACGTCAGGTGCGCCACCTTGCCGCGGCGCGACACCATCACCTGCCAGCCCGCGAGCCGCCCGTCATCGACGTACCGCCGGAAATGCGTGTCGATGCGCCGCAGCCGCTGTGTATCCAGTCCGACCTCACCCGGGTCGACGTCGATGCCGAAGTCCGCCATGCATCGACTGTCCTACCGGGACGCTGATCCGACGGCAAGACAAGAGGAGGCCCTCTCGTTGCCGCGCGAGCCACGTACGCGCGCTCGCATTGTGGTCCCGCTGGCGACAGGTTCGTTGGGGGCGATGTGCTCCGCTACTCCGAGGAGAGGGCAGGGGGCGATCGCGTCCGTGCTGGTACGCGCCGTGCAGCCCTGTCCGTCTCCCTCTACCCCGGAGAACGACGATGATGAAGATGATGAGGCGCTCCGCACTTCTACTCCTTCCGGCGCTGCTCGGCCTCGGCTGTGGCGAGAGTGGCCGTGTGCCCGACGCCCCCGAGGAGCTCCAGGTCGAATCCTCCGCGCTGTCGGCGGTCTTCTCGGGCACGGTCCTGGACTCCAACCGCAGGCCGGTCCCGAACGCGCGCGTGACGGTGAATGGCATCGTCCTCTTCACCAACAGCGCTGGCGCGTATTCCGTCTCGGTGGAGGGCGCGACGGCGGGCTACCGGATCGACATCCGCAAGGACGGCTACGGGCCGGTCAATCAGTTCAAGATCTCCGGTGAGCTCAATCAAGTGCATGTGCTCGGGAGGGCCTACATCCGCCAGATCAACCCCGCGGTCAGCAACCAGATCGTGGACACGGTCTCCGGCATCCGCGTGGAGGTGCTCCCGAACAGCCTCGGCACCGCCACGGGTACACCCGCGAAGGGCACGGTGGTGTTCTCCATCGCGCCGCACGACCCGGCCACGATGCCCGGTGACTTCACCGCCCGCAACTCGCTGGGACAGACGGTGGCGCTCGAATCGGTGGGAGCGGTGACGCTGTCGGCCGTGGACAGCCTGGGCAACACGCTCACGCTGCTCCCCGGAGCGACCATGAACGTGAGCCTGCCCGTACCCGCCTCCGTCGGTGGCACCATGCCCGCCTGCGTGCTCAACGCGACCTGCCGGACCGCGATGTGGCGGTTCACCCCGTCGACGGGCCTGTGGAACGAGCAGAGCGCGAACGCCCAGTTCAACACCCAGGGCACGTCGTTCCGGATCACCGGCATCCGCAACAGCACCATCGATCCCGCCGATGGTCTGGGGACCTGGAACGCCGACATCGAGCACACCAGCCCGTCCTGCTCGATCATCGAGTTCGTCAACATCCCGCTCGATTGCTACAACCCGCCGCCCGGCACGACGCCCGAGCCGGGAATCGAGCTGGCCTTCCAGCAGCAGCTCACGAGCGGGGCGCCCTGGTCGAAGAGCGCGGGGGTGCGCTCCAGCGCCTCGTTCATCGTGCTCTACAACCTCCGGGGCAACACCCCGCTGGATCTGTCCGCGGAGTTCCCGGCGGGCGCGCCCGCCTACTGCGCGGGCAACCTGTCCATCACCTCGACCCCGGCTCCCAGCGCGGGCTTCCCGGTGTACTGGGCCACGGGCGGGGCCACGCGCTACAACACGGGCGCGCCGGCCCCCACGGCGGGCTACCCGAAGGACTCGAGCGGCAACCCGATCGACTTCGCCGACGTGGCGACCGGGAACCACCCGTGCAGCTCACACATCTATCTCCAGACGCACCCGTGAGCTGAGCTCACCGGCCCGCGGTGATGGGCGGCTCGGGGGACTGGGTCCGCGCCCAGTCCTCCGCCGTGCGCCCGCTGGCGTCCCGCTTCTGGGCCGAGGCGCCATGCTGGCGCAGCCGCTCCGCCACGTCCGTACGGCCGAAGAGGCTGGCGAACATCAGCGCCGTCTGGCCCACGCCGTTGGACTGGTCCACGGCGCAGGGTTGCTGGAGGAGCAACTCGACGATGTCCGTGTGACCCTTGAAGGCCGCGCCCATCAGCGCGGTGTTCCCGCGTGAGTCACCGGAGCAGGCGTCCGCCCCCGCCGCGAGCAGCACCCGGGCCACCTCCGTGTGCCCGTGATACGCCGCGAGGATGAGCGGGGAGAAGCCCCGCTCATTCTGGACGTTCACGGGCGTTCCGGCCTTCACCAGGCCCGCGACCACCTCCACATCCCCCTCACGCGCGGCGGCGAGCAGGTAGCGCTCCGCGTCGCTCACCGCGAGCACGCGCCCCTCGGACGGGCGATCCCAGACGAACAGATAGCCAACCATCAGCGCCGAGCCCACCAGCACCACCAGCGCCACCGAACCCAGGAGCACCATCACCTTGCGCAGCATCGATTCACTCCATGCGAGGACTTCGAGGGGGAGGGGAGGGAGGGATTACCGGGCGGCCAGCGGCGCGATGGCGGCCTTGGCGTCGTCCACCTTGATGCCCACCGCCTTGGCCAGGCGCGTGCCGTAGTCCGCGTTCGCGCTGAAGAAGAAGCCGACCATGCGCGCCTTCACCCGGGCGTCACGCACCTGACCCAGGTCCGCGGCGAGGTTCTTCACCAACCGCTCCTTCTCCGCGGGGGACAACGCCGCGTAGAAGGCGCCCGCCTGCGAGAAGTTGTCCGTCTTGGCGATCGGCGCCTGCTGCGTCGTCCCGCTCAGGGGCGCGCGGGACAGCAGGTACGCCGGCACGTCCTCGCTCTCCCGGGTGATGCTGGGCTCGTAGTTGACGTCCGACTTCGTATTGGCGGCGTTCATGTTGCCGCCCTGGTTGTTGTTGTTCACCTGGGCGCGGGCGCGGTTGATGGGCAGCTGCTGGTAGTTGGCGCCCACCCGGTAGCGCTGCGTGTCCGCGTAGGAGAACAGCCGGCCCTGCAGCAGCCGATCCTCGGAGGGCTCGATGCCCGGCGGCTGGACTCCGGGGGAGAACGCGGCCTGCTCCGTCTCCTCGAAGAAGTTGTCCGGCATCCGGTCCAGCGTGAACTTGCCCAGCTTGATGGAGGGCGCCTTGTCCTCCGGCCACACCTTGGTGGCATCCAGCGGATCGAACGCGAACGCGTCCAGATCCTTCGGCTCGAGCACCTGCGCGCTCAGCTCCCACGACGGGAACTGCCCCTTGCCGATGGCCGTGTACAGGTCATGCGTGGCGTGCTGGAAGTCCTCGGCCTGCGTGCGCGCGGCCTCCTCGGCCGTGAGCGACTTCACGCCCTGCAGCGACTTCCAGTTGAACTTGACGTAGCGCACCTCGCCCTGGGCGTTGACGAACTTGAAGGCGTGCACGCCGTGGCCATTCATCTGCCGGTAGTTCGCGGGGATTCCCAGGTCCGAGTAGACCTGCGTCAGCATGTGCGTGGACTCGGGGACGTGGGAGAAGAAGTCGAAGAAGCGGTTGGGATCCTGGCGGTTGGTGACGGGCGACGGCTTGAGCGAGTGCACCATGTCCGGGAACTTGATGGCGTCCCGGATGAAGAACACCGGCAGGTTGTTGCCCACCAGATCCCAGTTGCCCTGATCCGTGTAGAACTTGAGCGCGAAGCCGCGCGGATCCCTCACCGTCTCCGGCGAGCCCTGCGGATGGATGACGGTGGAGAAGCGCACGAACATCGGCGTCTTCTTTCCCTTGGCCGAGAAGATGGACGCGCGCGTGAGCTGCGAGAAGTCCCCGTAGCTCTCGAAGGAGCCGTAGGCCCCCACGCCTCGCGCGTGCACCACGCGCTCCGGAATGCGCTCACGGTCGAAGCGCGCGAGCTTCTCGATGAGGTGGAAGTCCTCCAACAGGATGCCGCCACGTGGACCCGCCGTCTTCGAGTTCTGGTTGGAGCCGACCGGCGCACCCGAGTCGGTGGTGAGCGGCGGGGGGTTGGCCAGGGCTGGACCACCCGTGAGCAGCGCCAGGAGGACCACGGATTTCAGGTTCATGACTGCCTCCGATGTGTGGGGGGTTAAGGCAGGTCGCTCCCAGAGCAGGCGGTGTGCCAGGGGGACACTCCTCGTGAAATCAGGTATTTGGATTCAAGGCGCCCTCCGGATACACCGATATTCCGGTACCGACACCGAAATATGGGTGGAGGAAAGTACCGATATACCGGTGTGAACAGGGGCACCGATATGTCGGTGTGTGTCGAGGTGCTTGCCTGCTGGCGGTGCGGAGAGCGCCTGGGGGCGCATCACATCGCGGGCCGCCCCTTCCACCTCAGAAGAGCGCCGAGTCCATCACGGCGAGGAGTCACTGGAATGAACGACACCCAAGTACGACCCACCACCCACCAGCTCGATGACCGGCTGGAGATTCATGAGCTCCTGTCTCGCTACTACGTCGCCGTGGATGAGCACGACGCGGACGCCTGGGTTGCCCTGTGGACGGAGGAGGGTGTCTTCGACTCGGGATACCTCCACCTCGAGGGCAGGGCGCAACTCCACCAGTTCATGGCTGGCCACGATGTCCAGACACGGCACCTGGTGACGAATATCCGCACCGAGGTGCGGGGAGATCGTGCGCTGGCCGAGAGCTACATGCTCGTCGTGCCCAGGGTCGGCAAGCCCGAGGTGGTTGCCACGGCCAACTGCCGCTCCGAGCTGCTCAAGGTGGACGGACGCTGGAAGCTGGCTCGTCACACCTACAAGCCCGATCCCAGCTTCGTCCCGCCGAGCTCCCCCTCCGGGTGAGTCACATTCCTGGCAACTCCTGTCCATCCGGTACCTGTTTCACTTCAACCCTCATCCGAGGAGGAATCATGGACGAGAGCGCATCGAATGCGAAGCAAGACACGAAGCCAGAGTTCGAGCTCATCCGTCGGATGTTCCTGGCGGGCGAGTCGATGCACGTGGAGAACTTCGTCAAATTCTTTCACGACGATGCCCTCTATCAATTCAGCAACTTTCCGCTCGCGTATGGCCCGCGCGGAATCATCGACAGCTCCCAGGGCTTCCTGGCGAAGGTCGGAGCGGTCGACCACCACATCAAGAACCTGTGGATGGTGAGTGCTGACACCGCCGTGTGCGAGATGAATGTGACGTACACGCGGCATGACGGAAAGGCCTTCACGCTCCCGTGCTGCGACACCATCCGCATCCAGGGAGGCAAGGTGCGGGAGCTTCGTATCTACATGGACATCACCCCAGTCTTCGCGGACTGACGCGAGGGAGGAATCATCATGTCGGAAGCAATCGAGGGAAGGCGTCAGGCACGTGTCGAGGCGATGCTCGCGGCGCTGATGAAGAAGGACCGGAAGGCATTCCTCAAGTACTTCAGCCCGGAGCTCCTCTACAAAGTGGGAGCCGCCGATCCCGTGCATGGCCCCGAGGCCTGTTGGAACGTCCTGGCGGGTATCTACACGAAGCTCGAGCCCACCGCCCACGACGTGCGGGGCACCTGGGAGATCGGCAACGTCGTCATCGTGGAGATGGATGCCAACTACGTGGCCCTGGAGGAGGGCAGGCGGCCCGTCGTGGTCCCCTGCTGCGACGTGTACCGCTTCGAGGGAGACCTCATCAAGGAGTGGCGGGTCTACCCGGATGCGTCGAGGACCGGCATCCGGGTCTGACGCGGAGAGCCCCGCCCGGGGGCCGCGCGGTCCCCCCGGGCGAGGCCATTCATCAAAGCATTCATCGACCGCGGAGGAGTCACACCATGAAGGACATCTCTTCCTGCCTCGTGAGGATCGAGCCGAACGGGAACCGGAGCCTCGCCCACTGCCTGCAGGGAGTGCAGCACTTCGGTTACACCGTGGATGACATGAGCAAGGCCATCGAGTTCTACACGGAGGTGCTCGGAGGCAAGCTGGCCCTGAAGGGTGATGGGTTCACCGGCGAGGTCCTGCACAACACGCTCTTCCAGAAGGAGGACATCGAGGCGATTGAGCGGGGCGTCGATCCGAAGACGCTGCTCGTGCCGAACATCCGGGATGGCACCCAGGAGTCGCTGGATGTGAGGTTCGTCTCGTTTGGCAATACCTGTGTCGAGCTCATCCACTTTCGCGATGCGAAGCTGGATTCCAGCGCGCCGAACTGGGGCCCCAGGATGCCCTCCAGCGTCGCCTCGACGAACGCGGCGCACCTGTCCTTCCATGTGAGGGACGACGTGGACCTCAACCTCTTCGCGAAGGCCCTGGAGGAGGAGTGCCAGCGGCGCGGCCTCACCAACGTCGTGTGCAATCGCGTCATCCACGTCAATTCGGAGGCCGAGCGGAGGGCGGTGGCCCTCAAGTACAACGCCAACAAGTTCTGGAACGATCCGGACTACTTCGTGGAGGGGTACTCCGACTCCGAGTTCGGAGACTTCTTCGGTTGGTCGTTGTTCTACTGCAAGGGGCCCAACGGCGAGCAGCTCGAGTTCAACCAGGTGACACGCAAGGCCCGCACGGAGTTCATCCGGGCCCAGGGCGAGTACAACGCGCTCGCCGGGACGAGCTACGTCTGGCCCTCGGGGGTCGGCGGCCCCCCCGGGCCGCTCGAGGCGCAGGGTGTGCAGACGAAGCCGGGGCGGCTGACGGCGCTCGTGCAGGAGATGTTCGACGTCGGCGCGGCGATGGACGTGGAGAAGTACGTCAGCTTCTACACCGAGGACGCGCTGTACCAGTTCGGCAATTCGCCTCCCGTCTTTGGCCCGCGCGGCATCAAGCAGTCCTCGGCCGCCCTCATGGACACGGTCTCGCGCGTCGAGCACCGCATCAAGCGCGTCTGGGAGGCGAATGACTCGGTGGTCTGCGACATGGACGTCATCTACACCCGCCGGGACGGCAAGGTGGTGACGCTGCCCTGCTGCGACATCCTCGGCTTCCGGGGCGACAAGATCTGCGAGGCGCGGATCTTCATGGACATCGCACCGGTGTTCGCCAGCAGGTAGTGTCATCAAGGCGATGGAGTACGGCACCGGGGCCCCCTTGCCGGAGAACGCGGACGGTGCATCGCGCCTCGCGCGTGCAAATGTTCCCGGCATGAACGTGACTCCCCCGTCTCCTCGAACCGCCGTCATCCTGATCCATGGGGAAGAAGCGGGTCCGGGGCAGCTCGGACCCGCGTTGCGGCGCTCCGGCTTCTCCCTGGACATCCGCTCGCGAGCCCCTCAGCCCGAGGACACGGAGGCGGATCTGGTCGTGGTGATGGGGAAGTCCCTGGGCCTCCAGGAGGAGGAGCCCCCGCCGCTCCTGGAAGAGGAGCGGCGGTTGCTGGCTCGCCGGTTGGAAGCGGGCCGGCCGAGCCTGGGCATCGGCCTGGGCGCGGGGCTGCTCGCCGCCGCGGCCGGTGCTCGCGTCCGCACGGGTGAGAAGGGCCCGGTGCTGGGAGTGCACCCGGTGTCGCTGACGGCTGAAGGGCTGGCGGATCCGCTGTTCGCAGGCTTCGAGGAGTTCTTCGACGTCCTGCACTGGCAGGGGGACACCATCGAGCCGATCCCCGGAGCGCAGGAGCTGGTTTCCACCGCCCGCTATCCGCACCAGATCTTCCGCGTGGGCAATTCCTACGGGGTGCGGTTCCACCCCGAGGTGGATGGGGGGATGTTCGAGCGTTGGGTCCGCGACTCCGGGGAGGACGTGGCCCGTGTGGGACTCACCACCGAGGAGCTGCTGAAGCGCGAGGGGCCTCGGGTGGTGCGCGTGCAGCAGCACGCGATGCTGATGATGGAGCGGCTGGCCACCTTCTTCGCAAGGCAGGTGGGGGCGGGAGGAGGGGAGCGCTACCTCTTCACCGTGGAGGCCATCCAACGGCTGGCGGGGCGGGGGGTGCTGCTCTCGCCCGGCATCCCGCGGCGCGCGCCCATCGTACGCGTGGGGCAGACGCTCTCGCTCAAGAGGCCCGACGGCTCGCGCGTGGAGGGCACCGTGCGCGGCATGGCCAGCTTCGGGGATACCGGATCGGCCATCCCCTTGCTGGTGCTGCTGGACTCGCCGGACGCCGAGGTGCCGCCGGGCTCGGAGGCCCTCACCTCCGAGCCGCTGACGGTGTAGCCCCCCGCATTCGTCTCGCGCCGAGGGCGCTACCCGGTCGCTCGGGTGCTCCCCGTGGCGTCCGTCTTCCGGCGGCCTTCGAGAATCTTCAGGAACGAGCGGCTGCGCAGCTCCTCCAGCGTCAGCCCGGCCGCTCGCGCCTCCTCCTCGGTGAGGGCCCCGCAGGCGAGGCCTCGCAGGAAGTAGTTGAGCAGGCCCTGGCCCGTGGCCGCGTCGTCGAACACGTCTCCCAGCAGCGTCGCCTGGGCCGCCTTGTCGATGAAGGCCTTCAGCCGGCGCGAGGCCGCGTCCAGTCCCTCCAGGAAGAACGCGTACACCGTCGCGTAGCGCACCGGGAGCTGGGCCGGGTGCAAGTCCCACCCCTGGTAGAAGGCCCGCTCCAGCGAGTGGCGCGTATGCCCGTGCATCAGCCGCCACGCGCGGTGCACCACCTCGCGGTTCTCCTTCTTCTGGGCCGCCGTCAGCGGGCGCGCGCCCGGCTTGTGCGGGCCCACCGGCATCACGTTCGTCGCGCCGTCCGAGAGCGCCACGCCCGTGCCCGCCAGGGACACCTGCATCATCTCCCGCGCGAAGTCGGCCGACGGGTGCGTCATGCTCTGGTACGCGGCGGTGATGTTGAAGGAGGCCGTGTAGTCGTACACCCCGAGGTGCGCTCCGACGCAGCGTCCCTCCGCCGCCGCCACGAGCGCGGGCAGCGCAAGCCGTCCCTCCCGATCGAAGAGGGACTGTGGTGTCTCCACCATCAGCTCCAGCTTCAGCGCGCCGGACTTCAGGCCCCGGTCCTTCTCGAGCAGCTCCAGCATGCGCACCAGCGCCGTCACCTGCTCGGGGACGGTGATCTTCGGCAGCGTGACGACGAAGTCGTCCGGCAGCCTGCCGCCCGTGCGCTCCAGCAGCGTGCCGACGAAGAGCTCCAGCGTGCGCGCGCTCCGGTCGAACAGCTCCTCGGACAGGGACTTGATGCGGATGCCGATGAAGGGCGGCAGCGAGCCCTGTGCCATGCCCCGGGCCACCTCCTCGGCGGTGGAGACCGCGTGGCCGTCCTCCTCCGTGGCCGGCCGGTGCCCGTAGCCGTCCTCGAAGTCGATGCGGAAGTCCTCCACCGGCTCGCGCTCGAGCTTGGCGAGGACGCGTCCGTGGACGCGCCGGGCGATGTCCGCGTCCAGCTCCAGGCACCCGGCGAGCGCCCGGGCATTGGGCGCGTACTCGTGCAGCGCGGCCAGGGCCATCTGTCCCATCTTCCGGGCCGTCTCCGCCTTGAAGAGCTGGGCGCCGCCGTACACCGTGTGCACGGGCTGGCGGCGGGCGGACTCACCCGGAAAGGTCCGGGCGTACTCCTGGTTGGCCTTCTTCAACGCCGCGCGCGCGGCGGCGAGGCGCTTGGGCGTCAGGGTCGTCTTCATAGAGGGGGAGGGGGCGTCAGCTGCCGCGGTAGGTGGAGTAGCCGAAGGGGCTCAGCAGCAGGGGCACGTGGTAGTGCTCGTCCGCCGAGGCGAGCTCGAACACCACCGAGACATACGGGTAGAAGCCGCGGACGGCGTTCGCGCGGAAGTACTCCGCCGTGTGGAACGTCATCCGGTAGGTGCCGGGCTCCAGCTTCGTGCCGGTGGGCAGGAAGTCGCGGACGCGGCCATCCGAGTTGGTCGTTCCGCGCGCCAGCTCCCTCCAGCCGTCACCGGCCTGCTGCTCCAGGGTGATGGGGACGCCGGCCGCCGGGCGGCCCCACTGCGTGTCGAGGACGTGGGTGGACAGGGTGCTCATGGGGACGCGAGGAGCTTCTCCAACCGGATGCGGGTGATCTTCGCCTGCTCGTCCGCCGCGACCTTCAGCTCCTGGTCCGGCGCGTTGTTCATGCGCTCGCGCAGCAGGGCGAGCATCTCCGCGGCGCTCTTCCCCGTGGCGCACACGAGGAAGATGAAGCCGAAGCGCTCCTCGTACGCGCGGTTGCCCTCGGCGAGCGCCTGGATGACGTCCTCGCCAGCGCCCTCCATGCCGCGCTGCTCCTGCTCGGACCAGGCGCCGGTGGCCTTGAACTTCTCGCGCAGCTTGGAGACGTCACCGATGCGCGGGTGGTGCAGCATGGCCTCGCGCCAGTCCTCCGGCCCCGTCTGGGACCAGAGCCAGGAGGCCTCCGCGAACAGGGCCTCCTGGTTCTGGAAGGGACGCGCACGGGCCATGGCCTCCGCCCAGCGCTGGGAGCCGCAGCAGCGCAGGAACTCCGCCTGGGCGTCCTCGAAGGACAGGCGGTTGAGCCAGTCGAGCCGGGTCACGCGGCCCGTCCGTGAACCCGGAGCCGGCTGATGCCTCCGTCCGGGAAGATGTTGAGCCGCACGTGGGTGAAGGGCCCCGCGGCGCGCAGCTCTGTCTCGAAGAAGTGGCGGTGGTGCGCCTGCAGCTTCGTGCGCGGGAGGATCTCCTGCCACGTGATGTCCTTCGCGTTGGCGAAGTCGAGGATGTCCTCCTTCAGGGAGCAGCCCTCCAGGGAGCACATGTCCGGGAAGTTGCCCTTGAAGTGGTTGGTGTCCACCTCCACGCGCTGCACGGTGCCGGGCGCGGCCAGCTTCACGACGATCCAATCGAAGCCCGGTACACGCTTGCGGCGCGTCTCCCAGCCCTCGCCCATGGTGGCGGCGCGGCCGGGGAGGATGAGGTTGTCCTTGGGTCCGAAGAAGGAGTCGTTGCAGGTGACGACGAGGCCGCCGTTCTCCGCCGCGGCCAGGTCCACCAGCTCCCCGGAGCGCAGCTTCGTCAGGTCCGGCGTCACCACCCCGTGCACGCGGAAGCGCGCCACGCCCCCGTCCGGGTAGATGTGGAGCCGCAGGTGTGTCCAGCGCCGATCGCTCGCGACGGGGAGGAAGTTCTGCGTCCCGCCGGCCAGCTTCGTCTTCGGGACGATCTCCGTCCACGCCGCGTCCACCAGGGACTCGCCCGAGGGCTGGCCCTGAATCTCCAGGCCGTCCACGGAGGCGTACTCGGGGAAGTTGCCGATGAAGTGGTTGGTATCCACGTTCACCCCGCGGATGACCCCCGGCAGGCCGAGCTGGATGATGCACCAGTCATGGCCCGGCACGCGCTTGCGGCGCGTCTCCCAGCCATCCATCCACTTGCCGAACTCCGTGTACTTGTCCGGGATGAAGACGCCACGTCCCGGTTTGAGCAGGTTCTCCTTGGGGGCGAAGAACTCGTCGTTGGCGTAGAGGGCGCGGCCACCCACCTTCTCGGCGGCCAGATCGATGAGCTCGGCGAAGGCGACGCGCACCTTGCCTTCCTCGGGTGTGTTCATGTTGGGGTCTCCTCGCGGTTACCTTATTCCACTGGCCGCCGCTCCAGGGCGGCGAATCCACCGGCCCGCCGGGCGGGGCGCGGGCTCGTTCCGGTCGTGAACCTTCTCTCCCCGGACCCAGGTCTGCTCCACCACGCCTACCAGCGGGCGGCCCGTGTACGGGGTGACTTTGTGGCGGTGCAGCACGCTCGACGCCTCGGGCGTGAAGGTGGCCTCCGGGTCGAAGACGATGAGGTCCGCGTCCGCCCCGGGCGTCAGCGAGCCCTTCATGCCCGTCAGGCCGACGAGCCGGGCCGGGTTCTGGCACATCCACCGCACCAGGGACTCCAGCCCGTGGCCGCGCGCGCGCATCCCCGTCCACACGGCCGGCAGGCTGAACTGGAGCGAGGCGATGCCGCCCCACGCCGCGCCGAAGTCTCCGCGGTCCAGGTGCTTGAGGGCGGGGGTACACGGCGAGTGGTCCGACACCACCATGTCGATGTCACCGCGCGCCAGCCCCGCCCAGAGCGCCTCGCGGTTCTCCGCCTCGCGGATGGGCGGCGCGCACTTGAAGTGCGTGGCGCCATCCGGGATGTGCTCCGCGTCGAAGGTGAGGTAGTGGGGGCACGTCTCCACGGTGAAGGGCAGGCCCTCGCGCTTGGCGGCGGCGATGTCCGGCAGCGCGTCCGAGGACGACAGGTGGACGATGTGCACCTGTCCGCGGTGTTTGCGGCACAGCTCCACCATCATCCGGATGGCGTCGTCCTCCCAGCGGCGGGGGCGCGACTCCAGGTAGCTGCGGTAGGTGCGCGTGTCTCCCTGGGGAGGCGTCTCGTGGGGCGTCAGCTCCGCGTGGACGATGAGGGGCACGCCGCGCCGCGCCAGGATGGGCATGGCGCGCTCCAGGTCCTCCCGGGTGACGTGGGGGAACTCGTCCACCCCCGAGTGGATGAGGAAGCACTTGAAGCCGGTGACGCCCGCGTCGACCATGGCCTCCAGCTCGCCCGCGTTGCCGGGGATGACGCCGCCCCAGAAGCCGTAGTCGATGGCGCAGTGGCTCTCGGCCGAGGCGGCCTTCTGCCGCAGTGCGTCCAAGGTGGTGGTGGCGGGGATGGAGTTGAGCGGCATGTCCACCACGGTGGTGATGCCGCCCGCGGCCGCCGCGCGCGTGGCCGTCTCGAAGCCTTCCCACTCGGTGCGGCCGGGCTCGTTGATGTGCGCGTGGCAGTCCACCACGCCCGGCATCACCACCTTGTCGCCCACGTCCATCACCGGCAGGCCCGAGGGGACGTCCGCCGGCGACACCACCGCGGCCACCTTGCCCTCCCGGATCACCACCGCGGCCTCGCGCACGCCGCCCCCGGTGACGACCCGCCTGCTGCGCAGTACCTGGTTTCCGCTCACGGCTCGAACTCCTTCACGTCGTACTCCATCAGGGAGGAGAAGAACGCGTCCTTGTCCTCACAATACAGCTGCCGGGTGATGCCCGAGACCAGCTTGGGCAGGCTGTATTTCATGCCGGAGATGCTCGCTCCACCGAAGCCCAGCGAGAGCAGGCATCCAAAGGTGTAGTTGAAGACGGAGCCGAGGTAGGGCGCGCGGCCGGGTACCTTCTCCTGGAACTCGAAGCTCGGGCCCAGGTAGGGGTGGCGCGCCAGGTCCGAGTTGGACTCGGCGGGCGGCGGCGTATACCGGTCCTTCCACAGGGCGATGTCCGCGACGAGGTGGGCCAGCTCCGGACGCAGCGACAGGTCCGTCACGGTGCCGCTGCCGACGATGAGCTTGTCGAAAGTGAACGTGCCGTGCGGCGTGGTGACGCGGGCGGTGCCCTCCACCGCCTGGACATCCAGCCACGGGCTCTCCGCGTGGAGATGGAAGTGGGGGAAGGCGCGGGCGCGGTGATAGGTGTCGTGCGGCGGCAGTTGCCCCATCTCCAGGATGCGGCGGATGAAGCGCCAGCGATCCGCGTCCGGCAGGTCTCCGTGGTGCTTGAGGAAGCCGACGAACTCGGCCCAGCGGTAGGCGTTCACCGTGGGCAGGCTCTTGCGGCGGTAGAAGAGATGCACCTCGGCGGCGCCTTGCTCCAGGGCCACGGAGGCGTTGTCGAAGGCCGAGGCGCCCGCTCCCAGCACGCCGATGCGCTTGCCGCGCAGGGCCTCGAAGTCGATGTCATCGCGGGTATGGGCCCAGAGCTCGCGGGGCAGGCGGGCCACCAGCGAGGGCGTCTCCCAGCGGCCCGAGCCGTCGATGCCCGTGGCGAGCACCACCTTGCGCGCCAGGAGTGTCTCCCCGGGGCCGTTGCCGTCGGTGGGCTGGACGGGGATGGCGAAGCAGGAGTCCTCGGCGCGCCAGGAGATGGCGCCCGCGCGGGCATGGCTGCGCACGGGAATGCCGAGGAACTGGCGGTACCAGTTGAGGTAGTCCGCCCAGAGCTCCTTGGGGATGAGCCCCAGGGACTGCCAGGCCTCCTCGCCATACTGGGCCTCGTACCAGCTCTGGAAGCTGAGGTTGGGGATGTTGTGGTCCGGCCCGGTGAGGTGCTTGGGCGTGCGCAGCGTGCGCATGCGCGCGAACGTCTTCCAGGGGCCCGCGAGCCCCGGCGGGCTGTCATCCACGACGAGGAGCCGGGTCACCTTCTCGCGCATCAGCCCGAAGGCCGCGGCGAGCCCGCTCTGCCCCCCGCCGATGATGAGCACGTCCAGGATGGGCTGGCCATCGCGCGTGTGACGGGGCAGGACCCAGGGGCGCTTCGGGTACTCGAGCCGTTCCAGGTCTCTGCGGAGCGAGGCTTCGAGCATGGCGAGACCGGGCCCGTGTTTCGCGGCGAGGGACGGGATGTGCATGGACCCTAGTCAAATCACGCTCCGGCCCCTCTCCGCCACGACGCCCGACTCCACACGTTGTTGGTTCACCGTACGGGGCGGAACGCGGGAGGGGAGGGGGCCAGGCCTTCCAGCTTGTCCTCCTGGGGCTCTTCCGGCAGGTTGTCGACCGAACAAGCCCGGCCGAGAGGAGGAGCGCGGTGACCGCTGGTTCCACGAGCAGTGCCGATCGTGCCCTCGAGCTGGCCCAGGCCGCCTATCTGGACCGTCGTGTCCCGGGATACCGCACGCGCCGGGTGCGCTGGTCGGGTGGCATGACGCAGGTCATCGAGGTTGGCGAAGGGCCGCCGCTGCTCCTGCTCCACGGTGGTCTGGGTGAAGCGTTCCAGTGGGGTCACATCCTCCCCGCGCTCGCCCGGAGGCACCGTGTGGTGGCCATCGACCGGCCCGGACATGGCCTCGCGGATCCGTTCGACTACCAGGGGGTGGAGGTACTGCCACACGCGCGGCGCTTCCTCGGGGAGATCCTCGATGCCGAGGGACTTCCGAGCGTGCCGATCGTGGCCGCCTCCATGGGAGGTCTCTGGGCCGTCGACTTCGCGCTGACGCATCCGGAGCGGGTGTCCCGGTTGGTGCTCGCCGGTGCTCCAGCGGGGATCTCCCGCGCGCTGCCCCTGCAGATGCGGCTGGGGACGCTGCCGGTGCTGAGGACGCTCGTGCGGAGGATGATGCTGCGGCCGACGCGCGACAGCACCCGCGCCTTCTGGGCGCAGTTGCTCGTCGCGCATCCGGAACGGCTGGAGGACGACTTCCTCGATGTGCTGACCGCGAGCCAGCGCCGCAATGCTCCGAGCTGGTTCACGCTCATCGACCGGGCCTTCGACGTGCGAGGGATGAAGAAGGAGCTGCTCCTCGGGGAGCGCTGGAAGGGGCTCTCGGTCCCCACGACCTTCGTGTGGGGCGAGAAGGATGTCTGGGGTGCACCCGAGGAGGGCGAGGCCGTGGCGGCGACGAACGCGCGGCTGCGCATGGTGCGGATTCCCGATGCGGGCCACGCGCTCTGGCGTGATGCTCCCGAGCTCGTCGTCGACGCCATCGAGCGCGCGCTCGCGCCGTAGCGGGACTCAGCGCATGGCGCGCCGGATCAGCTCGTTCATCGGCTGGCTCGGGTCGAGCACCTGGCGGGCGCTCTCGGCGCCACAGACGGGCAGGAGCGGGTCCGGCAACAGCCCGGCCTGGCGGAGGATCGTCGCGTTGTCCCAGTACAGGTGCTCGTGCGCGATCTTCCCCTTGTCGAACTGGACGATGGCCACCATCGCGAACTCGATGCGCTTGCCCGTCGGAGGTATGCCGGGCAGCACCCAATCCATCTGCATGGAGTGGGTGAAGCGAATCACCATCTCGTCGACTATGCGCTCGGTGCCCACCGTCCTGGACACCGGCGTCATCTCGATGTCCGGCGGGAGCTGGTTGAGGAAGTGCTTGGAGTAGAAGACCTCGAGCTCCTCCCTGCTGGTCGCGCCCACCATCAGCGGCACCACGTTCACCCGGGGGGTGTCCGTCATCGTGGCGAGGGCCTGCTCGGTGCTCTTCGCACTGAACTCCGACTGCAGGTGGTTATCCCAGAGGCCCATCTGGGCCGAGGCTGCGGACGACTCACTCATGGACGACTCCTTTCGAGGAGCTGCTGGCTACGGCGCCTGGGACTCTAGGCGAAATGGGAATCCCCCCGCTTGTGGCGCCAGATGCGCTAATCAGCGGTCGCGACCGTTCGGAAGGGGAGCTGGAATGAAGCAACGACATCTCGCGCGGGCAGTGCGGCGGTTCACCTGGGGCGCCTGGAGCGTGCTGGCGCTCGCCGGGGCCGCCCGGGCGGCGGAGCCCGCCGCGCACGTGAATCCGTTCATCGGCACCACCAATGGCGGCAACGTCTTCCCCGGCGCGGTGCTGCCGTTCGGCATGGCGTCGTTCAGCCCCGAGCTGACGCCGCTGCCCGGCAGGCGGTTCCCGATCGCCGCTCCCGGTGGATACGAGTGGCGGTCGATCGGCATCAAGGGCTTCAGCCTGACGCACCTGTCCGGCACCGGCTGCACCGGGGCCAGCGGTGACGTCCCGCTCATGCCGCTCACGACCGAGGTGTCGACCTCGCCGGCGCTCGACTACGCCTTCACGGCGTATTCGAGCCTGTTCTCCCATGCCAACGAGGAGGCCTCACCGGGCTACTACGCGGTCAAGCTCGGCAATGGGGTCAAGGCGGAGCTCAGCGCCACCCTCCGCACCGTGGCGGGCCGCTTCACCTACCCGCCGGACCGGCCCGCCCAGCTGTTGGTTCGCACCTCCGATTCGGAGATCGGCAGCAGCGACGCGCAGGTGAAGATCGACGCCGAGCACCGCACCGTCTCGGGCCAGGTGACGAGCGGCAACTTCTGCGGCTATCTCGCTCCCGACCGGCACGAGAGCTACTACACCCTCTATTTCGTCGCCGAGTTCGACCAGCCGTTCACCGTCGGTGGCACGTGGACTGATGGCGAGCTGAAGCCGGGCGCGACCGAGGGCCGGGGTGGCACCACCTATGGCGACCGGGGCCACCCCCCTGGAGGCAAGGGCTCGGGCGCGTGGATCGCCTTCGATGCCAGCAAGACGCCGGTGGTGGGCGTGCGCGTCGGCATCTCCTACGTCAGCGAGGAGAACGCCCGCGCCAACCTGAAGGCCGAGAACCCCGCCGGCACCTCGTTCGACACGGTCCGGCAGGCCGCGCGTCAGGCGTGGAATGACAGGCTGGGGCAGGTCCGGATCACCGGTGGAACCGAGGACGAGCGCACCGTCTTCTACACCGCGCTGTACCACTCCCTGCTGCACCCGAACGTCTACAGCGATGTCGATGGCCGCTACCGCGGCTTCGACCAGCAGATCCACAAGGTCTCCGGGCAGCAGAAGGCGCAGTACGCGAACTTCTCGGGCTGGGACGTCTACCGCTCGCAGGTCCAGCTGGTCACCTGGCTGGATCCCCGGATCGGCGCGGACATCGCCCAGTCCCTGCTCAACCAGGCCAACCAGAACGGAGGCATCTGGGACCGCTGGACGCACAACACCGGCGCGACCAGCGTCATGAACGGAGACCCGTCGCCGCCGACCGTGGCCGCCATCGCGGCGTTCGGCGGGACCGGATTCGATCTCAAGGGCGCCTACGCCTCGCTGCTCCAGGCCGCCACCGTCCCCACCGCGAAGGACCTGAGCAAGAAGGGCTGTCCGGTGCTCTGCGTCGGGCAGCGCCCGGGACTCGATCAGTGGCTGAAGCTGCACTACATGCCCGTCGACGCGCCCGGCTGGGGCATGGCGTCCGATACGCTCGAGCTGGTGGCGGCCGACTTCGGCGTGGCGGAGCTGGCCCGCCGCGCGGGCGACACCCGGAACTTCCGGCGCTTCCGCGAGCGCGCGGGTTGGTGGCGCAACCTGTTCAACCCCAAGGCCACACCGGAGGGCGGCTACATCCAGCCGCGCAACGCCGACGGCACCTGGCCCGCCTTCAAGCCCGAGCAGGACGACGGCTTCGTCGAGGGCAGCGGGGCCCAGTACGTCTGGATGGTGCCGTTCGATGCCCAGGGCCTGTTCGACGCCATGGGCGGAACGGACAAGGCCGTGGCCCGGCTCGATCGGTTCTTCCGCAAGGAGGACGGCAGCTGGGCGGTGACCAAAGCCGGCCCGCTGCACGCGGAGCTCGACAACGAGCCCTCGATCGCGGCGCCGTGGCTCTACGCCTTCGCCGGTCAGCCCTGGAAGACCCAGGCCGTGGTGCGCGAGGCCCTGCGTCAGATCTGGTCCAACAAGCCCGAGGGCATCTCCGGCAACGACGATCTCGGCCAGATGTCGTCCTGGTACGTCTGGTCCGCGCTGGGCATGTACCCCGTCATCCCGGGCCGGGCGGAGCTGGTGCTCGGCAGCCCCCTGTTCCCGGAGGCGGTGGTCACCCGTCCCGGTGGAACCCTCACGATCCGCGCGGCGGGGGCGGCCATGGACTCGCCCTATGTCACGGCGCTGAAGGTCAACGGCAAGACCAGCACCCGCCCGTGGCTGCCGGAGTCCTTCGCGCTCCAGGGCGGCACACTGGACTTCACCCTGTCGAAGACGCCGGACGAGCGTTGGGGCAGCGCGCGCGGGGATGCTCCGCCCTCGTTCGGGCCGAAGTCCCGCTGAGGTCCTTCGCGCTGGTGACAGGAGTCATCAGGCGTGCCTCCTGTCACCAGGGGTCTGGCGCCCCAAGGGGTGACCGGAGTCACCAGGGAACGCCCGGCTCCGAGGCTCCCGCGGGCCTCGAGGGGCTGGCACGGGTCCTGCTTTGGGTCAGGGCATGACGGCCTCGAGGGGCCGCATCGCCACCCGACTCCCAAAGGAACGACCGCCATGGCTCTCTCGCCCATCTCCCAGAACCCGGTTGCTTGCCGTCTCCCGCAGCAGGACGTGGCCACCCCCCGCGTGGGTGGGGTTGTCCAGACGCCTTCCGAGGCCCTCTCCCCGCGGGGGCTCGAAGCGCTGGGACTCCAGAAGGACGGTTTCAGCTCGGGCCCGCAGCTCGGAGCGCAGTGGGAGCAGTTCGTCCAGGGGGCCTCGGCCATCATCGGGGCATTGAAGGATCTGCAGGCGCTGCAGACCTCCGAGCTCGAGGGAGTGTTCGGGAAGTCCCTGGGCCTCGACTCGGAGTCCGGGCTGTCGCCCTTCGAGGACAGCTTCTCGCCGGCCGCGGAGCTGGGCACGGAGCTGCCCGGGGCGAGCGCCCCCGCCTCGACGAGCGGCGCGAACACGGTCACGCCCTCGGGCGACGCGCGGCTGGGCGCCGGGATGCCGCCGGCCCTGGCGAAGTTCAAGGACACCATCGAGTCCGCCGCGTCCAAGACGGGCGTGCCGGCGTCCGTCCTGGCGGCGCAGATCTGGCAGGAGTCGCGTGGCAACCTGGAGGCCATCTCCACCAATGGTGGCAACGGGCTGACCGATACCGGCCTGATGCAGGTGAACCCCAACACCTACAAGGAGCTCCAGTCCAAGTACCCCGAGCTCCAGGGCAAGAACCTCTCCGATCCCGCGACCAACATCCTCGCGGGCGCCTACTACATGAAGGACATGAAGGAGCAGTTCGGGAACTGGGATCTCGCCCTGCGCGCCTACAACTCGGGCCCCAACGGCGTCGATCGCTCCAACCCGAACGCCATCCCCGCGGGCACGGGTGACGCCACCTATGTCCAGAAGGTGAAGCAGTTCGCGGACATCATCTCCACCGGTAACGGTACGCTGCCCGCGTAGGACTGACTGGCGCCTCGCCAACGGCCTTCGAGTGGGTTATGGGCGCGGGTGAATGCCCTCCCCATCGAAGGTCCTCTCGGTCCAGGAGCTACGCAAGCAGTACGGGGCCACCGTCGCCGTCGACGGCATCTCGTTCGACGTGGGCCGCAATGAGATCGTCGGGCTCCTGGGGCCCAATGGTGCCGGGAAGACCACGACCATCAACATGGTCCTCGGTGTCCTCGAGCCGAGCTCGGGGTCCATCCGCATCGAGGACGTGGAGCTCTCGAGGCGCCGCTCCCAGGCGCTCGCGCGCACCAACTTCGCCGCCGTCTACGCGCCCCTGCCCGGCAACCTCACCGTGCAGCAGAACCTGCGCGTCTTCGGCCTCATCTACGGCGTGAAGGGGCTCACCCAGCGCATCGAGGAGCTGCTCGCGCAGTTCGACCTCGTGCGCTTCCGTCACGTGAAGTGCGGCGTGCTCTCCTCGGGAGAGCAGACGCGGGTGGCCCTGGCCAAGGCCATGCTCAACCGTCCCCGGCTCCTGCTGCTCGACGAGCCGACGGCCTCGTTGGATCCCTCGACGGCGCGCGACATCCGCGCCCGGATCCGCGAGTTCGCCACACAAGGGGAGGGCGGTGTGCTCTGGACCTCGCACAACATGTACGAGGTGGAGGAGGTCTGCGACCGCGTGCTCTTCGTCTCGCGCGGGAAGATCCTGCTCGAGGGAGATCCCAGGCGCCTGCCACAACAGCACGGCAAAGCGACGCTCGAGGAGCTGTTCATCACCGTGGCGCGCGAGCCGCTCGCGCTGGAGCAGGCCTGACCATGTTTCCCACCCGCGCCGCCGCCATCATCCTCCGTCAGTTCTATCTCCTGCGTGGCAGCCCCTCGCGCGTCTTCCCGCTCTTCGTGTGGGTGGCCATCGACATCGTGCTGTGGGGCTTCATCACCCGGTATCTCAATGCCGTCAGCGGCTCTGGCCTCGACTTCGTGCCCTCGCTCCTGGGCGCGGTGCTGCTCTGGGACTTCCTGACCCGGGTCATGCAGGGCGTGACGATGGCGTTCTTCGAGGACGTGTGGTCGCGCAACTTCCTCAACATCTTCGCCACGCCGCTCTCCATCTCGGAGTACGTCGGCGGGCTGGTGCTCTCGAGCATCGCGACGAGCTCGGTCGGGCTCATCGTGATGGTCGTCGTGGCGGGCACGGTGTTCGACCTGTCGCTGTTCTCGTACGGCATCCTGCTCGTGCCGTTCCTGCTCGTGCTCTTCCTGTTCGGGATTGCCCTGGGCATCTTCGGCAGCGCGGTGGTGCTCCGGCTCGGGCCGTCCGCGGAGTGGTTCGTCTGGCCCATTCCCGCCGTGGTCTCGCCGTTCGCTGGTGTGTTCTATCCGCTCGCGACGCTGCCGAAGTGGATGCAGCTCATCGCGCACCTGCTGCCGCCGTCCTACGTCTTCGAGGGCATGCGGACCATCGTCTCGGGAGGTGCGTTCTCGGGGACCACGCTGCTGTGGGGCGTGGGGCTCGCCGTGCTCTACATCCTGCTGGCGTGCTGGTTCTTCACGCGCGTCTACCGGCACGCGGTGCGCACCGGCCTCATCGCCCGCTACAGCGCCGAGAGTGTGAGCTGAGCCGGGTGGGGGAGGGGACCTTCCGGTCGCGTGCCGGACGAACTGGTCCGATGGTCGGACCAGTTGTTCCCGAGTGCGCCCGGGACCTCCCCCTGCCAAGACCTGGCTCCTGCCGCTAGTGGAATGTCCACGAAGTTCGTGGACAGAGTCGTGTTGCGCATGCTCCCTCTCCCTCTGGGAGAGGGCGGGGGGTGAGGGTCGTCACCCTCGTGTTCCTCGCCCCGGCTTGTATCGCGGCACGCAACCGCCCCCCTCGCCGTCCGCTGTGAACTCCCATGGGGTCATGCGCTCCAGGGGGAAGACCCTCACCCTAGCCCTCTCCCAGAGGGAGAGGGGACATCCACGGGCCCTCGGACTCTGTCCAAGGACTTCGTGGCCACTCCACTAGCCGGTCTTCCCGAGGCGCTGCCACTCCCGAAGGATCTGCTGATGCGCGGCGATGCCGAGGAACGAGCGCCGGAGCCCTTCGTCGTGGAGCCTCCTGGCCCAGTCCTGGAGGTGGCGGTGGGCCGTCTCCAGCACCCCCTTCGCGCGTGAGTCCTGATGCGCCTGGAGGACCCGGAAGCAGACCAGACGGATCCAGAAAGGCTCCTCGGTCCCATCGAGCCGCCCGCCCCGCTCCAGGTGCGCGAGGATCTCCTCCACGTACCCCAGGGCCTCGCGCACCTCACCGGCGGTGAGCGCCACCGCCGCCAGGCCCGCGACGGACTCCATCTCCAGGTGCGGCATCCGCGCCGCCACCCGGATGCTCCGGGCCCGCTGGTAGGCCTCGCGGGCCTCCGGGATGCGATCCAGCGCGGCCAGGGCATGGCCCCGCGTCATCCACGCGAACCCCTGGTACCGGGTGCTGCCGATATCCTGGCCGATCCGCAGCGCCTGATCGGCCAGCTCCAGCGCGGACGAGGCATGCCCCTGGAAATAGTGCAGCAGCGCCAGGTTGCAGCGGTCCACGCACTCCCAGAACCGGTAGCCGATCACCCGGCTGAACTGGAG